>CAZGLZ010000019.1:0-45218 GCA_964526245.1 uncultured Chloracidobacterium sp. | reverse complement strand
GGCTAAAGCCGGGACTCAAAACTCGATCGCGTTTCACGCGTTTCAAGTGTTTCAGTGCGGGCAAATGAGATAATTCGCCGGATTCAAATGAGATAATGCTGGGAATTTAAACTTGATTGTATCAAGAATCCGATGGCCGTTTCTTTAAATTCCCACATCAATCGGTCTGGATCACATCAAACGAATAGTTGAACCGATAGGTCGTGTTGCTCCCTTCCTCTGACATTGTGGGCGAAGCGAACCGGACAATGGTATCCCGGTGAGGCTGATGCCGAAAGTCCCGGAGCACGAACTTACTCAGCGGCTGGTGGCTCCGGAAGAACTCCTCGGCTGCGAGCAGTTCGTGCGATTCGCGTAGATTGAATGGCAGCTCGTATGCCGATTTGAAATCGCCGCGGATAAGCCCCTTCGGATCGCCCTCATACGGTTCGCTAAGATAGGTCTCGCGGCCGTACTCGCGGTTGATCTGCTTGTTAGAAACAAATGGAAACACGGCCTTCCCGTCTGCGACTCGCGGCCACAGCCAGTACCTCATTGCGAGATACTCAAAGAGGAACCGCCGCATCAACTCGGTCGGGTCGATCGTATAGAGCAGCACCTCAAAGATCCAGCCCTTCAGCAAACGGCCGGTAAAGTTGCGGTCCTTGCCGAGCTGCACTCCGTCCATCGGGATGCCGCCGGGCATAATCATCTCCATTATCGAGTTTGAACCGCTGACCGGTGCCTGGCGTGCGTTGTCGGCATACAAAACGTCGTTTTTGCGATATTCGAACGCCGGCGATCCCTGATCATATATGAGCGTGCCTGAGTTGTTCGATAGCAGGACATCGCCATTCGTTAAGCCGGTCACCACGCCCTGGTACTGAGAGAAAGTAGCATCCTCAAATGAGCCTACGACTACGGCATAGCGAATATTCAGGGAGCCAGACCACTGCAGCGGGTCTCGGGTGCCGTTAAAGTACCAGCCTGGCTGGCCTGCTAGAAGGTTTGCCGTGAGCACGGGGGCATTCCCGGCCCCGCATGAAACATGACGGCCGTTCCCCGAATAATCATTGATCAGATTATTAGCTGAAACGCCCGGCTCGTACTGATACCAGGCGGCCAGGCCGTTCCGAGGCACGCGTTCGCTTTTTGTCCAGTCTTTTATTCCCATTCCAACATCTTAAACTTTCGATTGTCCGCACCAGCATCGATCGAGTTGTCCGTAGCCTCGAGCACAAGGAACTCTTTACCGGCCCAGTCAAACATCTCGTGAGTGACAGTGACGACGTCGCCAGGAAGCACTGGAAAAGTTTGGGGCATTCCCTCAAGTTCGAGCACCATAGGTGCCGTTTGCAGCTTTGCGTAATGAGCCAGATTCGAAAGAGCCTGAAGCCGGTTCATATTACCAACCGGAACCGTTTGTTCATTGATCCTGCCGGCTTCGGTCTGGAGTTCGGTCAGGTCATATTCCAATGGCGGATTGAAAGGTTCCAAATAGCGGTTGTCGAGGTCCCTGCCGCTCGCGATGAAGCGATTTGCCAAACTTAGAACGTCCTGCTGCGAGAACCGCGCATAATACTGCATCGAGTTCTTGACAATGTTCGATTCGTCGAACGTGAAACTCGAAGTCGCGTCTTCGAGAGAGAAAAACTTCAACTTGCCGTCGGCATCTTGCATGGCTCCGTTGCAGGTGAATAGGATCGCTTTCAAAAAGTCCTCGAAACTGGTTCGCTCGATGAACGCAATATGCGACTCGAATCGCTTCCTTTGATCGTTCTTTGGGTAAAGCCTGTCCTGAGGCACGATCTGCCTAGGCTGCCGGGTGCTGACCCATTCCAGCCAGAGCTGCGAGTCGGACGCCGCATTATTCCACTCGACCTTTATGTCATAGAACTGATCGGCGTTCGGGGAAAAGGTCCCTGAGTACGATCCGGTTGTTCCCCATTGGTCGATGATCGGCGTAGTCATATTGTCGATATAGAGACGCCCGCCGTCATTGTGGGTCAAATGAAATGTATAGAGTTCGGTGAATTTGAAGCGGATCTTTCCTTCCCAACGTACGCTGAAGTTCGTCGGGGATAGCTCGATCTCCGGAGCACCAGTCGAGAGGTCGAATTGAAGAACCGGGTCGACGCGTGTCGATTTAAGGGTATTGAATGCAGTGCCCTCATAATATCGACCGGTTAGCCCGACGCCTTGTGGCAATGTCGTATAGTCCGGCGTTATCAATTGATCGCACTTAATGCGAAGTGTGTCGAGGCTTTCCCAGTCGACGCGGCTTGATGGGTACTTCCGTATCTCCATACAGCCAAATGCGAGCACGTCTGCAGGATTCGTCAGGTACTGATCCGTGGCCGCGATTTCACCGATTTCATCGTAGATGTCGCCGAGCTGGCACTCGTAGATGCCCACATGATCTACAGGTGGATTGTCTTTTGTGTTCGCATCGGGAATTCCGACCTCTGAACCACTCGGGCATTCGACCCTTATCCACGCGGTGTTTGAGTGGTTGTGGTCCTGTAGGAATATCGGGTCGATCCCCTGTTCTGGGTCATTACGAAAGACCGTCAGGGTGCCGCTGCCGTTCGTGGTCAAATTGATCGCTGCTCCGCCAGAGGTCTCGGCGATCTTGTAGGTATCTGTGGTCACGTCCCGAACATAGTAGATCTGTCCAGCTACAATTGGAGCCGGCAGATCACCGCCGAGATGAATGATCATATCGCCGTTCGAGTACCCGTGAGCTGTGCAGGTGATCACATCGGTTGTCGAGTTCGCGGTGAAGGTCTTAAAGTCTGGGTCAGCAACAAACTTACCAGGATAGAAACGGTACTTCGCAGCCGGCCGATTAAAACCGGCATACCAGACTCCCACCGGTCCTTTCCAGCCCTTGCCAAACGCCTCACCAAGCATTTGCTGGATCGTAACAACATGGTTCGGATCGGCTCCGGTGACGACTGATTTCGTGAGATCGCCCTGAACCGGGTGCTTTCCAAACGCAACCTCGAGAATCAAAGCCTCTCCGCTCTTTCCTTGTAAATGATCGACAAATGACATATCAGAATTCGCCCGGCGGCTCCGGTTTCGAGTTGTGGCAAACGATCATCTTTTCCTGGTCGTCACCGTAGCTGTATATCTTTCCACCTTTCATTACGACGAAGAGTACATCTCCGGTCCGCCCTGTCTCCCTAGCGACCGTGGCCCGCGTATCGTGAAGTCCGCTTGAGATCTCTGTAAGAACGGAATCGCCAGGCCGGAATGTCGAAACCGGATCGCCGGTCTGGTGATCCGCGTGCCTAAGCACCGGGTGGCTGAAAGATGAGAATCCACGAGCTCCGTTCTGGCATTCGATCTCAAAGATCGGCTGCCCCCTGACGACCTCTACGCGTTCGATCTCCTCAAACTCGAGAGAAACCGGATTCCACATAAGATCTGTCTCGGTAAGAAATCCGACCATTTTCGGCCTCGGTCTTCCATTCTCGCCTAGTACACGGACGTATTGATCCAGCTCAGGACAGGGAACCGTCGGACCGCCCGGAACACCCGGCTCTCCGCTATTGCCTCCGGTTCCCGGAGCATTCACACTTGGGTTGTAGCGATGTTCCATACCGCCGTATCGATGTCCGTTGGAACGGCCGTCACAGCCGAGCTTTGATTTCAACCGATGATTACATTGAGTTTCGATGCCAACGTATCCGCACGTCTTCGGGTCCTTGAAAATGAACCAGCATGCGGCTGCGAGGGGTCTGTTGCATACTATCTGTCCCGGTGCTACGACATCGCTGATCACCGTGAACGTGACCCTAAAGTCGTCCGCCTCGGGTTGTTGAACTGCTCCGACGAACATAGGCTTCCATTCGCTTAGGTTCATCGTAGGCCCACCGACGTAGTAGCGCCCGATCGTCGCCTCGGCTCGCCGCCATTTTTGCCAGTGCAACGCGAGATGCTCACCGAGCACGCGGTCCTTATTCTGCACTGCAACGCTGAGGCGGTCGATCGGTGACTCGAGCGTCTGACGGATCTCGCCGATGGCCTCAAGGTCGTTTGTGTATTCGCCCTTGGCCAGGCTTAGCGGAGCTGTTGCGTACTTGAACGATGTCGCGTCTGGAAAGGTCAGGTCTAACGTCCAGTCGATCTTGCGGTCCGATCCCGCGAAGATATTCTGCATCGTTGTTGAAAGCGATCGTCCCATTAGATGTCACGCTCCTTTCTCGCCTTTTTTACCAACTTCACAACATGTCGCCGGCCGCCATCGGATTCGATCCAAGCACGGGCACGCTCGTCAAAGTTGACCCCTTCAACATAGAGCGAGAAACGCGGCTCCACTATCACGTTCGGCTGCGGCCCGAGTGCGAGCCCGGTACCGACAATCCCTCCGCGGGCTAGCTTTGGCGAACTCGAAGCTTTCGGATAGTTCGGGATACCGGCTTCTGCAAACACATCAAAGCCCGCTGCTTTACGAATGTCATTCTGCTGGTCGTCATTGATGACCATTTCACCGCGAGAGAGCATAGCAAGCAGGTCGTCACGCCCGTCGAAGACGCCTGGTATCAGCCCGTTCGGCCGGAAATAGTCCGGGAAATAGAAGCCGCCCGCAAACTCGGGCAAGATCCTCTGCCGGCGGTCGGCCGCACCTCGGGCGATGTCCGAAGCCCCGCGGATCTGCGAGATGATGTCGTCGGCCTCGCGGAGCTTTGCCGCGATCAAGGTCTGTGCCTGCCGCCGGTACTTCTTCGACTGGAACTGGATGCCGAAGCCCGATGCGATCTGTGCCCGCACCTCATTGGCTCGGCTGACAGCTTCGTCTGGGTCGAGGCTCAGCCGCCGGACGCCAGTCAGGATCTCGCGAAGCTGAGCGATCGCATCGGCAAAGCCGCTGTTCAGAGCCGGAATGTTTTGACGTTTATCGGCCTTCCTCTTCGGGTCCCCACCGAAAAGGCCGAACAACGCTCCAATTCCGGCCCCGATCGCGGCTCCCCATGGACCAAACATTGCGCCGATCGAAGCTCCCGTCCCGGCCGCAGAAAGGATACCGCCAAAACGCCCGCCGATGATGCCGCCGGCTACAGTAGCGATATCGCCGATCCCGCCCATGATCCCGCCGAGACGGCTCGGTTTACCGGACACCACACTCTGCCGCGGAGCAAATATGCCGCCTTGCCCGGTAGAGAAAAGCTGCCGTAGATTGCCGAGAATGCTGCCCGAGCCTCTTGCTCCGGCGTGTGCGGCTTCGTGTCGGCCGACGGCACCGCCGCCGCCGAGTCCCAACAGCCCGCCGATCGCGGAGCCGCCCATCGCGGAACCGAGACCGGTTCCACCACCGCTGCCGCCGCCGATCCCGCTGAAGATGCGCGAGAGAAAACCGCCGAGTCCCGCCGAGCCTCCACCAGCACGGCCCATCAGCATGATCATCCGATCAAGCCGCTTGTTCGTCTCCCCGATCTCATCGACGATCGGACGAGCGATAGGATTCTGCGTCTTCGTGATCTCGGTCCCGAGTCCCGGAATGAGTGCGTCGAGCAGACCTCGGGTCACCCGGGTCAGAGAGTTCCGGGCGAATGCTTTTAGCGGTTCGGTGATCAATCCGCGAACAGCTCCAGCCCACTCGAACATCTTTTCGATCTGTTCATCGAGCCTGCTGCCGATCTCGTCATAGGTCCGCGTGATGCCGTCTGCGATAGCCTCATTCAACGTCCGCTGAGAAGCCAGATGCTCCAGGACCTGAGCTCGTATCTGGTTTCCCGAGACCCGCATCGACTGCGAAAGCTCGAGCTGGGCCCGGTTTATCCGGATCACGGCGTCAAGCTCACGTTCTCGCATTTGCAGGATGTCATTCAAGTGTGCGGCCTGAATGCGAAGATTATCGTTCCGGCCGAGATTTGCCAGTCGTATCTCAAGATCGCCGATCTCGCGGACCAATTGATTTTTTTCGGCCGCATGAGCGTTCGCCGCCTCTTCTGCCAGGTTCCGTCGAAGCAGTACCTGATACTCTTTTTCCAGGTCGAGAGCGATCTCCTTCCTCAGCAGCGACTGGTTCTCGAGTTCGACACCAAGCTCGGCCTGCATGTTCCGCTGCCGAAATACGAGATCTCCGATCCGTTGGCTGATCCCCAACCCATCGCGAAGGCTTTGGACCCACTCTTCGTCTGCGGTCAGCCGGTTGTTCATCACCGTGCCTAACTGGGCTTCGGGAACATCTATCGGGCCGAGCCGCGATGCCTTGTTCTCCTCAAAAGCACGCCGCACTTGTTCGGCGGTCGGTTGGGCAACTCCGCGGGACTTCGCGTCCTCAGCGATGAGCGACTGGATGCGAGCGAGAGATTTATCATCCGGAATCATGCCGAAGCCAAGAAGGAAATCGATCTGAGCTTGAGTGATCCGGTCTCGCTCCTCTTTAGTTAGAATGTCCGAACGTTGAGCGAGAGATTTCTTTATCTCGGCCTCGATATCATTTGGGTCTATCGATCCGCCGCCCTGCCGTGCGGCCTGGGTTCGCCGAAGAACGGACATCGTGTACTCACGGAACGATGGCTCATTCGGTCGGAACCGTTTCGCGTCATCATATCGGTTCATCGCTCCGGGACCGCCATACCAAGCGGCCGCGGCCATGCGGATCGCGACGTCCTCATTGCCGTTCGCACGTTCGGCCGCCATTCTCAGGTACTGGCCCATCTTGTGATTGAAAACTGCCTCCTGAGCCTTCGGGCTGTGCATGAACTCCTCGACGGAGAAACTCCGCCCGAAGACCTCCTTGGTCCATGGCCCTACATTGGCCGGCATCACTTGAAAAAGGCCGGAAGCGGAGGTCCGGGCGTTTCGGGCGAACTGGTTTCCGCCCGATTCCTGCATCATTGTTCCTGTCCGCATCGCATTGAGAATCTGAGGCAAGCCCTGAATCAGAGCCTTCGACATCCGTGCCTGTTCCTCAAGAATTGCGTTGAGAACGGCAAGATCCTGCTGGCTCTGCGGGTTGGGAGTTCGGCCCTCGATCTGATCGCGAGTTGCAGGCTGCGGAAGGCGGTCATTCGAGCCATACTGCTTTACAACACCGGCGCCGATAATCGCAGCATCAAGTGATGGTGGAGTAGAGAAACCGAGAATGATCTTTGTGAGAATAGGATTCCGATCAAGAAAATCGATCAGGTCCCGAAAGACCTTTATCGTACCCCGAACAAAGTCGCCAGCAGCGGTTGCCCAGGAATCGATCGTCGATTTATTGTCCTTGATCCATTTTGAGAAATCAGAGATAACATCGCGAACCGTCGGCAAAAACTCGCGGCCGAATGTATAACTGAGAGATCTTAGTTGTGCTTGTACTTCGGCGTAGGCCCGGTTGAACTCGCGAGCGGCTTTCACATCATCTTCGGACATGACAATACCGAGCTCGCGTGCTCGCTGAACTGCGAGGTCCACATTGCCGTTGAACTGATCAAGAAGAGGAATCAGTTTATACCATTCGTCGCCGAGAAGGGCATGAGCCGCTCTTGCCTTCTCAATGCCATCCGGCATTTCGTAGATCGACCGGAGAGCATTCTTGAAAGCCGCGTCGATGTCAGTGATCGCTTTGGTTCCGTCAATGCCGAGGCCTTTTAGTGCTGCCCGAGCGTCCCGGTTCCCGGCCGTGGCCTTCCCGAGCGTTTCGCGAAAACGGTTGACGGCCGTCTCGATCCGGCCGAAGGATTCGCCGGTTGCATCTGCCTCGTGCTGCAGGGCGGCAATTGTCTCAACAGCAAGTCCGGTGGCCCGCGAGGTGCGGCCGATTGCTGCCGCATAATCTGCAAAAGTCTTGGTGATCTGAAGGACGGTTTGAGCAAGCTTGTATCCGGCAGCGATGACCACCCCGATCGCGACGCCGACGGCAAGAAGTGCGGCGCCGATCGGTCCGGCCGCAGCACCTAGCTTTCCCATCCCTGCTGCCGCACCACCGGCTGCGGGTGCGAGTCCGCTCGCCGCCTTCGCCGTCGCATTTATTGCGGATTCGGCCTGCTTAACTCCGACCGAAGCACGCTGGACCCTCGACGCCATTTCTTCATACGAGACGCCCGCCCGCTTCGCTGCGGAGGCGATCTGGCGGTCGAAACCCGCAGTGCGGCCTACGTCCTGTGCAGCGGCTTTCATGCGGTTGAGCGAAGAGGTGGCCGCGACCACCTCTCCGTCCTTGACCTTCAGGGTAATTGTTACGTCTCGGTTAGCCATCTTTCAGAAATCCGCGGATAACGGCCTGTAGCCTGCTTGTCTGGAGTCGTGCTATCTGGGCCTCGGCCTGCCGCCATTCGAGGACCAGCCGCTTTATCCAGAACGGGTGCCGTGACCAGTCGGTTTCGAACCCTGCGTCCTGCCAATCGACGATCGATTCGATCCGGCTGACAAACTCTTCCAGTTCCTCTGCCGTCAGGTCCTCATCGTCGGCCGCTGCCAGCGGCTTGGTGTCAAAGTATCGGCAGCCGAAGCAGATCGCCTCTTCCTTTGCCTCGTCCGTGCCGTCAAAGGGCTGCTGCCAGTCGTTGCAGTTTGCCTCGCCCGGACAGACGGCCGCTCCGCTTTCGGCCGTTTCGCCGTGGATCTCGCGAACGCGATCGCGGACGGCGGCCGCTATTTTCCCAGGCTCTTTACCTCAAGCTCCTTGCCGAGCAAATAGTGCACGACCGTAGTCTTGAACCGGAGCGGGATCCCGCCTGTAAAGCCTTCGGCCGAGATCACCAGCGAGTCGTAAAGCTCGCCGATCCGGGCATCCTGCGGCACGTATTCGACCTTCGGCTTTCGTCTCAGTCCGCGGGTCTGTTCCGTCTTGATCCGGCGGGCCTGGATTCGCGAGTAGTTCTTCTCGTCCTCAAAGGTCGGCTGCCGGAGCGTGTGGGTCTGAATGAGGATCTCGCCGTTGCGGTAAGCCTCGGTTCGGATCACCACATTCGAGTCGGCCTTTGGGTCGATCCGGAGCTTGCCCGCTGCCTTCTTCTGGGTGGTGTTGATCGCGACGGCAAAAAGGTCGTTGATCGCCGCTATTTTCTCGCCGGCCGGGATGTAATCCTTCCAGTTCAGCCCTTCGTCAAACTCGACGCCCTCAAGCCGGACGATCAGCTCGTCCCAGAGTTTGACCGATGCCTCGCGGGCCGTCTCGGAGATCGCCTCATCCTCTCCGCGGATGTTTAGCTCGCCGAGCCACTGCAAATATCGGTCGTCGGAAAGCGGCCCGAAGACGTGGGCCACGCTGTAGGTCAATCCATCCCGTTCGATGTCGTACTCAAAGCGGTTCTCGCTTCGTGCGTCGTAAGAAGCCTGGGCCGGAGCGGTTGGGTTCTGCTGGGTCTCTTCTTGCATTGTTTCTCCTTGTATTTTTCTTCTCTTACCAGCCCGTGATGTAGCTGGTGATCGTGTTGACGAGCTTCACCTCGACCAGTTTGCTTGTCGCATAGTCGAAGAAGGCCTTGCCCGAGATCGTGAACGTATAGATCCCGTTCTTGATCGTCGGCTTCGTCGTCCGGTAATGGGCGACCGGGATAGTGATCGTCAGCTTCTTGGCGATCGCGGCCTCGATGATCGGGCCGGTCGCTTCGACGACGATGACGATCGGCTTCTGGTTCTGGACCAGAACGAGCTCCGGCGAGCCGCTTGCCATATCGACCTCAAAGCTGAAATCGAGCATCTGCTTGTCGAACTCGCAGGCCGAGCGGATGATGCCGCTCTCGGGATCGCCCGGCGTCAGGAAGTCTGCACATCCGGGCTTGAATCCCGCCTCGAGCAGGAGCGTCTGCTGATAGTTGATCTCGAAGGACCGGTACCGGCATCCGTAAACCACCTCGGATTCGCCCTGCGGCGTGGCCCGAAGAGCGACCTGCGTATTGAAGAACTTCGTCCGGTCGGTCGGGTCAACGACCGTTGGCGTGCCGCCGCTCCAGGTGACGCCCGATGCCGGATTGATCGCACCGGCACCTTGCAGCCCGAAGTCGATCGAAAGCGGAGACTTCTCATCCCCGCGAAGCACGAAGCCGTTGCCGACAGCACGCGGCATCAGCACGTTCCAGCCCGGACCGGTCGTCTCGGCGTAGGTCACCGCTCGGCCCTGTCGCGAAACAGAAGGGTTCTGCGGCTTGAATGTGTGCTCTTTCGAGGTAGTACCGCCGCCGGGCGTGACGACGCCATAGTCGCCGAGATTGAGCACCAGTATCCGGCCGAGTTCATCGACGTAGCCGGCCATCGAGTGCTGAACCGTCGCGTCATGAGCCTCAAGCCACTGTTCGGTGGCCTGATTCTTGCCGTGTGCCCAGTCCTCATCGTCCTGGATCATCGGCTCGTAATCGATCGTGTTCTCATCGCTGGCGATGATGCGCCTGAGAGCTGAGGCCGCGATCGTCTTTTGCGTTACGTAATCGGTCTGCAGTCCCCATGCATAACCGCGGCTGCTTTGTGTATCTGACATTATTTCTTACCTCCGTCTTCGGTGTCTGCGGCCGCGATTTCGGCCTCGGTCTCATCGGTCAGCGGCGTCGAACGTTTCCGCTTGGGCCTCGGCTTCGGCGCCGCTTTGGCCTCGGTCCCTTCGGCACCGTAGGTCTCCTCAAGCCAGTCTGCGAACTTGGCATTGTCGGTTGTGTAGTGGCCACCCACCTTCTCGACCGCGAAGTTGCCGTGCGCAACCGTGTCGGGTGCGTCCCGTCGAACCTTGATCTTGAATTCTTTCGTCTTTGCCATCGTAGTCTCCTAATAACCCAGCGATCGCGGATTGATCACGACCGGAATATTGGCGACCGCCCACGGCTCGCCATCCAACACATCGAACCCTCTGAAAGATCTTCGGACCAGGCTGTCGCAAACCCGGCCGCCGAGCGTTCCGTCCTCGGTGAGCAGTTTCGTTACGGCCTGCTGGATCTCGAAGAGCCTCTGGATCGAAGCCTGACGCTCCTTCTTGTCCTTGCCCTCGACCTTGACGCAGACCGCGATCACCAGCTCGGCATCGAATTCCCTCATCTCCTGCGTCACATCGACCGCGAGCTCACTGACCGCTTCGCTGACCCGGATGCAGTGCTTTGTCCGGATGGTTTGATAAACGGTGTCGTGCAGCTCGCAGTCGTATATCGGCGAGTCAACAGGTGCGCTCGAAATTGACTCACTCAAGAATTCGAATATGACGATCTCAGCCGGCTTCAAGTCACTAACCTCCCGATGAGAACGTCAGATCGTAGGTGGTCTGGAGCGAATCGCCCGAGATCAGGTTGATCGCCGAAAAGACCGATCTGTCGATCATCACGCCGCCGCCGGTTGCTGCCTGGCTAAAGAGCCCGTGCTCGGTGATCGCTACCGATGCATCCGGCGAGAGCGTTCCGACCGAGCGGTAAATGTTCGCCGAAGCTCCTTCGGTGGTCGAACCGGTCGGCCGCGTGTTGTCGGTCGCGTACTGCGTTGTCAACTCGGTCACGAGTGCGGTCTGGCCGGCGGCCTCGGCCGTTGTTCCGGTGCCGTAGCCGTGGAACCGCATGTTCTCGAGCTCGGTCGTGTTCTGAAAGGCATCGACGATGAACGCGACGCCCGTATCGGTCACGACCCGCAGCGAGATCAGCCCGAGTTCAACGACCTCTCCGCTCTTGCGAACGATCTGGGCATAGACCGCTCCGTAATGTGTCGGAACGCCGATCACGCGAGCCGCCAATATCCTCCAAAACCCCCGCCAGATGTTGATCAGGTTCCAGAGCCGGTAAATATTCACCTCGCGTGAGCGGGTGAGCGGCAGTGCGTCCCTGACCGTTGCCCAGAGCCCGCGGTTCGCCGCAGGCCGCTGGCCGCCGTGCTTATGGCTGACCGCAAACGAGCGGCTGCCCGAGAGTGCCGTAGTGCCTACGTTTTGCATTTGCATCCTAGATAACCTCCTTCCGATTCGCGGCCGCGACGACCGCGTTCGCCGTCTGCTTGACCGCCTCCTGCTGCAGGCTCTCGCGGACACTCTTGATGGCCTTTTCCATCAGCCCGCCGATAGCACCAAGCAGCTTTTCGTCATCGACCTCCTGCGAAACTCCGCACGTGCGGCTTCCGTAGGGCGTCGAGGCAGTGACCTTTACCGTGGCAACTCCGTCCTCGAAGCGTGCCGTTGCTGAAAATGTCGTTTGTCCGATCATCTTTTCCTCATCAAGCGAAATTCGACCGCCTCACATTGAATTGCCGCTCGGCCGCGGCCTTTCCGGTTCCGGTCGAAAAGAACCGGTAGTGCCATACGCCGGATGCCGTGGCATCGACGTCGATATAAAATCTGCCTGCCGATTCGCGAACGACCTCCGGGTCGGTGTTATAGACCTTGGTCGTTATCTGCCCGTCCGGGCCTTTGACCGAGACCGAAACCGTGGTCGGGTCGATGAGCGTTCCGGCCAGGTCCCGAAACTCCGCACGGCACCGCACCGCATCGCCGACATCGAAGATCTTCACTCCGTGGCTCATACCGGTTCCTCCCGCAGCTCGAGCCTGACGGCTGCCGTCTCGCCGAGCCGGATCGCCGTCGTCTCCGTGAGCGTGACGCGCGTCACGGCAAACTCGCTGAGCCTGACCGAGCCGGCTTCCGTCGGCAGCAGTATCTGGGCCAGCAGCGAACCCGCCACACTGATAAGCGAAGCAAGGCCGCGAACCATCGAACGAGCGATCCCGCCCGCCGTCGCCAATGTTCCGGCAAGACGTTTATCGGCTGTTCGCGTGATCTCGCCCGCGGCTGCCACACTGCCTGAAACTTCAAGGCTTGCTTCGCCGGCGGTCGTTATCGCACCCGAAGGCCCGATCGATCCGCCGAGATCTCTGAATGACGATCGCTCGCTGGTGCCTGTGCCCGCCGCGGCAATCGCTCCGCCAAGATTGCGAAGAAGGGAAAGACCTGTCGAGACCACGCCGGAGGCCGCAATGGTCGAGACCAATGTCCTGAACGCGGATCGCTCCTGTGCCGCGGTTCCTGAGCTTGAGACCGATCCGGTCAATGTCATCAGCAGTGCCCGGATGCTTGCGGCCGCTCCGCTTGACGTGATCACGGCGGAAAAGCTTCTCGCGTAGGAGCGAATATTCGTCACCGCTCCGGCCATTGCCGCCGAGCCGCTGCGAACGATGGCCGCGGATCTCCGCACAACGCCGGCCGTCGCGACCGAGCCCACCATCGAAGCAATGAACGCCTTCAGTGTTGCGAGCGTTCCGGCCGGCGAAAGACTGCCCGTCGCCGTGCGGCCGATTGCTTTCCGCTCGGTGCCCGTCGGCGAGATGCTGCCTGCTTTTGCCGTCGCAGCCGAGCGAACGAGAGTCCCGGCCGTGCCCATTGAACCGCTTACATCGAGCGTCTGGCCCGCTGCGTTCTCGACGCTGCCCGATTGCGAGACCAAGCCGCCTTTCAGGATCGCGGCCGCCTTTGAAACCAGCGAAGAAGACGCGACAGAACCCGCAAGGCTGCGGATCAGCGAGCGGACAATCGCCAACGCCCCGGTTGGCGAGGCAGTTCCGGCGAGCGTTTTCGCGTCTGCCTTGCGGACCGTGCCCGAGCTTGCGGCCGTGCCGCCAAGAGTTTTGGAGTCGGCCTTTCGGACGACGCCGGAAGGAGCTATCGAACCTGCTTTTGAATGAACGTCCGCCTTTCGCACCGTCCCGGCAGCGGCAACGGAACCGGTTCGTCTGATTGCGGTATCTCTTAGTACAGTACCGGCCGAGGCGATGGCCGAAGTCAGCGATTGCAGACGCTGCTTGATGTTTGTGATGGTCGCTGATGAACCGGCCGTTCCGGCCTTTGAATGCGAGATCGCTTTTCTCAAAACGCCCGCCGGCGTGACCGTTCCGGAATGGATTCGGAAGAGCGTTTTGACGAACGCGACCGCACCCGAGCTTCCGGCGGTGCCCGTCTTCCGCACCGCGGCGTCGCGCCTGACCGACCCCGCCGGCGTCATGCCGCCTGAAAGATTCTGGTTGTAGTTGTTACCACTTGCGGCTTCTTTGTATGTGGCAATTAGCGCTCCCCAACGACGCGATGTGATTCCAGTTTTCTCCGCAGCGAACGTCCCAGTAGCTGAAACGATCCGATAGCCTCCGTCAATCGTGTAATTTGAGGTCGCTCCTTGCCCGGAGGTGCCCTGTCGTCCAAACGAAGTAAAGGAGTTTGACCACGAACCGGCCGCATCGCCAGTGGGGCCGTTCGTTCCGATCGCCCCGATCAACAATTCGTTTGCTTGCGCAGTGGTGGTCGTGGCTCCAGACGAAGGCGATGTGCCACTCCCACTGTTACCTGAGGTTTTATCAACTGGAGTCGGGTCAAGTCCGGTAACCTCTAGAATTGACACGGCGATCGTAGATGTTCCGTTGGTTTCAACGGTAACGTTCCCGGTCGCGCCGATAACATTGTGGAGTGAAAAGATTACGACATTAGGTGTGCCGAAAAAAGAAATGTCAGCGTTCAGGGAAATCCCGTTCCAGTTTACGTTGGTCGGAGCAAGTGCGCTTGCGCAGACGACGACGATTATCGACGCCCCGTTCGCTATCGCGACACCGGTAGCAGCCGTCCACGGGCTCGCACTCGTATTCTTGACCGCATTACTTTCTTTTGCTGTTACGCCAATCGGCATGAATATTAAACAAACCTCTCAAGTACCGACGTCGCTATCCGCTCCGCCTCGCCCTCAAGCCGCGTCGCTGCCCGCTCGTGAAAGGGATTCGCCTTCTGGGGCCCGGCACTTCTGCGGACCACGTAGATCTGGCCTCCCGAGATCAAATAGCCCTCGCCCGAAGGTGCCGTCGCGACCGGAATGATCAAGGCATTGCCGCTCTTTGGCGAGATCGCCGGACGGCCGAGTGCGACCGTTGATGCATAGTTGAATGCCGGCCTGGGCCGAAGCGTCACGGTACCTTTCTCTTTTCCATCCCGGCCGATCACCCTGGCCTCGCGGCTTCCGGTTCGGGCCGATCTTGCCGAGACGGTCAGCACCGCCGACATCTGCTCGTGATCGACCTCCGGCGGTGCGACCCCCTGCTTCAGGTTTCCGGTTTTGAACGGGACCTCAGCTCGCAGGAGCTGATAACCACGCTCGGCAAGACGGCTGATCAGTTGGCGTTTCGCCCTGGTCATGTCGGCCGCCAGATCCTCAAGGGCTTTTACATCAGCATTCGCCATCGCTCACCACCTCAAAGCTGCCCGTCGGCGTTCCGTCAAGCGGCATATACGGCTCGGAGATCTCGCGGGCGAGTTCGAGCATTTGCACGGCAACGGCCTGCGTTTCTGCCGGCGTGAGAAACTTCCGCATCTCCTTGCCCTCGCTGCTCATCACGGTCGCGACGATGCCCTTCGAGGTGAACGGATAATTCAACCCGTAAACCATGTAGTGAAAGGCGAGGTGTGCCTCGGCGTTCCGCAGGTCCTGCAAAAGCGGTTCCTCCAGATCGTTGCCCGCGGCAAAGGCAAGTGCCTCGGCGTAGTTCGCCTCGCCTACCCATTTCCGCAGCCGACGCGAGGCCGTTTGTATATGCGGCTCAAATCGCAGCGGATCGATGTCGCTGTCAACATCGAAACGCTCGATCACATCGGCTGCGGAGATCAGGGTTGCCATGGCCTACTCGACTATCAGCAGACGGCCGCTCTGGAGTGCGGTCTGCGTTGCGTTTCCGATCGGATCCTCGAGATCCACAACCTGGTCGCGAACGACCTTGAATTCCGTTACGGCGTCAAAGAATCCGGTGTCCTGGTCGGCAAGCCGCACGCGTCGGATCTCCGCAGCCTTCGCCTTTTTCTTTGGCTCATCTGGCTGTGTTTCCGGATCGTTCGCCTGCGTCGCTTCGCTCGCCGGCGGATCGCTTTCGGCCGGGTTCGGCTGGGTCGCTTCGCTCGCCGGCGGATCGCTTTCGGCCGGGTTCGGCTGGGTCGTCGCCGCCGTTGTCTCGGGTGCCGTCGCCGCCGCTGCCTCTGTATTCTTCTTCTTGTTGGACATAAGCTTTCTCCTCTTTCTGGTTCAGCGGGGACGGGTAGGAGTCCGCCCCGCATGCTAACTATTCACCGCGGCTATTCGGTCGAGAACGGCTGCATCCACGCCGGGAACTGGTTGCCCGAATACGCGATCGAACCGTCGATGATCACCGAAGCGGTGCGCATCAGCTTCGCAAAGCCGGTCATGATCGAGGCGTAGGACTTCTCGATCTGCTTCGAGATGATCTTCTCGGTCTCGACCATCAGCGGCATTGCCGTGAGCTGCACGATCGACATCGACGGGTCCTGCAGCACGAGCTGATTGGTCGCGACATTCGAGGAAACGAAGAGCGACTCCGGCATAGTCAGCGGGCTCCGCAACGCGGTGCCGAGAAGCGGCGTGCCCTGCTGCTTGTTCTTGACCTCGTCAAGATTCAGGTAGTTCAGAGCGGTCGTCGCATTGCCGATCGCCTGGCTGAACGTCCGGCCGATCAGGCCGCCCTGGACCGCAACGCGGGTCAGGTCCTTCCAGGTGATGCCGTTCGTCGTGTTGTCCACGCCGATCACGGCTGCGGCCTCGGTACCGCCGGCTTGATCGCCGTTGACGACCGTATCGACGGCCATCGCGTTAAGCGTTTGCCCGAGGATGCGGCCGGCGTCCTCGAAGAAGATCTGCACGAGCGAGAGCGAATTGAACTGGATCGCCTCGTAGCTGATGCCGATGCCGCGGGCCTTCTTGCGGAGCTTAACGTCCTTCGACCCGTAGCTGACCGAGCCTTCCTCGATCGTTGCGGCCTCGGCCGAGTCTTTCAAAGTCGCCTTCGAAAGATCGATCGAGGGTACCGTGACCGTCGGCTGAGCCACCGGCTCTTCGCGGATGATCAGGTCCGGGTAGAAGGTGCTTTGCACCAGCCCGAGCCGCTGAGCGTCGAGATAGACCTCCGGCGACATCCACCGCTGAGCACCGCCTTCGGCAGTGATCGGCCCCATGCTTGCCTTGCGGATCGCTTCGAGCCGTTCACGCTGGGCGATGCCGAGGCCCCGGCGAACGCCTTCGCGAACGAACTCCGACATCAAGTACTTGTTGTCGTCGTCGCGCATCAGTTCGTGCACCGCCGTCCGCCTCGGCTCGATGCCGAGCTCGGCAAACATGTGCTCGATGCTGAGCGGCTTGCCGTTCGCGTCCTTGTAGTTCTGCGAAACGTAATCGCGGAGCGTGATGTCGCGGCCCCGCTGCTTGTCCCCACGGAGCCTGTCAAGCTCCGTGATGGTCTCTTTGACCTTGCCTTTGAATCCGTAACCCATATTTCTTTTCTCCTTTCCTGAACTCTACGTCCGTTGGTCACGGACCGACCTAGTAAACGAGGACCTCCGCGATGCCGACGCCGGCCGTGCCGTTCCAGACAACGCCATAAAGCCGCTCGTAGCTGTCCGTGCCGGCGAGCCACGCCGTGACGATGTTCTCGCCGGTGGAGCCATCGACCGCCGCGAGCTTGACCGCCACGCCGGCGGCGAGTGCTCCGCTCGTCTTGACCTCGACCAGCTCCTTGAACTTCGTCTCGACCGTGCCGAGCCCGTTCGCTTCCGCTGGCGGGACCGCAAGCCGGCCGATCGGGTTGGCATTGGCCCCCGCCTTGCCTACCGTCCGGTTGCCGGTGATCGTGACTATGGTGTCCTTAGGTTCAACGGTCGCGACCGTTGCCGGTACCGCCAAACCTTCTACGTGTGCTCTGAGTTTCATGACTTGATTCTCCTTTCTTGGTTTTGTGCGGTGCCGTTATCAGAGCACCGAGATCTCAGGAAGCTCTTCTTCCTGGCTGCCTACGCCGCCGGCGTTCTCGATCGCTTTCGAGCCCGGATCGGACGAGCGGTTGCCGGCAAACCTTTCGGCTGCCTTCTTCTCGTAATATGCCGAGAGCTGATCAAGCCTTTCCGGCCCTGCCTCGGCAATCGGTTCCGCGATCGCCGGGTCAAGCTCGCCGGTCTCGGCCCCGAGCTCCGCGAGCACTGCCAGGCGGACGACATTTGCCCGCTTTTCATTGAGCAGGGTGTCGGCCAGTTCCGCGCGTCGCTGGAGTTCCGCGACGTCCGTTCCCTGGGCCGTTTCCAGCCGTTCCGCAAGCTGCTCGGCCGCGGCAAGGATCTCCGTTTCGGGAACGTCCTCACCGTCAAACTCAATGCCGAGCTTTGTCTTCTGTTCGTTCGAAAGTTTCATGGTTTTCTCCTCGTTTGAATTTGCCGGCGGTTCGTCGCCCGCGGCATCTGCCGACATATCGGCAAAGTCTTGTTCGCCCGTCTGCTGCTTGGCCAGCCGGTCCGCCCCCTGAAAGACAAGCGACGCCTCCCAGTACTCAAGGATCTCGGTGACGATGAACCGAACTATCTCGCCTTCGACCTCTTCACCAAGCAGGTCGAAGAAGCGATAGCGGTTCTCGGCCGCGATGTCCGGATGCGAATACTCGAATTTGAAAAGCACGGTCATCGACGTGCTGTGGATCGCCGGCGGCTTCATCAGCAGCCCGCGGGCGATCCGCGGATTCATTAGGGCGTCGATCTTATACTCGGCGTTGATGCCGGGAACGCCGCCGCTCTCCGCTCCGGCGTTGTCCCACTCGACGCTGCTTACCGAACCGAGCCAGTTGTTGATGTCGGTAAAGTCGTGGTTCGGATAGACCGTCTGGCCAAGCAGCTTCGGGACCGAGCTCTTCAGCACATCGCCCTTGCTCCAGTCGATCCAGTGGCCGGGTATGACCGACTTTGAGATCGCCCGGAACCGGACAGTGACGTAATCGTCCGAGGTCGGCAGAACGTCCGTCGCACGTTCGTAATTGAAGTGCGTT
The DNA here is from genome assembly GCA_964526245.1 of uncultured Chloracidobacterium sp. Lineage (GTDB taxonomy): Bacteria > Acidobacteriota > Blastocatellia > Pyrinomonadales > Pyrinomonadaceae > OLB17. The sequence continues at coordinate 26,501 of CAZGLZ010000019.1, read as the reverse complement.
CCGTCCTTGCCGACGTTGACCGTGCCGTCGTGATAGAACTGTGACGCTCGGGCGGTCAGGTTCTCGCTCGCAGAGATCTCAGCACCGGCCAGAGCCGAACGGAGCCCGACGCGGGCGAGCTGCTTTTCAAGACTGACGATCTCGATGCCGTTGATGACATTGTTCTTCATTTCCAGTTGTCTAGCTGCGTAAAGGGCAGCTTGTTTTTGATATTCGCGAAGAAAAACTTGCCGGCGGACCGCCCTTCCTTTCCGTCAAATGTCTTCTGAAATTTCGTCCACAAACTTGGCATGCATTTCGTGTATTCGTATGCCGTGCCATTCTTGAAGCGGAGCGTCAATGTCCGCTTTGCCTTTTCGTAGGCCCCCGACTCTAAATTGCTCGAAACTATTGGTTGAAAATCAGTCATTACTTCACCTCGATCACCGGACTGTCATAATCACCGAACTCGGGCAGCTCGATGGTCTTGCCCGCAAACTCGTGAGTGCAGTCACTCAAGTACTGAATCCTGCCGTCGGTAATAAATGAGTGGCACACACCGTTAGGCTGCCTCTCGTTCAGGTAGCCGCTAACCAAGAGTGACGGCTGAAAAGTCGGGCGTTCCAGATCGCCGTTAAAGCTCCAGCCTTTCAAAGAATGGCCGCAGCCACATGCAAGACAAGTGATCCCGTAACTGTCATCTGAAAACTTCTTCGCTCTCATCACTCCTCACTCGTCACTGATCCCTTCAATGACGCCTTCCAATCGCGTCCGGCAGTTCGGATGGTACGGCGGGAATCCTCGGCCCAGCCGTACCAGTTCATCCGATATCGTCTTTCCGTCCGGCTCCAGAAAGCTCTGGATCGTGCCGACCGGATCTCTGGAGATGGCCTTGCCTATCTCCGATTCATAAAGCTCCGCGGCAAACTCGCCGGGTTCGAGCTGATTAAGCCGCTCGATCGTTTCCTGGGCGACGCCGACTCGAATGATCTTTCCGTCAAGCTCCTCACATAGCTCGGTGGTCCGGGCGTCCAGCGTTGCCACGACCCTCGCAAGTTCAATTTCACCCTGGGCAAGACTGCCGATATGCGCCCAGTTCCTGACGCGCTGAACTGCGGTCTGAACGATGGTCTTTGTTTGCCGATCGGTGAGGTTCTTGAGCCGTTCGCCGGCGGCATCCCGAAAGTCTGCGAGTTCCTCCGGAGATTCGCGGCCGAATAGTGCGGCTCCGTCCTCAAGGTATCTCTCGACAAAAAATCGCCTGAGCGGCCTGCTCGTATTCGGTGCGAACTTTGAAAAGTAGAAATGGTCAAGCCCTCCGATGAAGCGGATCGAGACGCGGTCCGGGCCTCCGAGCCGGAGCCCGACCGGTGACCGATCGCCGAAAGGTGTAGCGTCCCGGAGCCGGTAAAATTCGTAGATCGATCGGACAGTTGAGCTGATCGCCTGGCGTGCTCGCACAGAGCTCCAGCCGAGTTTCCAGCTTGCTTCGATCTCATCGAGCAGTCGGGCGGCGAACTCTTCGGCGTCGCGAAAGTCGTCGTAGGTGTGTTCGAGTAGGTACGTCCGAAGACGGTCGATTGCGAGACGCAAGCCATCGCCAATAAAACCGCGAAGCTTGCGAAGATAGTCAGTAATGAACCCTTCAAGGATCTCATCTATTTGCTCCTCCGTTAGTTTGAGGCTCGCTGTTGAGCCTTTTTTTTTACAAGGGGAAAAACGTTCCCCGTTCCGCTCTCGCCGGTCGAGGCGATCTCGTACCGGTCCCTTTCCACTTTGTAGGTCTGCGAAGCCTGGTCGAACCGCAGCCGGAGCCGTGCCTTCTGCGAGTCGCGGCCGTCTTCCCGCCGCTCGGGACCGCCGAAGAGCAGCTCGGGGCTTGCCCAGGCTTCGTAGCCCATTTCCTGTGCCGCCTCGTCCGGTGTGATCAACCCGAGCTTGACCCTTTCAAGAATCGACCGCTGCTTTATCTCCTCGGTCTCGGCCTCGGCCTTGGCGTTCCGCGATCGCGTTTTGTTGAACGTGACGCTAACGCTTTCGACCTCGACGCCGGCGAGCCGCAGATCGAGCATGTAGGTCCGCTCCTGCCTTCGGGCCACCGGCCGCTGCATGTTCTCGACCTGCCCGGCAAGGAGGTAGTAAACGACATCGGCAAACGTCTCGGTCGTCGCATCCGTCCGGCCGTGAAAGCCGGGCATCGCGTGAAGTCCTGAGAAGACCTGCTCTTCGCTGATCCGGTTAAGGTCGTAAACGCCGGCCGCTCCGGTCGTGACCGGAGTGTGCTCGATCTTCTGATCGCGGAAGGTGACGAGCAGGCCCTTGCTGAAGTTTCCGTCAAGCGCATTCTTGACCGCTTTCAGGTACGCCGTCGCCCGCTGCTGATACTCGGCCTCGGTCTCGTTCGGCTTGCGGGGCGGCTGAACGACCGATGCCGCAACCAGTCCCATCAGGCCGACCTTCTGGGCCATGTACCGGATGTTCTCCATGATCGGCTTCTGGCCGTTTATGATCGGCTCGACCGCAGCCGTTGCCGGCGGCTTTGCATAGGGCGAGTTCTCGACGGTCGAAAGAGCGATATACCGGTAGGTCTCGCGGTTGAGCGGAATGAGCCCGAACGAACCTTTGTCGGTCGATCGGGTGATCGCCCCGGAGACCTGCTGGTAGGGTTCGTACTCGTCCGTCTCCTCTCGGTACCGGAATCGGATCTGCTCGACCGGAACAAGCACCACCTTTTCGATCCGCTTGCCCGCGAAGTTGACCACATCCTCGCTTGAGATCGCCCCCGACCAGGCGATCGATGTCAGATACTGATTGAGCAGGCCGTCGACGCCGACGCCGTGGCGATAGATCCTCGAGGCCGCTTCGTTCAACCGCTCGACGGCCGATTCGGCAACCGAGTCGTTCCGGGCCGAAACCGAGATGTGGTGACCCGGATTTCCGAGCTGCACGATGTTGGCGACGTACTGCGAGACGTCCGGATTGAAGAGCCAGAGCGTCTTCAACGTCTTCAGCATTTCGAAGTCGATCACCGGCGAGACCGACCCGAAGATCGAGCTGAACGAACGCATCGCGTTGCCGATCGATTCCTTGGACGACCGCCCGTCGTCGGGCAGTTCGATCCCGCCGAGCCGACGGAACGTATCGAGTGCGATCTTGAGTCTTTCCAGAAAATTCATTGCTATTTGGTGAGCAGCTTGCAGCCGTCCTCATCGCCAAACGACCTGAGCGGGATCTCCATAACTTTTAGGAAGCGGGCCGTGCCCGGGCATTCCGGTATCACCGGATGGCCTTCACCTCCTGAGTGCGTCTTGGTCCGCTCGAACTCTTCGCCGTGGTTCCATGCAAGCACCGGGTGCTCGGTCTCGAAATCTGAGATCAGCTTTGCGTGCTCGGCCTGATGTGCCGGATGTTCCGGTATCGCGATCCAGTTGCCGAACGGGTTGCCGGCTGCGATCATCTCGCCGGCGACCAGAATGTAGCCGCCTTTGTCATACTCGGTGCCGCAATATTGAGCGCATGGGAGACGATAAGCAGGGAACCCCAGCGAATCGTTCTCGGTCGAAACAAGCACGGCAACGTTGTGGTCCCGGTGGTCGAGTTGACGCTGGTACCCGCGGCAGGCTGCCCGCCTGAACGCATCGGCAAGACCGTCCTCGATCGCGTCGATGATCGCCGGCGAGATCTCGGCCCCCGGTTCGACCAGGATGCGAGTTCCCCGCGGGCCGACGTGGAGACACTCGGGCTTGTTCCAGAATTCGGCGACCCGGCCGAGCGTTGTCTTGTGCTTTTTCGGCCGCGATCGCTGCCAGAGAATGATTGCCGCCAGGCATCCGGCGACCGCCGCCCCGACTATGATCCACATCCAACTTTCGCTCATATCAACCCTTCGCCTCCGTTATCAGCAAACCGCCGACGCGACGTGCACGCCGCCGCTTACCGAGAAAACGCAACAGGAACAACGAGAAACAACCTAAACCGGCATCGTGATCTATCTCGCATACCCCGTTTCGGGCAATACACCAACAAATCCCATGAACTGCCCGAGCAACTTCACCCGAACGTACTGAGCGATCGCCAGGGCGATCACCCGATCGTCGTGATAGGAGCTGCTCATCGCTCCCCACTTTCCGTTGTCAAACCAGACGCACGTCCGGCACTCTTCACACCACTCTTCACTCGAAAGCCCGATCTCCCCGGTCCGCACTGCCCGCTCAAGCTCGATAGCGTACTCGGCCTTGTTCGCTTCCGTCGTCGGCAGCCCGAATTCGGCCTGGGCAAATGCCTCGTCCGGCGTCAGGTCGCCGTCCTCGATCTTTCGCTGCAGCCGCCGATCGATGTACCGGAAGACAAACTCCTCGGGGATCAGCTTCTGCAGCTCGCGGATCGTTGCGATGCCGGTGTTGTTCCGCTCGACCACAACGACCGCCCGGTTATACATCTCGTGCAGCTCCTGCAGCCGATAGGCGATCAGGTCCGGCGAACGCTTGAGGCTCTCCGAGTGGACCTGCCGGCCGCTGACCAGATCGAGGATCTCGATCGCTGCCGGATCGCCCGTCTCATGCCCGAGCGAAGTGTCGCAGCCGATGATGTACTCGCGGCCTTCTCGCGGCCCCTCCGGCCGGCACGTGACTTTCAAATAGCTTCCCTTGATCAGCGGTCGACCGGTTTGCTCAAAACAGTCGATATCGTTCTCCGGATACTCGACCTTGAACTGAGCTTCGCCGCCGGGAAGTTCGGCGATCTTCCAACGCCGCCAGGCTATCCGCTCGGCAACCGCGTCAATATGCCACGAGGCTTTTTTCGCTATGTGGCCCTTTGCCCGAAGATGGTCGCGGATCTGTTTGCAGATCTCGATCTCCTCTTCGCTCAGCTTTGCCGCATCGAACCGGTTCCGCTTGGCTATCCGATCGATCTCGGTTATCCCGGCAGCCGGGACCTGCCAAACATCCTTGAGCGTCTCGCCGGGCTGAAGCAGAACCCACTCGCGTTTGCGGCCCTGTTCGATCCGTGCTCCCTCGACCCGGTAGCTGCGTTTCCACCACCACTCGAAGAAGAACGATGTCCAGCCGGCTTCGCCCTTTTTCCCTTGCTGATAGATCGTGTGGGTCCACTCGATGCCGAACGGTGTCGATTCAACGCAGACCTGACCTCCCTGAGCGGCTTCGAGCAGCGATGTCGCCGCCTTTTTCGCATCGCCCCGCCAGAAAGGCGGCTCGGTCAAATGAAGATCGGTTATCGTCTGCCCGCGGCCCTTGCCTTCGTGGCCCGGCTGTACCGAGGCCGTGGAGATCCGCGAGTTGATCGTGCCCTTCGCGGGGTCCTTGAACTCGATCAGAGCTTCCGAGTAGTACTTCGTGGCCGGCTTCAGGTGAGGTGCGAGGTTCTCGTACATCACTTTGAAGTCGGCCCGGAATGCCTCTTCGGTATCGGGATCGTGCGGAACGATGCGAACATTGCGGCCCGATCGGACGACCGCGTTCGCAAAGAACCTCGCCTTAAAGTAGGTCGAGAGCCCCTGCCGACGGCTCTTGATCACAACGTCCTTTCCCGTCACATTGAAATGCAGGTACTCCTGGATCTCATTGAACTTGAAGAGCGTCAGCTTGTTCTCGTCAAACGCATCGCGAATGTAGATGAAGTTTTCAATGAACAGCCGCTGGATCTCTCGGTCGTGCCAGCGTTCACGCCACCAGCTCAAAGGAGCCAGCGAAATATCGAATTCGCCATCGGAGGCGACCTTTACCCGGACGCGGTCATTGACCGCCTTCATCCGCTCTATCGCCTGTTCCGTCGTCGTCGGCTTCCGTTTTGCCATAGTGAGCTTTGGCCATCTCGATCAGCCGCTCGCCGTGCTTGAGCAGTGCCTTCGCCGCTGCCGAGTCGAGCTCGGTGAGCCACATCATCAACTTTTCATAGCCGGCCACGAACGTCTCCAGGTTGTCCCGGCTTAGGTCGAGATTGCGCCTGGCCTCGATCTCGAGCTTGCAGTATTCGCGGTACTCCCTCCGCGTTTCCTTGCTTGCGTTCTTCCCGATCGCTTCGTTCTGAAGCTGCTTTCGGATCGTCTTGATGCCGAGGTAAAGGTCCTGCTCGTCATCGTTGACCGTTTCGGTCAGCTTCTGAAGGTGAAGCCTCAGCGAGTTTTCAAAGCCGAATCTTGTTACCCAGCCGAGCCGTCGGTTTCGGCGGTCCTTCGCGTCGCGGTCGTTCAGGTTCGCCTTCGACCAGCCGGGAAACTCTTTGCGCATCTCCCGCTCGATCGCATCAAAGTTCTTCCCGCCGTACTTGCAGTAAAGCTTCCGGCAAAGTTCGACTGCTTCTGTTGGATATTCCTTCGGCATCCCTCGATCTTCACGGCTGCGGGAGTCGGCAGCTTTGTTTCGCCGTTCGCTTTACCTTCTTCCCCACAGCCGTGCCCGCTCCGCCAGCCCAACCCAGCCGGAGCAAGTCAGTTCCTGATGACACTGCCGACGACGATCCCGGCCGCGGCTCCAATTACAAAGATCTGTGCTCGCTTCCAAAACGTGCTTCGCTGCTTTTTCAGGACCGCGTTTGCGGCCTCGACCGCGGCGATCTGCCGGTCCTTGGCATCGAGAGCCTTCCGCAGCTCCGCCTTTTCTTCATCGCTGAGCGTCGTGATCTGCCGGTACTTCGCCGCGATCTCACGCTCGAGCTTGAGCAGTTCGTCATACCGCTGGATCTCGACGCCCTGGGCATCGATCAGCTTCCGGGCCGCCCGCAGCTCCGATAGGGCATCCATACATGCCCTACGCAGGGCCTCATCACTCGCACGGGTATCCGAGCTCGGCGAGGGACTTGCAGAGGGCGTCGGCGGTTGGGGTGTCTGTGCCGCGGCTCCCGCGGACGAGATCATAAGCAGCCCGAGCATCAGCAGACCGGGCACTAGCAACCTTGAGATTTTGTTCAGCTTCATTCCGTAGCTCCTCCGAGCGTCTTAGCTCCGCCGCGAGCTTTGCCGTTCGTGCGGCGAGCCTGTTCGCCCGCTCGATATGTTCGTCGGCTTCCTGCCGGGCCTTAACGGCCTCGCGTTCGTGCCGCTTGACCTCACGCATCGTCCGGCAGCTATCGAGCCAGCCCGAGAACATCAGGGCGAGAACGACCAGCACCACGGCGACGAGCTTGATGTGCTGCCACCGCGAGAGCTGCTGCCATGCGATCGTGAATTCCTCGAATATCCTCATTCCTCATCTTCCTCATCCGGCTGTTCGTCTTTCTTTCGCTTTGCCAGATAGATCTGAAGCCAAATATCCGCTGTCTTTCCTATCGCGAAAAAAAGGATCGGCAGCACGATCGCTGACAAAACGGTAATCAACATCTGAGTCTCCATCGCCACTACAGCCGCCCACACGCTGCTTAAGAAAGCGAGAGAGGCATTCTTTGTGTCGTTCATCGTCATTGTCGTCGGGCGGTGTTGCTCCGCCTTTGCTTGACTCACTGTGGTTTGATCTCGAGGACCGTACCCCTTGCCGCCATTTCGGTGCGCATTTTCAACGTGCTCCATCCGATCACCTTCTCGGCCAGATACCAGACGATCAGCCCAACAAAGCCGAGCACCAGTACCGTCGGAACGATGTACTTGAGCAGCGTCACCGTCTGCTCGCTGAGCTGCACGCCCAGATACTCTTTCAGCCCGGCACCGCCGCCGATAAAGGCGAACATGGCCGCCAGATGGGCCTTGAGCTTCGCCATCATCCCCGTCGGCGGCGGAGCCTCGACCTCGACCTTGGCCGGTGTTTGGAGGGCCGGAGGCTGAGGCGTTTCGGCGGCTTCCGTTTTACGCTCCCGAGGAAGGGCTTCTTGCGGATCACTGAAGGGCTTCGCCACCGGCCCGGCCGCCTGGAGTTCATCGACCGCCGATGCGATCTCGGCATCCGTCGCGTTCGCGATCGCCGCCGTCGCCGAGTTTCGGAGAATCCGCTCGAAGGCCCGGGCGTAACCCGCGATCTGCTCGGCCTTGTCCTCGCCGTTGATGATCTTCCGGGCACCGACGTAGTCGGCCCGGCCCGGCTTGATATAGTGGCCGAGCTTCTTGCCGGTGAACCAACCCGAATGCATGCCCTCAACCAAGATCCAGAAAGCGACCTCGGGCTCGAGTGCCAGTTCCGGCCGATTGACCAGGTCAACCCCGAGGGCCTTTCCGGCCTTTTCATAATTCGCCTTCCAGGTGAGCTGAACGTAGCCGCGGCCGTAGTAGCCCGTCAGCCAATAGCGGTCCTGATTCGCCCGGCCTGCCGTGCCCGGCTTTGCCCGATATTCATTGATCGGCTGAAACGTCCAGGCGGTCTCGTGCCCTACCGTCGCAAATGCGTAGGCGATCCACCGGATGTCCCAGCCCGTCTTCTCAAACTCGCCGAGCAGGAACTCAAGGCCATCGACCTGCCGCTGGTTCAGTTGCCGCAGCAGGCCGCCCCTCAGGCCGTCAAAGAATTTCCGTCGGTCAAATCGCATCGGTGGCCTTGCGGTCATTTCGCCTTGAGCTCAAGCGTGGCGTTCGCGGTCTCGATCTTCGGCCGGTCGCACAGCTCGTCCATATCCTCTTTGCCCATCACCTGATTGGCGTCCTTGATGTTCACCCTGACGAGCCGCCAGAAATTCTTGATGCCCCGCTCGATGCACTTTGCGACGAACTTTTCGGCATCGACCACGCGGTCACCGAAGCCCTTGCTCCGGACCATCTCCGCGATCGCGTTCTTCGTCTCGAGCCGGATGCTCCGCTTCTGCTTCTCCAGCCATTCGAGGATCTCGCTTTCCAGTTCGTCGGCCTTCTCCTGCAGCGGGTCGATCTCCTCGTCAAAGCGGGAGATGATCGGGGCCGTCTTCCGCTCGTAGGCTTCCTGGTGCGGTGTCAGCTCCGAGATCTTCTCGCTCTCGAGCCGGGCGATCTTCGCCTGAAGCGATGCCCATTTTTCGGCCTTGGTCTTGATCGCGTTCTGGGTTAGCGTTGCCATCTGGTACTAGTTTGGAAATTTTTCTTGATAAACTTTTCGATCCGGTTTTCGATACACGGCCTCAAAATAAAAAGGACCCCGGCACCAGCAACTGGCCGAGGTCCTTCAGCGTCTAAGGAAGGCTCATGCCTTGGCACGTTCGAGAATGCCAAAGCCAAACGAGTCTTTGAAGCCTGTTTTTCGCAGCTTTTACAAACTTCTTGACTTTCCTATTTTTTTAGTTTTTTATTTTACCAGTGCGGCGAATGTACCAAATGCCACTTCTAGCGATCGATCCTCTCATCAAGTTGGGTGAGGTGGAGCGGATCTTGTCCGAGGTTTTTCGGCCGGCCCCGAGCCGCCCGACCATCATCGGCTGGATCGAGGAAGGAACCCTCGAAGGGAGGCAGGTCGGGATCGGAAATAACTGGTTCGTTTACGAATCGAGCCTCTCGAAACTTATACGCGAATCCCAGTCCCCGAGTCAACAAAAACTCGCCGCGTAGTTACGATCTCCATTTATTGAAGATCAACCGCCTGCGTTCCGTCTTGTGAACCCGCCAGCATTCACTGCCCTCAAAAATAACGCCCTCCATTCTACATCGACATTTAAAGTGGAAGGGCGGGAACCCCCAATTCCGGCCGAAGACTTGTTTGCGGTACTGTTCGTGTGAGATCGACTTGATCCATCTCAAGGCACTCTTCGCATTTACGATTGAGACGCGTGTTCCATTATGTTCTTCGCAGCAGGCGTTATCCGAACAGACTGTTGCGTGTCGGAACTCACCAGCGAAGAGAAACTCGACATGAACGTAGTTCACAACACGATAACGATAGTAGTAGAGAATATCGGCAACCTCTACGTCACCTAGAAGATCGAGGCTCCCTTTTGTTAGCTCGCGAAATTTGGCAATGTAGTAGTCACCGCTTTGCGCAAACATTACCGGACCGTTTGCAAAGTGCACATCGATCATGAAGTCGTGAAGGAGCTTCGAACTGCTATTGACGAGTGGATGAATGAACAGGCGGCCGGGAAAATTCGCGGCAAATCTGAGTGAGGCCATATCAGGCCCGCCTAACCTGATCGAAGCTTTCATCTTTTAATCATCATTTCGGCCGCTTGCCTTTGGAATCGGGATCACCAATGAAGAGTGTGTCGAGGAGCATTTCCTTGTGTCGTTCGGTCAATCGCTGAACATAATTGCCTATCTTTAATTCAGCGGCCTTCGAGTTGGCAATCTCCATTAGTGGCTTTCGGTCGATCTCGAAAAGGATCGTTTCCCCAATGAACCTATCAACCTCTACATCACCGTCTATCGGTGTCAACCGCAGCTTCTGATCGTCGAAAATTACTGTCAGGTCTGCACGTCGCCTGAATTGCTGTCGCGTGCTCTCGGCAGAAAAGATCAGAAAGAACCTGGCGTTGTTTTGTTCAAGCCGCTCACCGCGAACCTCGAAGCCGGAACCAAACCAAAGATTGACTATTCCGCTGTCCCCAAAAAGTGCTCCGTTCAAACGCTCTTTTACGGAAACCAGATTGTAAGGTAGCGCCGAAACTAGGATCTGTTCATCGAATTTATCGTAGCGAACCAGATGTTTGTTCTTGGCCTTTTTTGCCTGTTGCTTTAGCTCTTCGACGCTCTTGGCCGGTTCAGTATTTGTTCGTGACTGCTCTTGCGAAGCGGCCGACAAAGAGAAAACAAAAATCAGTGTGACCAAAACGATAGGTTTTTTCATTTGGATAATCTGGTGCTCCTTCATACCGCTGAGAGTAAACCCAGTCAATCGTCAAAGTCTAGGTCTGAACAGATTTCTAAAAGATCTTCGTCGGTCTCGATCTTCCTTCGCTTGTCAAAAACACGCTCTGGGATCTCGAGCGACACCTCCCCGGTGTTGTTGATCTCTTCAGATACCGTATTCGTCATGGACCTTGAGCCTCTCCATTAAAAATCTCGGCGAGAAGCAGTGCTCCTCGGCAAGCACCTCGATCGGAATATTCGACAGATCAGAGATAGGAAGTATTGAGCAGTATGCAAATGCGTCGGCTTCTTTTTCCTCGCGGTCGTCCTCGCAGTGGCCGGAGAATTTCGCCTGCCTTGCCATTGCCGGAGCATGCATCAAAAAGTGCCCCATCTCATGCCACATCACAAATAGTTCCTGAAACGAGTTAAGGTTCGAACTCAAAGTGATGTGATCGACGCCGTTGACTTTGGTGTAATATCCGCGGACCTTCAAAGGCAGTCTGTTAACGGTGATCTTGAACTTTCGGCAGAGCTTGTAGAAATGCTCTTCAGTTAGCTGTCTTTCATTCCATCCAAACCCAAGTGCCGACACTCTGTGGAAGATGGCTCGCGTCATTTCACCGCATCGTCAGCGATCAAATCAAGGAGTTTCTTAAAGTCCCTGATCTGTTCGATTCTTTCCTCCTTTGAAGATCTTGACCATCCCCCCATAAAGCTCGCTCCCAGCGTCTCCGGCATCTCGCGACCCTCAAACTTGAACCACTCCGAAAGCACGTCGTGCCAGTCGTCATGGATATCAACCGAACGCTCGAGATCGAACGATCGATCTCCGTTCACAAACTTTGGGCCCTTGCCGGTAAGAAGCCAGTCGATTGAACATTGTGTATAATCCCGGAACCTATTAAGCTTCTCGAAGTCCAACTCCCGTTCGCCCTTCAAAACCTTATAAACAGCCTGAACTGACGAAAAACCCAATTTTTCGGCTATGACTGCCTTGTCATCCGTTTCGAACGCTTCAAGGATACGGTCACCGATTGATTGAGCAGTCGCCAAAACGTATAAAATCTGCTTGACAGAATTAACCGTTTCGTTTAATCTTTCTTCAGTTTCAGTTGAAACTTCAGTTGAAAACATATCGAGAATACTATGAATCCACTCGAAATCAAAATTTTTCTGTTCAAGCAAGGCCTCTCGATCACCACGATCGCAAAGGAGCTTTCCAGCGAATACGGAGCCACCGTCGACTCGCTACGGACGATGCTGACCGAGATGTTCTACCACGGTCGGTATAACGAAAGGCTCGCTGGTCTGGTTAGCAAACGGTACGGAATCTCGATCAAGCGTCCGAGGCATCCGCGAACCGTTTCAGAAGCCGTCCGACAGGCTGCGTAGATCTTCAGGTTTGGGCCTTTGGGTCCAAGCCTATTTTTTTTGACCCGATCCGGCTAGGTCTGTTTCTGCCGGAAAAGCGACGGGGAATGTCTCAAATGGAAACTTGGCAAGTTTTAGAACAGGCGATACCACGAGCGGCCAGCAAGCGAGTCGCTCTCATCCTGAACGTGACCGCTGACTACGTCCGCCGCTGGCGGCGTGAGCCCGAGAGCGATGAGGCACTGACCGGCTCGGGCCAGCGATCGATCCTTGACCGCATCTGCGATCTGATCGATGCGGTCTATCTCGTCAACCCTCCCGGAGCGGCGCTCATCGTCAACCACATCGTATCCCACCACAGCGAGCTTGTTCGCCTTCACGCCAAGCCGCTGCTCACCTCCGAGTGCCGGGCCGAGGAATCGGCGAATCTGCTCACCCAGGCAGCCGAAGCGATCAACAACCTTAATGTCGAGGGCTGCTCAAACCAGACTCTCATCGAGCTGCTTGAGCTTCGCGACGCCGCGGACACGACCATCCGGCGTGTTCAAAAAACCATGAATGGAGAAAACCAGCAATGACCCAACAAAAGACCTTTGCACAGCAGAAAAGGATTTTCGGCCTCTGCAAGCGGCTCGGCCTCGACGACGACACGCGTCGCGGTGCCGTCGCCGTTGTCACGACCGGACGGACTGACAGCGTAGGCCAGCTCACCTTTGACGAGGCGAATGCCCTGATAGTTCATCTCGGCGGTGACCCGATCGATTCGCGGCACGTCCCCCGCCGAACCCGGAGCTATCACCGCCAGCAGGCGGGCGTCAAGCAGATCGCCCAGCCGGCCCACCTTCGGCTGATGCGCGATCTGGCAACCGGCCGCGGGATCACCGAAGAGGGGCTGAAGCGGATGGGCGAGCGGATGCTGAAGCACTGGCCGCCGCACACCACCGCCGAGACGAACAAGATGGTCGAGGCACTCAAATCGATGAACCGTCGCGATGCCGAAAGGAGGGCCGCATGAGGATCGAAGACTTCCTTCACCGGCTCTTACCGCTGAACCCTGGAGATCTTATTGAAGTCACTTCTGGCGAGGAGCGGCTCATCGGTCGTTTCTGTCCGGTCCCTCATAAGCCTCACATTCTTGGACTCCGATATGAGGATGGAGTTGAGCAGTACTTCCATTTCGCCCTGATTACTGACTTCAAGTTATTAACCCGCCGCCGATTGACCGGTGCGGGCATGGAGGTGAAGCCATGTCTGTGATCGTCATCATCACGGTATATCAGTGCGACGGCTGCAAGCAGACCGCCGTCGTCCGCGACGACCGGGAGCCTAACGAAGTTCACGATAATTGGTTCCTCGGCCTCGGTCGCTGCTACTGCGGCTACTGCCGAGACCTTGCCTGCAACCAGGCCGCGATCATCGATGAGGAACGCCAGGCAACAGCGATCGAGGCCGTCATAAAGCGCAACATCGAAGGAGGACGATATGCGAAGTAGCACCTGGTCCCCGCAGGCCGTCACCGGCCCGCTCTTTCCGGCTCAGCCGGTTTCGCGTTGCTTCGAGTGCGGAGATCTCGGTTTCCGGCTTGTCGATGGTATGCCGCGTCAGTGCTGGCGTGTGAAGGCAAATGCCCCGCACAACGACCCGAACCCGGCTGCACTTATGCTTCGTCGAGCGGTCGATCGGCTGTTCAAATACGGCGTCCCGATCGACGTTCAGCATTTTGAGATCGCCAAGCTCCTGACCCGCTTCTCAAGCGAGCGGCCCTTCGATAAGGCAAAGACGCTGGAGCTTCACTACCCGATGCCGCTCCGCAGCTTCATGGGCATCGTCGAAGATCTCAGAAAGGTTTGGCTCCTGCCGATCGGCGCAAGAAAGCAGCCGCCCTCGGGCTACTGGATCATCACGGATGAGGACGCCTTTCGTGAATATCTCGAAACGGCGAAGACGGCACCCATCACCCAGCTAAGCACGATCTACCGTGTCGCCCGGGCAAACTTCCCGGTGCTCGCTGGCCAGCTTGAGCTTGACCTGACGCCCGAGGCACTTACCGGGAAAACGGAGGAAAACGAGAATGCTTAGACGAATCGATTTCGCTAATGTCGCAAGATCAATCGCCGCAAATGTCCTGATGCCGGTCGGCATCGTTTGTGCCCTTCTTGGTGGCCTCGGTTTGGTAGCGAGCATGATCGGCCGGGCCGCCGCGATAGATAAAACCGGGCAGGTCCATCCGCGGGCCATCGTCAAGTTTTGCGAGCACGGCGGGATCTACACATTCAAGCAGATCAATGAGGCCGAGCAACGGATGCGCTCGACCGGATGCGAAGAGATAGGCGTCCGCTCAATCGGCGACGGCTGGTTTCTGCTTTACGGAGTGCGCTTCTACATCGGGGAGGAGGACGCCGGCAAATGATGTTTTACCTGATGCTGACCGCGGCAGTCCTGGTCGCGATCCCGGTGGCAATAGTTCTGGTTCTGTTGAATGAGTTTCATGGGAAGGACGAGTAAAAGAGACAAGAGTAAGTACCGGATCGATTCGCTTTCGAAGTCGATCCTCGTGCTCGAGGCGGTCGAGGGCGGCGAGCCTGTTCCGTTTCGCCGGATCGTGGAACGGACCGGGTTCTCCGAGGACTTTGTCCGCCGGTCGCTGATCACTTGGGAGCTTCACAACTATGTCCGCATGACCGGCAACAATTGCTGGATCTACGACCGGCGGCTGCTCTCATTTGCCCTCTCGGCGAAATTTTAAATTCCCGCAAGCGGGAATTTAAAAAGAACCGAATGCCCGGATTTATTGATGTTTCACACTTATGAAGGAGTTTTTTGAGTTCCCGCGGGGAATTTAAAGCGAGATATATGGCGAATCTTAAAGAGAAACTGGAAAAGGTCAAAAACGAGCACCTCGAGACCGTGGTCAATGAGCGGATCGAGGAAAGCAACACGCGTCGGGCCGAAAAAGCACTCGTGCTGATAGGGGGCCTGAGAGCCGTAAATCGTGTTGCCGACAACCTGAATGCTCAAGTCATCTCGGCTCTGGCGGAGTTCCAGCAACAAGAGCTTTACAAACACTTTGGCTTTGATCGCTTTGCCGACTTTTTGGATCAGTCGGAGTATTCGCCGATGTCAAAGTCGGCATTCTATCGGCAAAAAGAACTGTATGAATCCGAGGGGGGTCAGATCTATGACACCTTTAACTCCGCGAGGATACCGATCTCGACCCGTCGGCTGCTTGTAGAGGGCTCGACCAAAATTGAGCTTGATGGAAATGAACTGATCATCGGCGGCGAACGGGTTGAGGCATCGAACCCCGCCGCGATCAAGGATCTTGTGCTGTCGATAGCCGAGGACCTTAAGGCCGAGCGTTCCGCATCGGCCAAACAACAGAAAAAGATCGAGGACCTCAAAGCCCGCGTCGAGAAAGGTACCGCTGAGAATGACGAGCTACGCCGCAATATCGACGCGATGAATGACCAGTCGCCTTACGAGCGGGCATTTAGCCGAACGGTGAGTGCTCTGATCCGCACCACCGCCGAGGCCGACTCCCTAAGCAAAGCCAACAAAAGATCCCGGGCCGCAGACGACCTTCGCATACTCGCCGGACAGTGGTTCCGGCTTCGCGATGCGCTTGGCGTCAATGTCGAGTTCGCCCCTGAAGCGGCCGGTGACGATTTTCTCGATCGGGCGATCGCCGAGATCGCCGATGGAGACTGGGGCGAGGATGAATAACGCAACGAAATAGGAAGGAGAATTTATGCCAGAAGAGAAATATACACCAGCACAATTAGATGTCGTTCGTGACCTGGTCGAAACCTACGGGATCGATCACACCGAGATCAAGTTTTTCGCCGACGATCCGCAAACGCCTTTCATCGGCTACGACGCGTCCTGCGTCATGCTCGACAAACTGATGCCCGACCTTGTTGAGATCGATGTCGATTTCGAGAAGGCCCAGCTTCAGGACAGCATTCAGATCAAGGTCCGGCTGACAGATGCCCGCGGCCGAAAGCGGGCCGGCGTCGGAATCGTCAATCGCAATGAGAAGGACGCCGAAGGTAATCCGCTCACCGACCAGCAGCTTCACTATACCGCCCTCGCCAGGGCTCTCCGTTCCGCTCTTCGTGCCGCCGGCATCGACCTCATTAAGCTCCACCGTAACCGCTCGAATATCGCCGAGTTCTCCGGAGTGGCCGATGTCCGTGCCGAGGCTGAGCGGCTCCGTCGCGAGGTCCATGCGCTTGGCTCCGAAGTGGGATTTATCGACGGTACTGACAAGACCCATTGGCGTAGGTTTCTTACGAACCGCTACAAGGTCGCGAGCTCGAGTCATTTGGGAGTCGAGCAATTGGCCGATCTCGCATCCGCACTCAAGGCCCTTCGCCCGGTGCGGTCTGCCGCTGCTTGAGCTTTCGGCGTTCCTACCAGCCCGGGAATGCCCTTTTGAACACAATGCCAAACACAAAACTTGGAAACATTGCAAAGGAGGAGATACGCAACGCCATGCGTGGTTTGACCGGCTCGCCGGCCAAGCTCGAGGCTGAACGTCTGGCGCGTATCTATGGGGTCAAATGGCAGCACATCTATCGGGTCACTTCTGATCTCCGAGGCTCCGGCCGAAAGCCCCGAGCCGATCGGGGAAAGAGGATCTACGAACTCGCCGAGGGAACCGATCTCTGGTACGCCGCTCAGTTCGTGGTCTCCGATAAGCTCGACCCGAAAGAGGCACTCGATGTAGCTCGTCTGAGAAGGCCCGATGCAAAGCTGCCCTCGCTCGAATACTTCCGCCGGATTCTGGCCGAGCATCAACTCGGCAAAAAGAGCCTTCGATCCGCACGGCGGGCCTACCGCCGCTGGGAGGCCGAGTATCCCGGCCAGATCTTTCAGGTGGACTGCACGGCCCTCAAGGTCCGCTGGCAGGATGAGCGTTCCCGCCGGATATTGCGCATTGAGGGGATCGACAAGAACCACCCGCAGACCGATTCGACCAAGCTTCGGGTCTGGCAGCTAATGCTGGTTGACGATTGCTCCCGGCGGCGTTTCCTCCGCTACATCGCGACCTCGCATATCACCAGCCGCGATATGGTTCAGTTCGAGTGCGACGCCTTCTCCGAACTCGGAATCCCGCATGTCCTTTACTCGGACAACGGCCCCGAGTTCAAAGGGCGGCACACCAAGGCGACTCGAATCCTCAATGCCGTACTCGCCGACGAAGGCGGCTTTCAGCACTGGACCCACATTCCCAACAATCCGCAGGCTTCCGGAAAGGTCGAGGTCGCCCACAAATGGGCCGAGAAGATGGACCGCCTGGTCGGTCTTGCGATTACCGAGGGGCAGATCGTCACCGTCGACCGGCTCAACGAATTTGCCGATCGTATCTGTGATCACTACAACAATCGCGTCCATCGATCGACCGGCGAGACGCCGATGTTCCGCTGGTCCAACCGCCGGATCGTCGTCCGAAAGATCGACCCGGCCGTTATCGAATCTGCACTGCTTTCCGATGAGTTCCCGGTCGTTCTCGACCCCTCAATGACCTTCGCCCGCGATGGACAGATCTATCGGTTGCCCGGTGTCGAGCCGTTCCTTTCAGCCGCCGGCAAGAAGATCCAGGTGGTCGTCCCGCCAGCGATCGACACGATCATCGTCACGCTGCCGAACCTCAATGGGAAGTTCGAGCCGGATCATGGCGGCGAGTACGAGGTCGAAAAGGTTCTGGCCGAAACAGACGTCGCCGGTGCGTTCCGGTCCACGGCCGCCAGCAATGCCGAGGTCCTCAAAAAGCGGCTCAAGGATAGCCGTAAGCAGGAGGTCCGCGAGATCAAAGATAAGTCAAAACATACCGGCCAGATCGCTCCGGTGCCGCACCTCAACGTCGAGATGGAGCTACCGGCCACCAACGTCGCCGCCTTTCCGCATCCAGAGCGAATATTCACCGCCGAAGAAGTGGCCGCCGTCACTCCGTTGCCCACGCCGGCCTATACCGGCCGTGAGATCGGTTACTGGGAGGCGGTTGGAATGTTCGCAGATCGTTTCGCCTCGATCGAGGACGCAAAGGCAGCACTTTTGAATTTGTTCCCCGAGACACAGGGGGAATTGCCCGCCGCCGAGGTCGAAGCTCATCTCGAGCAGCTCCTCGCACCGGCCGTCCAGACACCGACGCGGCTTCGTGCCGTGTCTTAGCCCGGACATTGTCCGGCATCAATTAAACGAGCGTATATGAGCAACCAGCCCAACTCATTCACGTCGCCGCTTGCCGCCTTCATGGCCGAGTTTCATCTCAGCCTGTCGGACTTGCAGCGATTCTTCGGTCCGCCAAAAATCCCGAGCCGGACCACTCTTCATCGGCTTCGAAACAACAATCTCAATGCCAATTTAGCGGCATCGCTGGAACGCCAGCTTGCCGTTGCCCTGCCGCCGTTTCTTCGGGAACGCGGCCTCGGCCCGGCACAGATCGAAGAACAGATCCAAAAACTAATTCAAAGAGGAGACGACCAGCAAATGATCTCTAAACGCATCGAGCTTTCACCCGAAGCTCAAAAACACTTCGGCCTTTCCGAGGACCCATTCTCGCGTCCGCCGCAGCACCGTGACGAGGTGTTCGTCAGTCGCGAATTCCAGCGTGTCATTGACCGCGTTATCGACGCCGTTCGCTATCAAGGTTTTGTCGTCGTCACCGGCGAGATCGGCAGCGGTAAATCGACGCTCCGGGCACTTGTCGAGGACTACGTTTTCGAGAATCGTAACCTGCACATCGTCTGGCCCGAGTTCTTTGATATGCGGAACGTGACCCCGATGCAGATCGCATCCTGCATCCTGGAATCGTTTGGCATAACCCGTGCTCCCGGCTCTGCGGTTCGCCGCGGAAACGCCGTCAAGAATCTTCTCGCGACGCAGTACAAGGACGGCAACCGCGTGGCTCTCGGTATCGATGAGGCCCACCGGCTAAATAATTCCGCCCTTTCGTCGCTCAAGAACTTCCTCGAAATGTCGAGCGGAGGTTTTCAGCGGTATCTCGGCGTCGTGCTGTTCGGCCAGCCCATCTTTGAAGCCCGGCTTGCGGACCCTCAGTTTCGAGAGATCCACGAACGCATCACCACTATCTCGATGCCGGACTTCCGTGATTCTGCGGCCGACTATCTGGATCATCGGCTTCGGCTTGTCGGTAAGCGGGCAAAGGATCTCTTTGATGATGAAGCGATCGATCTCGTCTGCCGCCAGGCATCGACGCCGCTGCAGCTCGGCAATATCGCCAATGAAGCGTTGATGGTCTCCGGCCCACGGACAAAGGCCTATCCCGACGCCTTTGCCAACGCCAAGGTAATCGGCGCCGCAATACGGACCAAGATGTTCTTTGAAAATCGGAATCCTGCTTTCAAAAAGCGGGCAGCCTGACAGTTTTTGTTCAGTGAATTTGGAGAAACTTTATGTCGAAAAAATGTGAATCTTGCCGCTTCTATTTTGGTCAGACCCTCGGCCGGCCGGGAACGCTTCAACTCGACCTGAGCACCTGCGTTCATAGCCAGACGCCAGAGCCACTTTACGAGGCACGAACCGTTTGCGAGAAGGCAGGTGACGGAGAGCCGTTCTTCTTCGAGCCGAGAGTTCCGGCCGCAGGTGCGACCATCCGAGTCGATATGGCAATGGAGGCCGCGGCATGACTGGTTCCGACTGGATTCAGACCTACACCGGCAGGAAGTTCTTTCCTCTCGACCCCGATCCCGAGATGATCTGTATCGAGGACATTGCTCATTCTCTGTCGCAACTATGCCGGTACAACGGCCACTCCAAGATCTTCTATTCCGTGGCCCAGCATTCTCTTGTGCTCTCGCGGGAGCTCTGCTCAGGCTGGCAATACGCGCTAATGGCACTACTTCACGATGCGTCCGAGGCGTATCTTTCGGATCTCCCGCGGCCGCTGAAGATGCATCCGCAGTTCGCCTTTTATCGCAAGGCAGAGTCCCGGCTCCAGTCTATGATCTACGATCGATTTCTCCGCTTCGAGTGGGCCAATATTGAGAAGCATATTTCAGAGCGTGATCACCTGCTGCTTGGCTACGAACTGGCTTCCGGTGCGATCTTTGAGGAGTTGCATCCCGACTTCGATGCCCCGAATGTCAATCCGCCCATGATCGACCTCTACGAGCGATCGCCGGAGATCATCGAGTACGAATTTCTTGCCGAGTTCAACCGTCTCTCGGCTCGCCAGCAAACGGAGGTCGGTGGCTGATGTCTTCGATTTCTAAATGCCGGTCGTGCGGTGCCTTTGTTCATTGGCTGAAGCTGGTCCGCAAGGAGTGGTGCCCGCAGTCGGGCCGCTTCGTGGTCCGCGAGGTGCCGGGTGCAAAGCTCAACCCGATCGATGCTCGCCCGAACCGTAAAGGCCGGCTGGTCATTGACACCGCCAACGGCCGCTACCGCTTCGCCACCGGCAATGAGGTCGAGACGGCATCCGCCACCGGCCGCAACCTTTACATTTCGCACTTTGAGACCTGCCCGAAAGCGGCAGATCAACGATGAGGGGGAATTCGATGGCTTTCCAAAATGGGCTTCGGCCTGCGAAAGAACTGGCGTCAAACCGACCGCATGGCGACCGGCTGAAGTACTTGGGTGGCTGTCGTTGCGTTCCTTGTCGGGCGGCCAACTCCCGATATGAAACCGAGCGGGCTGCCGCACGCCGACGCGGCGAATGGAACGGCTTAGTTGATGCGTCACCCGTTCGTTGTCACCTGATCAGGCTTTCGAAGCGAGAGATCGGTCGTGACACGGTCGCCGACATCACCGGCATCGCTGCTTCAACGATCGACCTTATTCGCCGCGGACAGCGAAAGAAGATCCGGGCAATGAACGCCAGGAAGATCCTCGCGATCTCGCCCGACGCCGTGGTCACGGACGCTCAACGTATCCCGGCCGAGCCTACATGGCGTCTCATCGACTGGCTGCTGAAGCAGGGATTTACGAAGGGCGAGATCGCCAGCCGACTCGGGTTCAAGAGCCGTGCTTTACAGCTTGGAAAGGAATCGATCACAGCCCGCAACGCGATGAAGATCGAGAGGTTCTATCGGCAAATTCGAGCCGGCGACGATGAGTTCAAGGACACACTATGAACAGACCAACCGGAATAATTCGAACTCTGCCTAACCTGTATGCCGGCAGAAACAATGTGGCTCACAAAAGGATGTTGAAGTCGATGGAGTTACTGGCGGCAGATAAGATCGAGGCTATTTTTATCGCAATGGCTCAGCAGCCCAAACACGATGTTTTACACCTTTATCTGCTGATCGAAGGCCGGATCATTTGTCGGATGAACATCGCCGGCTATTTAGACGGAACGCAGGCGTCCCTTAAATGCTGGGACGATGTTTCACGCCAGCCGAAAGTTTGGGCAGTCTGCACGGCACCGATAAGCTTCCCACCTGCTCCGATAGCCCGCCGCGGCTTTCAGGGTTTTAGGTACACGGAGGATCTATGGTAACCCGCGAAACCGATCTGGCTGTTGGTGAGGTGGTCCAGGCGGCGGCGCATCAGCACGGCGTCGTCGGCCCGGTACCGTTCACCGTCAGCCGCCCGAAATATTACGAATGGTGCGGCCTCGAAGACGGCACCGAGATCAAGGAAAAAGCTATGAAGACCACTAAGGAACCGAGAATTTTCGTGGCCTATAAGAATGCGGAAAATGAGATCACCTCGATCTCGCTGACTTATGCGCTCAAATCTCTGAGGTTTGCATACCCCGACGTTGCTGAGAAGCTGCTTCGTCAGGGACAAATTTTGCAAACCGATCGGTCCTATTTTAGCTCGAGCCGCGAAAGGCTCGCCGCATTTCTAAAGTCACAATCAAAGGAGAAAAAGAATGCCTGAATATTACGACGACGATGATTTTGGCTATGACGACGATGACTGGTGCGGCTACTGCGGCGAGTGTGAGTCGTGTTGGGAGGACATGATGAATGAGTGCGGCCTTCAGCCTGATGGCTCCTGCCTTCTCGTCGGCACCGAACACTGCGATTGGGACTGCCGCATGCGCGAACTCGATGAGGAGGTTATTTAATAATGCCGGAACAAGAACCAATAGACATGATCCTTCACTGCCCGAGCTGCGGCAAGCAGCACGTCGATGCACCAGAGCCGGATATTTGCGAGTGCGGCTGTGATCAATATTGCCATCAAGAAAACGGTGAATGCTGGGGAAAGGCCGTAACCGAAAAGCCGCTCCCACGAACCGTCCACTGCGACTGCAAAGGCTTCAAGGTTGCTTGGCTCAACCCGCCGCACAAATCGCACCTTTGCCACGGCTGCGGAACGGTCTGGCGTCCGGCCGATGTGCCGACGAACGGCGTGGAGAAGATCGGGACGAGGGGCGAGAAAGACACGTGGCCGATCAGCGGGAAGGGGGTTATTTGATCATGCCTGAAAAATACACTCGAATTGCCATCCTCGAAAAACAGGGCCTTTTCGCTGTGATCGCCGGTGACTTTGACGTCCCGAACGGCGATCAGCCGATTCACCTGACCGCAAACTTCGACCCGCGTAGCCGTGAGAAGCCCGTCTTCCGCAGCTCGCACCCGACCGCCGCCGATGGCCGCCGCTACTTCGAAGAATCCGTCGCCGTCTCCCGCGATCGCGGCTGGTCCGTTAGATATTACGGAGTCAGAAACTATGGGTAGTCAAGTAATTCAAGGTCTACGGGATTGGACTCCAAAGCGAGCCCGCTCCTTCGCAAATAGGCGTGTAAATAAAATGAAGCACCTCTTAATGGAGATCGCTTATATCTACGGCGATGTTGACCAAACCGTGGTCGATACCTGTGATGATCTCACGCAGGGGTTAATTGAACTTGAGATGTTTTTAGATGAGTCTCTCGCTGAGGGGAGGACTTTATGACGTACACCTACAGTAATGCAATATTCTCACCGTGCTCAACCTATCGTTATTCATTGACGCGGCTTTGGGATGGGGACAGGGAACTGGTGATGTTTGTTGGACTGAATCCGTCAACTGCCGATGCGGCCTTGGACGATCCAACGATCCGCCGTTGCGTTCGATTCGCGAAAGATTGGGGGTTTGGCGGCATTTTGATGCTGAACGTTTTTGCGTACCGATCGACCGATCCAAACAAACTCAGGGCTATTGAAGATCCTGTCGGCCCCATGAACGATAAGACGTTTGCATTCTTCCGCATGAAGCCTAGATTGATCGTAGCCGCGTGGGGTAATAACTGCCCCCCAGAACGAGAGCGGGAAGTTCTTGATCTGATCGGGCGGCCCGTCTATGCTCTCGGCCACACTAAATTTGGCCATCCGAAGCATCCGCTATATCTGAGGGCGGACACAGAGCCGAAGATTTTCTGGAAGCCTAAATGAAGTTTTCTGACGCCCATAAACAGATCGCCGAGATCTTCGAGCACTGGCAGCGGGTCATGAACCACCCGCGAGCCAAGCTCGACGCATCCCGCCGGCGTGTCATCGCCGCCCGGTTGAAAGAGGGCTATACCGTCGGGCAGATCAAGGCCGCAATCGATGGCTGCAGGGCCAGTGACTGGCACCAGGGCGGCAACAGTTCCGGTGCGATCTACGACGGCCTCACCCTCATTTGCCGCAACGCCGAGAAGCTCGACTTTTTTATCACCCTGAATAACAGGAAACGGTCCCGCAATCGCGAGCCCTGGCAAACCGTCGGCATCTCAGAGCCGAAGCCAACCGAGCCCGTCAAACTGCCTGAGGTCGAGTGCCCGCGGTGCATGGACATCGGCACCATCGACGCTTGCCCCGACGATCCCGGCTTCCGTCCCGATCGCTGGCAGCCCTGCCCCGACTGCAACGGCACCAACCGCCTCCGCGACCGCCTCTAATTTCCGCTGGAATATTTCCCGATCTTTGATATTATTGAACGCCTAGGAGAACATTATGATCATCAACGGCGACATTCCGATCGGCGGCATCATTGGCGGCATTCCGATCGGCGGATAGGTAGTTATAGAAAGAGAGCGAAACAACTATGGAAGAAAACGACTGGAAAATCGGCGATGTGGTTCAACTTAAATCGGGCGGACCTAAGATGACCGTCAACAGGATCTGGGAAGATAGTGAGCAATCGATTCAATGCGAATGGTTCGATGATTCCAAAGAACTTCGTGGGGCAAGGTTTTCCCCTGCAAATTTGAAACTAGCTTCGTCAACGAAAAACCACAGTTTTTAGCTTACGTTATTCTTCTTCATAGGACGGTGTGAACTCAAGTAGGTCGTTCGGCGTGCAGTCGAATAGGCTGCAAAGCGTGTCGAGAGTTTTAAGGTGCACCAGCTTCCACTCTTTTTGCCAAAGTGCATAGGCCATTGAGTTTGGGAAACCCGTGAGCTTCTGGAATTGGTAAGCGTTGTTCACTCCGTGTTCTTTCGCGATCTCATGCAGCCGGGATCGAATCATTCATTCAATTTATCGGCCAATTAAGTCTCTGATAATCAGTCGAGACGGAGTATGCCTTTTCGAAAGTGCATAGGCCATTGAGTTTGGGAAACCCGTGAGCTTCTGGAATTGGTAAGCGTTGTTCACTCCGTGTTCTTTCGCGATCTCATGCAGCCGGGATCGAATCATTCATTCAATTTATCGGCCAATTAAGTCTCTGATAATCAGTCGAGACGGAGTATGCCTTTTCGGCTGATGAGTCATCAGGGATTGTTCGGTCTTTGAAAACTGAATACTCTGGCAGCATCATAGGCGTTTTCACCAGCCCGGACTCGCCAATGTTTCAAATATGAACATTCAAAGTCCGGTGCTGAAGTACTACGGGTCCAAGTTCCGCCTGGCGTCTTGGATCATTTCTCACTTCCCGAAACACAGACATTACGTCGAGCCTTTTGGAGGGGCCGCGAACGTGCTGTTGCTCAAAGGTCCGGCGCATCTCGAAACGTACAATGATCTGAATTCCGATCTCGTCACTTTCTTTCGGGTTCTCCGCGATCGGCCGCAGCAGCTCATCCGGGCACTTCGGCTGACCCCGTGGTCTCGGCAGGAGTTCGCGGTCTGCTGTTCGTCGGATGGAAAGATCGATGATCTCGAGCGTGCCCGCCGTCTTTACTTCCGGCTCTGGATGAGCATCGAAGGCGGCATTGCAAAAGGTTCTTTCCGGCGACACAAGAACGGAAATCGCAGCGTCACGAAAGATCTTCGTTTCGGCACGCTCTATCGGGCCGCCCGTCGCCTTCAGCGTGTCGTTATCGAACAACGTGACGCTCTTGCCCTGATGAACGAGATGGACTCGAAGGACACTTTGTTCTACCTCGATCCGCCATACGTGGCCTCGACCAGGACCGCCCGGTCGATCTACTCTCACGAAATGAACGATGACGCTCATCGGCAGTTCCTTGCGACCGTTAAGGCTCTGAAAGGACTGGTGGTGATCAGCGGCTATCCATCTCCGCTATACACGAACAATCTCGAGTCATGCGGCTGGCATCGTGTCGATAAACGAGCGATCGTAAACAGCGGCGGCTCTCGCATCGAATCTCTTTGGCTTTCACCTAATCTTTCTAAATGACAGCAGCAAAATTGTCGCACCTCGTGCCCTTTTACGACGGGAAGGGAATCACTCTGTATTGCGCTCGGTTCGAGCAGATATTACCTCACCTGCATGATGAGTCGATCGATGCATTATTGACCGACCCACCATACGCGATCACCAGCTTGAAATGGGACAAGGCCGTCGAGTGGCCTGCATTTTGGACCGATGCTGTTCGGATCTGTAAAGCTCGGGCACCGATGGTTTTCTTCGCTTCTGGCAAGTTCGTACCGCAGTTGATTCATTCAAACTCTAAGATGTACCGATACGATCTGATCTGGGAAAAGAACCTCGCTGTCGGGCATCTCGACGCGAACCGAAGGCCGCTCAGATCTCATGAGTCAATTCTCGTGTTTTCAAAGCAATTCCGCGGTGCGACCTATAACCCGCAGAAAGTTCGCGGACGTCCGCACACCATCGGTAAAGGTAATCGGCCGGCTCATTACGGCTCATCCTCCGGCAACGTCGAGGAACGCACAACTAACCTCTATCATCCGAAGAGCGTTTTGAAATTCAACAATACGCGGATCGGGCGGTCATTGCACCCGACTCAGAAGCCGATAGATCTAATGAAGTGGCTGGTCCTGACATATACCAACCGCGGGGATCTGATTCTTGAACCTTTCGCCGGCTCGGGCTCGACCTTAGTAGCCGCTGCCTTCCACGGCCGTAAAGCGATCGGAATTGAGCAGGACCCGGCCTACTGCGAAGTGATTATCGAACGCCTTGAGAAAGGCCTAGATTAGCTGGGAATTTAAACTTGATTCTGTCAAGAATTTGAAGAGGTCGTTTACCGTCGATGTACCAAGATTCTCACGGTTATCACATTTCATTGACTCTTTTTATCTCATTTCCCTTCACTGAAACGGGTGAAACAACTGAAACACGTGAAACGCTTGGCAGAGGCGGCCGCCG
>CAZGLZ010000018.1:0-45253 GCA_964526245.1 uncultured Chloracidobacterium sp. | reverse complement strand
CGGCAAGCCGCTACGGGATGAAACGCATCTCAGCGATGGAAACAGGCTTGCCAGCGACTTCTTATGCGATATCGCGTCTTCTATCTTTTTCTTCTGATACCGGCACTTGCGGCCGCTTCGCTTGCTCAGGGGCAGACGGGCGAGGTGCTCGTTACCGGCAAGGGCATCCGCATCACTGCCAGCGACCTTATGCCGAGGACGAAGGCCGTCTATGATTCGGTTGCGGCCTCCATCGCTGCCGGCCGCTCGCAGATCCTTTCGGGCTACCTTGCCGAGCAGTTGCTTGAGACCGAGGCGAAGGCTCGCGGCATTTCGGTCGAGGCACTTGAGCGGGAAGCTCTAGCCAAAGTTCCTGACCCTTCTACCGAAGTAATTCAGCAGGTTTACGATGCGAACCGAGCCGCTCTCAGCAATAAGCCGCTCGCCGAGGTCCGGCAGTTGATCGTCGATTTTCTTCGTCGCGAGCCTGAGCAAAAAGCCTTGCAGGAACAGACCGACGCGCTCCAGAAAAAGTATTCGTTGACGCTACTGAAGAACGTCAACGCCGCCGACATCCGGCCTACGGACGCGATCGCAAGGCTCGGCGAAAGGCAGATCACCTATCGCGAATTTACCGAGGCGAACCGGCTCCGGCTCACCGATGCCGCCGAGCACGTTTACGACGACCTCCACATCGCCCTTGAGGACGACGTTCTCTATACCCTGCTTGCTCTTGAAGCAAAAGAGAGAAACACCGATGCAAGCTCGATCCTCGCCGCGGAGGTGACGAACAGACTCAAGTCCTTCGAGCCCGAGGAACGGCTCGACCTTGAGGACGCCCTTCGTCGTCGCCTGATCGCGAAATACGCCGTCCGGTATGTTTACAACCGTCCCGAACCCCTTGTGCTCAATGTCTCGGTGGACGACGACCCGGCATTCGGGCCGGTCGCGGCGCCGGTAACGATCGTGATGTTCAGCGATTTCCAGTGCCCCGCATGTGCCCGAACACATCCGGAGCTCAAGCGCGTCATCGCCGAATACAAGGACAAGGTCCGCTTCGTGGTGCGCGATTTTCCGCTCGAGAATGCCCACCCGAACGCCTTCGAAGCGGCACTCGCTGCCAACGCGGCCCACCGGCAGGGCAAGTTCGTTGAATACATCGAAATACTGTATCGTAATCAGGAAGCCCTCGATGGTGCGAGCCTGCGAAAATATGCCGAAGAATTGAAGCTCGACCTCGCGAAATTCGAATCCGCCATCGCTGATCCGGCCGCGGCCGCCGAAGTTAGAAAAGATCAGGCCGAAGGGCGCTCTTACGGCGTTGCCGGCACTCCGACCATTTTCGTCAATGGCGTAAAGGTCCATCGGCTGTCGGCCCCGGCATTCCGCGACGCGATCGAGAGGGCATTGAAGAAATGACTTTTATGAGACCTTGTTTTGTCCTTATGTTCGCGCTTGCTACTCTCGGGTGCGGCCCCGAACCGGGCGGCAGCAACAACGCTTCCCCGGCGAAAGCTACGGCGACCCCGACCCCGGCAAATACGCTGCCGACCAACACTTACGAGGTCGTCAACACATTTCCGCATGACCCGCAGGCCTTTACCCAAGGGCTTTATTTTCTCAATGGCTTTCTTTATGAAAGCACCGGGCAGTACGAAGAATCGACATTCCGTAAGGTCGATATCAAGACGGGCCGCGTCGTCGAGCAGCGAAAGCTCGGCGATGATTTCTTTGGCGAGGGCCTTACGTTCTTTGGCAATAAGTTCTATCAGCTAACGTGGCGCGAAGGCACGGCGTTCGTTTACAACGCCGATATGACGCCCGCCGGCGAGAAGCGTTACCTTGGCGAGGGCTGGGGACTGACCCACGACGACAAGAATCTGATCATCAGCGATGGCACGCACGTCATCCGCTTTGTCGATCCGGAGACCTTCAAGACCGTCCGCACGATAGTGGTAAACCGCGAGGACGGACGGCCGCTGATCAATCTAAACGAACTGGAATACATCAACGGCGAGATCTGGGCTAACATCTGGCACAGCGAGGAACGGCAGATCCTTGGGCGTCCGAACCACATCGCCCGCATCGACCCCGCGGCCGGCAAGCTGCTCGGCTACATCGATCTTTCGGGTATATCGCCCGATGACGAACGCCGCGATAAGGAGAACACCCTCAACGGCATAGCCTACGACCCGGCGACCGAACGCATCTTCGTTACCGGCAAACGCTGGAGAAAGCTGTTTGAGATCAAGGTCAAGCCGAAACAATAAATGAGCGGTTTCGAAGAAAGATTCATGCTGCGGGCCATCGAGCTCGCCCGTCTCGGAATGGAGGCGAACCAGGGCGGTCCCTTCGGCTCGGTCGTCGTCCGCGGCGGCGAGATCATCGGCGAAGGCAATAACGAAGTGACCTCGACAAATGACCCTACGGCCCACGCCGAGGTCGTCGCCATCCGCCGGGCATGCACACATCTCGGCTCGTTCGACCTGACCGGCAGCATTATCTACGCCTCATGCGAGCCTTGCCCGATGTGCCTCGCCGCGATTTACTGGTCGCGTGCGGAACGGATCTACATCGCCTGCGACCGCCACGACGCAGCCCGAGCCGGATTCGACGATGCCTATATCTACGATGAGCTTTCCGCCAAGCCCAGTGAGCGTCAGGTGCCGCTTGAACAGAAACTCCGCGAGGAAGGCATCGCCGTTTTCGAGGATTGGATCGCAAAGCCCGATAAGATCGAGTACTAAACTGTGTCTAATCAATATCTCCTCATTGCCGTAGCCCTCGTCGTCGGGGCCATGCTTCCGCTGCAGGTCGGCGTTAATGCAAAGCTTGCCGATTCGGTCGCGAGCCCGCTTGTTTCCGCATTGCTCTCGTTCTCCGTCGGCACTCTCGCTCTTTTGACCTACATCATCATCACCGGAGTTCCGCTAGCGAATGCCGCCAACGCAAAGAACGCCTCGCCCGTCGCCTGGGTCGGCGGCCTGCTCGGAGCGTTTTATGTTGCGATGTCGATCATCCTTTTGCCAAAGCTCGGCGTAGCGATGACGGTCAGCCTGATCATCGCCGGGCAGATGCTGATGAGTGTCGTAATGGACCACTTCGGCCTGCTCGGCGTACCTGTTCGCGAGATAAGCCTCGCCCGAATTTGCGGCATCGTACTGGTCATTGTTGGTGTATTATTGATAAAGCGGTATTGATCTGCCGCCTCGGAGGTTTCCCGTGCGCAAGCTCTCGCTCTTCTTCCTTATCGTTCTCGTCTTCGGGGTCGTCGAGTCCTTCGCCCAACAATACATTTATGACCTCAATGGCTTTCGCCTCCGGCAGTATCGCGAAGCCGTATTCAACGAACTCGGTGAAGCGCCGCAAAGCGGAGCCATGGGCGACGACATGGAATATGAGGCTTTCTTCCTTAGCGAAGAGCCGCTTGTTTACATGGTCTTCCAGTATCGGCTGCCCTATGACGGCCTGATCTTCAGTATCCAGATCACCGGCGATGACCCAAACATCGACCTCGGCTTCCGCGGCCTACGCTTCGGCGCAAGCGAATCGGATGTGATCAAAGCTCTCGGCCAGCCTGCAAGGCGGATCGACGTCGGCGAGCGAGGCACACGGCTGGAGTTTGACAAGGCCAACTATTCCGTCGAGATCAATACGGAAAAACGCCTTTCGAGCATCCGGATAATGGATGATGACGACGTCGTAGCGCTCCCGGACCCAAAGTCGATCCCGGCATTCAAGGACATGGTCAAGACGCTGACCTCCGGGACCAATGCCGAGATCTCCGAACTGCTCGCTCCCGATATGGAGCTTTACGTGGACGGCAAGGCGACCTTTTTCGGCCGCCGGCTCCGCACTGAGACCGCATCTGATAGCTCAAAGATATTTTCAACGATCCGCGGGCTTTCAAAGGAACTCGCCGGTGTGAATGAAACCAAACCCGAAGAATTCGAAGCGAATCTGCGGCTCCGGATGGGCGCCGACCCTATGCACGTCATCAAGCTAAAGAAGACGAAAAAGGTCCGCGAGATCGTGCTGAAATGGAATGGCCGACGTTGGCTGCTTTGGGAATTTGACGCAGGCCGGCCGATCGCCGAAGAAAAATTTGACGAAACCGCTTATGTACCGCGAAAGCTCGCAGATTTCTCCGCCAAGCTCGGGCCTGAAGCCGAAAAAGATCCGAGGGCGGTCCTCTCCGGGCCGAATAAAAAGCCGGTAATACTCATCCCGACCGACCCGAACCGTTCACGGGCACTTGTACGCTTTAGCGGCGAAACCCGGCAGTTGACCAAGGCGAGACGCGAGCTGATCGAGTATTCGCTCACGATGTTCGGGCGCGAAAAAGCAATTGCTGATAGCTACACAACGGAGATCTCCGTTACCGAAGACGGCAAGACATATTGGCTGCTGATCGACGCGAAAATGCTGGAACGATTTCAGAAGGAGATCAAAAAGGGACAGTTGGTTCGGGTCTTCGTTAGCTGGATCGGAATTGCATTTGCCGGTGAGGAACGCGACCAGGTGCTCATGGTAAATGAGTTCGAGACGGAGGAACCGATCGGGCTGCCGGTCGCCGCCCTTTACGAGCGGCATTTCAGCCGAGAAGATCTCCAACAACCGCCGCGACCTCTTTATGGATCGCTTCCATCGAGCCGTTAGCGTCGATCACCCGGAATCGCTTAGGCTCCCGTTCAGCTATTCGCAAATAAGCAAGCCGCACGTTCGAATAGAACTCTGCCGTTTCGCTGTCCATCCGGTTTCGCGAGCCGCCCTCGGAGTCCCGGCTGCGAAGCCGATCAAGTGCCCTTTCAACTGAGATGTCGAAAAATAACGTAAGGTCGGGCTTTAGCCCGCCGGTCGCGAATTTCAGTATCGCTTCGACGGTCTTCTCCGGGAAGCCGCGTCCTGCCCCCTGATAGGCGGCGGTCGCATCGGCGTAGCGGTCGGAGATCACGGTTCTGCCCTGTTCCAGAGCCGGTTTGATCAGGAGTTCTACGTGTTGGGCCCGGTCAGCAGAAAAAAGCAGAAGTTCGGCACGCGGTGCCACGGTCTCTTCGGTTTCAAGAAAAGCCTCGCGGAGCCGACGCCCAAGCGGCGTTCCGCCCGGCTCTCGTGTCGTAATAATATCGAGCCCGCGGGCGCGAAGGTCACCGGCAAGCATACGCAGCTGCGTTGACTTCCCGCTTCCGTCGATCCCTTCTAAAGTGATGAACTTTCCGCGCAAAAAAGATTTACGAAGCTTCGCTCCGAGTCCCGTGCGAAATGGTGGAAACGGCGTGCTTAAAGACCAGGAAATCCTGCCCGCCCACATCGAACAGCACCGAGAACTTATCAAAGCTCTTTATCCTGCCCGTCAAAGTAGCACCGCTCAATAAATGGATAACTACCGTCGCTCTTTCGCGTCGCGCCGAGTTCAGAAATGCGTCCTGAATATTCTGGGCGGTCGGTTTTTCCATAACATTTTCTCGTTTATCTGCTTAAGTTACGGGAAACTCTATGAGTATAACAGATTTTACGCAAGTCTCAAGGATTTCCTGTCAACGGTGCATTAAATTGATGCATTATACCGAATATTTAGTATCTATGAGCGATTGAAGATAGCAGTCAGCAGTTCTTCCAGAGCACTTTCCTCATTTCCGAACCCGTTGATCCAATCGGCATCAGGTTCTTTCCTGAACCACGTCCATTGCCTTTTGGCGTAGTTCCTAACGTCCTGCATCGACTTTTCTATCGCACTCTCAAGCGTTCTCTCACCCCGCAAATACTCACAAACCCGTCTGTAGGCATGAGCCCCGAGCGCGTTCCCATATTGGTTTACACCCTCATCCAGCAGATGTTTCACCTCTTCGACCAGCCCGCTGCGGAAATGAGCCTCGGTCCTTTGATTTATCTTTTCGTAGAGCGTCTGCCGATCCGGATCCAAGACAAAAAGCCGGATCCGAGAAGCAAATTCCGGCGGCTCTGCCCGCTCGTGCCATACTTCGGAGATCCGTCGTCCGGTCTGGAAGAAATGCTCCAAGGCACGCGTGACCCGCACCGCATCGTTCGCTTCAAACTCCGCCGCGGCAGCCGGATCGACCCTCTGAAGCATCCGGTACAAATGAGAGTTTCCGCGACGGGCGGCAATCTTCTTCAGACGTTCGCGGAGCAACTCATCGGTTTTCGGGCTTTCAAAAAGTGGTCGCCTGAGCGTTCTGAGATAAAAGCCGGTCCCGCCGACAAGGACCACGCTCTTTCCACGGGCCTCGATCTCGCGGATCTTCTCGGCTGCGTCGCGTGCCCAATCGGCCGCCGTGTAGTTCACGTTCGGATCGACGTAGCCGATAAGGTGATGCGGCACGCCCGCCATCTCTTCAGCCGTCGGCTTCGCGGTCGCTATCTCGATGCCGCTATAGATCTGGACCGAGTCGAAATTGACGACCTCGCCATTGAGGGCCTTTGCGGCTCGGACGGCAAGAGCCGTCTTTCCGGAACAGGTCGGCCCGGAGATGGCTATGATCAGGTTGTTAGGACTTGCGGACATTAGCGGAAGCGTACTCAGAACGCGGCTCTTAAAACCACAACCAAAAGAACGGCCGCGAGCACAATAAGAGCACCTTCGACCTGTTTGCGGGAAAATCTCATTTCATCTCAAATACAAGCGATGGGTTCATCTTGAACTGCAGCATCTTTGCCGTTTCGCGGCCGCCATCGCCGCCCTTTCGCTGCATCGTGATCCGACCGATCTTTAGATTTCCGCTACGGGTGATCTCGACCGGGCCTTCGCCGAAAAAGCGGATCGCTTCATTTGTTGTTACGATCTTCCATCGGGTTTCGCGGCCCGGCTTCAAGGCGACCATGAAAAGGTCCGCTCGGCCGTTTCCCTCGCCCCGAAGAAGGTCGGCAACTATATGCTCTTTGTTTGCCGAAAAGAAACCGACGACCGCGGCTTGGACTTCCTTTGACAGCTCGGTCAAAAACATCCGCTCCGGCCTTCGCGTCTTCCCGACCGGCGGGTCTTCACCGACATAAAGCCGGAGAGCAGCGACCACGCCGGGCGGCATATTCCACATCTTCGCATACTGCCGCAGCCAGCGTTTGTCGATCTGGTTAAATCCATTCGGGCTGCTGACCAGCTTTATCGAAATGCCGTGCCGCCGCGGAGTCCCGTCGCTTTTGGTCACGGTCACGACCACATCCGCCTTCTCGCCGCTAGGCTTCGCCGCCGTGACCTCTTTGATCGTCGATGTATCGTACCCGATCGCGGTCAGCCACGCCCGAGCGTCCGCATCGTCCCGCCAATTGTTGAACTTATCCCGAATGTCATTCTCATTCCGAAACCCGCCCTTCGCCGTCACCGACCCCCGCTCGACCGCCGCCGCCGGAGCCTGCGCGCCTGCGAACGAGGCCGCAAGAAGCAGCACGATAAAGAGTGTGGCAAACCGCCCATTTTTTCTAATTCGGCTTGGCAATGAACTCTCCGATGCCGTTGAGCAGCATTTGCACGGCGACGGTGATGAGCAGCATTCCCATCAGCCGCTCGATCGCGACGAGGCCTTTCTCGCCGAGGAATCGTGCAAAATAGCTCGAGAAATAGATGATCACCGCCGAAGCGAACCACGCGATAAGCACCGCAAGCAGCCACTCGGGCCAGCGGCCGGGCTCTCGGCTCATCAGCAGCAAAGCCGTCGCCATTGCCGAAGGGCCGGCAACGTAAGGAATCGCCAGCGGCACGATAAAGGGCTCGCCTTCGACGTCCTCCTCAAGCGAAGCGTCCCGCCGCGGGAAGATCATCTTCAAGGCGATGATCATCAAGATAATGCCGCCTGCGGTCGTCAGAGCCGTTTCGGAAAGCTGAAGGAGCCGCAAAAGATACTGGCCCAAGAAAAGAAAACCAACGAGCACAACAAGTGCGATCAAAAGTTCCCGCACGACGACCAGCCGCTGCCGCTTCTCTTCGACCTTCTTAAGCGTCGTCATGAAGAGCGGGATATTCCCAAGCGGGTCCATCACGAGAAACAGCAAAAGTGCAGCGGAGAAGGTATCCATTGGGGAAATTGTAGCCCAAATCGAGTTCCTGTCGAATCCTGCCCGGACATGCGATTATCGAGATACTGCTATGGAATAGTCAAATATTGTACAATCGCGGTGTATGCGGCCAGGAGAAGATTTGATAACAGAGGGAATCGACGACCTTAATGCGGGTCGTGAGACCATCGCATCACTACTGGTCTCGATTGGGTCACCGCGTCTCCGGGCACTTGGTTTTCCAATCAAGAAACAGATCTTCGAGCAGCCGGAACACCGGCTCTTCCTTCTGCTTGCTGAGACAGACCCCGATTCAGCCCACTCACGTTACAATGCCCTGATCAGAAGACTGGTCAGCTTCGAGAGATCTGCTCAATGCGCGACCTGACAAACGCCGAAAAGATCGCTGAGTTCATGCGTGTTTTGGGCCGCAAGGTTCGACAGCCGGCTCGGGTATATTTCACGGGCGGTACAACCGCAGTAATGATGGGATGGCGCGAAACGACAATCGACATTGACCTTCGATTCGTACCCGATCACGATGAACTCTATCGCGAGCTACCCCAATTGAAAGAATCTCTCAGGATCAACATTGAACTCGCGAGCCCAGCCGATTTTATTCCACAGCTTCCGGGGTGGGAGGAGCGTTCTCGATTCATTGCCCGCGAAGGTAAGCTCGACTTTTTTCATTACGACGCCTA
The DNA here is from genome assembly GCA_964526245.1 of uncultured Chloracidobacterium sp. Classification (GTDB taxonomy): domain Bacteria; phylum Acidobacteriota; class Blastocatellia; order Pyrinomonadales; family Pyrinomonadaceae; genus OLB17. Next base: position 36,566 of record CAZGLZ010000018.1, on the reverse strand, counting down.
CAGCCAAGCTTTATCAAAGATCGAGCGAGGACACGAACAGGACCTCAAAGATGTCGAGGCTATGATTAGCTCAGGCCTTGTATCAAAAGAAAGGCTTTACGAACTGTTTAAAGCGATCGAGCCGGAATTGTACAAATATCCGGCAATTAATCCGCAATCGTTTGCCGAAGCTGTCGAACTTGTTGTGCGAATCGACTAACGAGTTCTTCCAGATCAATATGCTTTTGTCACCTCGACTCCGGTGTAGTAGTGCCGGATGATGTCGTCAAATTTTACGCCCATTTTTGCCAGGCCGAATGCGCCGTATTGGCACATCCCGACTCCGTGGCCCCAACCGCGGCCGGTGAAGGTATAGCTGACGACGCGGTCGCCCGAATAACGCTTGTCGATAACGAAAAGCTGCTCCCGAAGCCGCAAAGCCGAGCGAATCCGCCCGCCTTTCAGGGTCTTTTTGCCGTTCGAGCCTATGATCTCTATCTCCGTCGCCCTTCGCGAGTAGCCCCGCGTTTTTACGTTCACATCATAGAGTGTCCCGATGCCGCGGACGTACCGCGAGAGCCGCTGCTGCACCGCCGCGGCCGAAAGCGACTCGCGCCAATTGGTGAATGGTGAAGCATTCTCCGCCACGGTCGGCGTGGTCGTCGGCACGATCTCGAGATACCAAACCGCACCCGAGGCATCCGTCTGATATCGTACCTCCTCGCCGCCGACGAGTGCTGCCTCCTTCACCTGATACATATCCGCACCGAACTGCCGGAAAAGAAAAACGTCGGGCCTGACGGTCAACGGCCGATCCGTCCGCCCGACCCGGAGCACAAGCTTTCCGTCGGCCGAGGGCCGCGTCGTCCCGCTCTGAAGCTGCGGCATCCATTTTTGCTTCTCGAGCACCTGCCGGATCAGCCTCAGCATCTTGCCCCGCGAGAAAGGCCGGTTGGGCTGCAATGTAAGGTCCGGCCGCAGCGTAAAATAACCATCGCGCATCAGCATCGCGATCTCCGCCCGGCGGTTCAGCGGTATCTCGCCCGCGTCGTCGAACGCCAGGTGGTAATTCACGTCCGAATCGCTCATCAGCGTGTCCGGAGCACCCGGCGTGTAAAGAAAGCTGCTCAACAACGCCGCAAGCTCGACCGGCTTTGCCGTGTTCGCGGTCACGTTCGGAAACGTCTTGCCGAACCGCCCGGCGAGGTTGTTCATCCAGTTCGATATCTCGCCCACCGTCGGAGCGTCCTCAAACCATTCGTCGCTCATCTGGTTTGCTGTCAGCGAAAATCCGTTTACCGCCAGCATCGACATCAGCCGGACGAGTTCAAGATTCGCCTCGTCACGGAGCTTTGCCGGTACGCGTGCGGTCCTTAGCATAAAAGGCTCAAAATGGCGCCGGCCTTCAAGCGAACATTCAACCCCGCGAAGATACGGCTCGCTGTGGTCGAAAACATTCTCAGAGTTTTCGGTCCGCCCGCCGCAGGTCGAGGTGTAATAGGCCATTATCGGCTTGCCGCCGTGCGTCGCGATCATCCCGGCCGTCTCACGGACGGCCCGCGTGCCCATCGCGGTCTCGATCGAAACGCCCTTGTAAACCTGCGACCAAACGTCCGGCCTGACGTCAAAACCTTGAGTCGCAAAGCCGTTGATGTTCGCGACTGCATAGGTCCGTGCGGCGACCGCCTGGGCCTTCTGGGCTTCGAGTGCAGGCAGCGAAAGCTCCGAGGGCACTACCCCGAGCAAATATTCTTCAAGCGGAACGACGTTGACCACCGTCAACGACCCGCGAGAATTGACGAAAACCTCGATCTTGCCTCGATAGGCCTTGCCGTTTAGCCGCACCGGGTTCGACCGCTCATCAAACGAACCGAACGAGACCGCCTTGAGCGAGCCATATTTCGCCTCCGTGCTCGCACCGTTGACTATCACTTCGTGAAGCCCGGGCACAATGTCGTCGGCACTCGCCGCGGTCGGAGCGCTCGAGCCCGTCGGGCGGATCAGGCTCCGCACCTGCGAGCGGCCCGCCGTCCGAACCTGCTGCGAGAGTGCCACCGCATCAGGCGAGACCACCGTCCTCTTCTCGGTGCGAACGGCAACATCAGGAAAGCCGTTCTCGGAGAGTTTCGCTTTGAAGGCATCGGCCTCTTCCTTCGAGTCGAGCGGTTCGCCGATCCAAACGCGCCAAGTGTTCGTCGCCGTGTCGATGCTGGCGATCGCCGTCTCGCCCGTTGCCTCGCGGACATCTTTCGCGATCTCGTCCGCCTCGCTCGAGCTCGCAATATTTTGGATCTCGAAGATAAATTGCTCTACCTGATCCGGCCGATAGGCCCGGGCCGAGACCGTCACGCGGTTCGTCGCGAGAAACCGCTCTGGCTCGTCCGGCGAGCGGGCAACAAGTTGAGTATCCGGCGTCATGATCGTCACCGAGGCGACGTTCGTCATCAACCCAACGCGGATCATCGGCTCGCCCGGCAAAAGTGGAAAGCTCAGAAAGCCTGCATTGGCAGGCAGAGCAACGATGACGGCGATGATAATGGTGAAAAACAGCTTCTGAGGTCGCACATTCCAGATAATACCAGATTTTCGCACGCGCAATTTAGCATTATCGGGCGAAACCTAATCCCGCCAGCGTGCGAACTCGCAGGTATGACCGCAACCGCAACCCCTCGCTTTGCCGAACGCTTCCCGACCGACATCGCATCTATCCTCGACCGCGTCGAGCAGATCGACCCGATCCGCTACGCCCAAACCCGAAATTATCTTGATGGTGCGGTCACTCGTCTTTCGCCTTATATTTCCCGCGGCGTGATCTCAACGAAGTATGTCCTGCTGCGGATGGTCGAACGCGGCTTCGACCCGCGGCGGATCGAAAAGTTTGTTCAGGAACTCGCCTGGCGCGAATACTATCAGCGAACCTGGCAGGTCAAGGGCAGCGAGATCGACCGCGATCTTCGGTTCGATCAGGAAGGCGTCGAGAACAACGCCTTACCGGGTGCACTCGTCAATGCTACAACCGGCATCGAGGCGGTCGATAAAGCCATTGAGGAACTATATGAGACCGGCTATATGCACAACCATGCCCGGATGTACACGGCCGCCATCGCTTGCAACATCGGCCGCAGTCATTGGCGCGAACCTGCGCGCTGGATGTATTACCACTTGCTCGATGGAGACTGGGCAAGCAACGCCATAAGCTGGCAATGGGTTGCCGGTGCGGCGAGCTCGAAGAAGTATTACGCCAACCAGGAAAACATTAACCGTTATTGCCGGACGCAGCAGAGCGGCACTTTCCTCGATGTCGATTACGCGGATTTCGAGGAAATGCCCGTTCCCGAGGTTCTGCGGCCAACTGTCGTTCCCGAGCTTGAAACAAAGCTCCCGAAACCGTCGGATATCACACTAACGCCGGGCCGCCCGACACTTTTCTACAACAGTTACAACCTTGACCCTGCGTGGAAAAGCGGGATGGACGTCAACCGCATCCTACTGCTCGAGCCCTCACACTTCCTGCGGTATCCGGTCTCGGAAAAGGTCATCGATTTCGTCGTTGCCCTCGCCCGCAACATCCCGGATATTCAGGTCTTCGTCGGCGAATTCGACGATCTGGCTGCAAGGGTCAGCGGGCCGATCATCTTCAAGGAGCATCCGCTGAACCGCCACTACCGCGGAACAGCCGAGGAGCGCGACTGGATGTTCAGCGTGACCGGCTACTTCCCGTCTTTCTTTAGATATTGGAAAAAATGCGAGAGCGAACTTGCGGGCGCCCAGCTTGCTTTAGGATTCTAGGTATATGCGGATCGATCACGAAGAACTTGCCGGCCTCGACCGGATCTACCGGCTGAATATCATCAACTCCGTCTCGGGCGTAAAGCCCGCGAACCTCATCGCGACCCGCTCGGCCGACGGCATTTCGAACGTAGCCATCTTCAGTTCCGTCGTCCACCTCGGCAGCGACCCCGCACTGCTCGGCTTCATTGTCCGCCCGGCCGGCAAGCTCCCGCGAAACACCTACGAGAACATTCTCGAATCCGGCGAATACACCATCAATCACATTCACCCGGCGATGATCGAGCGGGCCCACTGCACCTCTGCAAAGTTCCCGAAAGACGTGAGTGAATTTGAACGCTGCGGCCTGACGGAAGAATACGCCGAGGGTTTTGCCGCACCGTTCGTAAAGGAAGGCACTATCAAGCTTGGTATGCAGTTTGAAGAGGAGATCCCGATCCGCCGTAACAACACAACGCTCATCATCGGCTCAGTACGCCTCGCCATCATCCCCGACCACGCCGATTCCGGCGAAGGCCACCTCGACCTCGAGGCAACCGAAGCCGTCGGCATCTCCGGCCTTAACTCCTACTATCGCCTGACAAAGCTCGCCCGGTTCCCCTACGCCCGCCCGGACCAAATTCCCGATCTCCGGTGATCATTTCTCGAGTGTATTGAAGATGAACGGGAACGTAGCCCAGGTCTGGCCGCGGTGCTGCGGCCGAAAGGCGAAAAGCACAATGCTGCCTTTACCATAAGCCGCCTCGAGCAGTGCCGGCTTGGCATTGATCATCTTCTCACCGAGCATCCAGCCGGACATCAGTGCGTTGCGGTTCGCATAGTAAGCGACCGCTCGAATACGGCCAACCGGAGCGACGGACTCACCCGTCACTTCAAACGCGGAACTGTTCGTAAAATAGGCCGGCGTTTCCTCAAGCGTGTTACGGGCGAGCGGATGACGAAGATCGACCTCAAGCTTCACGATCGATCCGGGGTTGTAAAATTCGCGGCGGTTAACGCCCGCCAGAATGTTCTTGATCGGCAACCCGAATTCCTTTATCACCGTTCCGCACGAGGCATCAAAACAAACAAGCCGGCCGCCATTCTCGACCCAACGCTTCAGATTCGCGATGCCCTCTGCTCCCATTCCTCCGGTAAATTCCTCCGGATAACGGTCGGCCGAAAGCCCTCGGAGCAAGCCGTTCTCGCCTATCGACGGCAAGAGGACGACGTCATATTTCGCGAGGTCGCCGGAGCTCACTGCCGGGTCGCCGACCGAGTCGTACTTGATCTGGTGCGTGTCGAGCACAAGCCGCGTCCAGCCCTCGTCCATCGAGCCTGCCCAGCCTTTGTAGAGCCCGATCCGGGCCGGGTTCTTCAGCGGATTAGGTACCTTGGCAAAGGGCTCCTTCGCCGGCCCGAGGTTCATGACTGCTCGTGCCTGATCGATGTTGGTCACAGGTTTGAGCGTGTTTCGAAACTTCTCAAGGTCCTGCGTGTCCCAAACGACATCCGACTCGATGCCCATCTGCAACGGCAGCGTCCAGCCGGCCACGTCGTACGGCGTATCGGGCGTCCCATCGGCCCCGATCCGATCCGGATAGGTCTGCCGCTCGAAAAGGCTAAGGACGTTCTGCTTCTTCGGCTGGTTCACGAAGACAATGAAGCTACCGAGCGGCATTTCGTGATACTCGTCGATGGCTTTGTCGTGCTTGAACCAAAGCTCACGGGTCATTTGGTGGACCTCGATGCCTTGCCACATCAGTATCTGCAAAAAACGTGCGATGGTCTCCGTGTTCGGCTGCCCGGCGGTCATCACGTAAGCCTGCGGTTCATCCGGCAGGGGCTTGAGCGTCGCTCGGTTCAGCTCAAGAAAGTTCTTCAGATAATGTTCGCGGTGCTTTGCGGCGAGCTTCAGCAGCGAACGGCTGGCGATCATTTCGATCTCGGCAATGTCCCGCGGTCGCCAAAGACCGCCTTCCCAAGGGTTCGGGTGATTGATTGCCGGCTCGAGCGGCGAACGAAGCCCGCGGACCGGCCGCGTTTCCTTTAGACGTTCCTTCGTGATCGTAACGGGCGTCATCAGGTCGGCACTTGCGGCTTCGGACAAAATGCCGATCGAATTATGGTAATACGGCGCCGTCCGGAACCCGCCGTGCCACCACATATCGAACGTCGTGTTGGTCGCAACGCCGCTGATGCCGGCCGCTTCAAGATCCGCGGCCATCTTGTATCCTACGAGTCCGACCTCGCGGACGATCGAAGGCGGAATCCGCGGGTTCGGCGGATCGTGGAAGGGCGGGATAACGAACCTCGGCCCGAACTGCCCCATCTGGTGGACGTCAAATACGAACTGCGGGAACCAATCCTGCCAATAGAGCTTGGTGATGGCCTGCGTTTCCTTCAGGTTGAGCATGAACCAATCGCGGTTGTTATCATGCCCGGCGTAGTGGTGATAAAGCTCCGGCGGAACGGTACCCTCGCTTTTTGTCCCGAGCGTTTTGCGGTACCAATTGGCGACGATATCAATGCCGTCCGGGTTCGACGAAGGAATGAGAAGCAGGATGGTGTTCTTGAGGATCTCTGCCGTCTCTGCATCCGTTTTGGTCGCCATTTCATAAGCGAGGTTCATCGACATCTGCGAGGCGACGATCTCGTTCGAGTGGATCGAGCACGAGATGGAAACGATGGTCTTGCCTTCGCGGAGGTAGAGCGATTCTTCATCGATGATGCCGTTCGGAACTATCGTTCGCGGGTCGGCAAGCTTTCGGTTGATGTCGCGGTAGCGGTCGAGCTCGCGGATGTTCTCTTCGGACGAGATAAATGCAACGATCATCGGGCGGCCGAGCGTCGTTTTGCCAAACTCCTGTACGCGAACGCGCGGGCTCGCGGCGTCAAGCTTCGTAAAGTAATCCCGGATCTGTGTCCAATCGGCTATTGTCCGATCGTCGGTCGGGTGAAACCCGAGAACCGACTTCGGCGTCGGTACTTGTGCGACAATCGCAAGAGAAAGAAGTAGAATCAGACCGCAGAGCCTTAGCATGGCACTACCGCGAAAAAGTGATGGCTTGGTCATCGTTTTAGTAAAGTAAAAGAAAAGAATGCCGGAAGTTAAAGCCCAACCTGCCCGACGTGATACTGCCGAACTCGCCTTTGACGAGGCGATCCGCGAGAACAAAAAGCTTTCGTTTCCTTTGCAAGAGTCTAGCAAATCGCGTCTTGCGGGAAAACTTCGCTATTGGTGGTCATGGTTTGTTGCCGGGTCGCTGCTTCTCATCATCGGGCCGCCCTCGCTGATCGTACTCGGCATCATCAACAAGAAAATGTGGCTTTACCCGATCGCTCGCTGGGGTGCGGCACAATGGCTTCGTGCCTGCGGTGCACGGATCGTCGTCCGCGGCGGCGAGCATCTGCCCGAGGGCGAATCGTTCGTCTTTGCCTCGAACCATCGCTCGTATTTGGACACCGCGACGCTATTTTTCTACACCGGCAAAAAGCTCGGGCTCGTTGCCAAGAAAGAGCTCCTTGCTGTGCCGATACTTGGCCAAGGAATGCACTACGTCAACATCTTTGCCATCGACCGCTCAAATCCTGAAAAGGCTCGCCGCTCGATGGAAAAAGCTCGAAAGACGATGGAAAAGGGCTTCTCGTTCGGCGTTTTTGTCGAGGGGACACGGGCGATGCCCGGCGAGCTTTTGCCATTCAAGAAAGGTGCGTTTCACCTCGCCTTGCAGACCGATTCACGCATCGTCCCGGTCGCGATAAAGCATACGGATGTGATGATGGGAAAGCGGACGGGCGTCGCGTACGCAGGCACGATCGAGATGGTTCTACTTCCGCCGGTCGAGACAAAGGGCCGCGAACTGATGGAAATCCTCACCGAAACCCGGCGAGCCGTCGCCGAGGAACTCGCAAAGAGTTAAGGCACCGGACCGAGGCCCGATGCCTTTACCATACGTCATCTTGCTAACGGATTAATTCGTATCGTCGTCTTCGAGAATCCGAACCTCGGTACGTCCGAGCTTATAGTCAGTATATTTGACCTTCATCCGCATCCGAACGGAATATCCGTTATCAAAAACAAGCTCATCATCGGCGTAAGAGTACGACGGGAACCAGTACTTTCCGTCAACATTCTCCCGCCAGGTCTCGACCACCGGAAACTTGTTCTGCTTTGTTTCGGGAAGGCCCTTGCCCTTCGATTTTACGATCATCAGGTCGCGGTCATCTACCCAAACGCGGCCGGAAAAGAGACGCTGGCTTGTCTTCTTCGGGTTCGGGATCACCTTCGGCGAGACGTCAAACACATAGAGATCGAGCTCATCGATCTTTTCTTTGCCAAGATATGTGAAGTTGTACTCCGCGACCGCCGAGGGCTCGAGTGCAAAGGGGTTGACCCCGCCGAGGTCCTCGATGTCTTCCGGCGTTACGCTTATCTCGGTCAGCGTCGAGACCGGAAAGAAGGTTATACGCTCAAAGCGGCGGCCGTCGCCGGTGAATGTCATGAACGAATCGCGGCGATAAACGCCCGTCACCTGCCCGCCCATGCCGATCGTCTGTATCTCAGCCGAACGGTTGAATACATAGTCCATCAACGCCTGACGGAACATGAACTCATTGTCGGTGAACTTCTTGATGATGCGGTCGATCTCTGGCTTCGGGAGGTCGGCTTTAACGATCTTCGATTGCGAAATTTGGGCCGGCGTAACCGCAGCAAGAACCGCAACCGCGAAGGTGAAAACCAGCGACCGTATAAAAACAGCCAAAAACTGAGACTTGATGGATATCATAAGCTTTGCCCCGAATCTCTTTTGATGCAGCCATGGTGGCGGAAGTTGACCGAATTTCGCCTGTTAATGATCTACTTCTGCGGCGGCCGGCTCGGCCGGAGTTCGACCTTGCTCGGAAGGGCTCGCTCGGGCATCGCAAGTAGGTCCATTACGACTTGTGCAATATCCGCCGGCTGGAGCTGCCACATCTTCTCCTCGCTCGGCTGGTCGCCGCCGAAGGCCGTATTTACACTGCCGGGGCAGATATAGCTGACCTTGATCTTATCGTGGCGAACCTCCTGCATCAGCGCTTCGCTGAAGCCATTGAGGCCAAATTTTGACGCGTTATAAGCCGCCATCCGTGGATGAGCATTCTGCCCGGCAAGCGAAGAGACGTTGAAGATATAACCGCCGCCTCGGCTCTTGAGCATCGGGATCGCGTGATGACAGGCGTAAAATACGCCGTAAAGATTCGTTTCTATCGTCTGCCGAAACTCCTCGCCCGACAGCTCTTCGACCGTCTTACCGAAATAGCCGATGCCGGCGTTGTTTACCAGAATATCGAGCCCGCCATAAACGCGTTCGCATTCCGCGAGCATCATCCGCACCTGTTCCTCGCTCCGAACATCGCACACCTCGCCGGCAGCTTCGCCCCTTTGCGAAAGCCGTTCGAGCGCTTGCTTCAGGTCGCCCTTGTCACGGCCGCAGATAAAGACACGGCCACCCGATTCAGCAAACCGCTCGGCGATCGCAAAGCCGATGCCCTTCGTCCCGCCGGTGATCAAGCAGACCTTGTTCTCAAGCTTCATTGTTAATCTTTTAGTACGAAAACCGGACCCCTCTTTCGATGAAGTTCCTTCCAGACAATGGTGAGATCTCCATACTCATCGACTCCGGCGACCTTGAATGCAAGTAAAAGATCCATCTCGCCGGGAGTAAGTGCGATTCCGCGTCTGAAACCGTAAGCGACGATTCGAAGACCGTAAACCTTCCCAACCCGTGGCCAAGTCGAGGTCGTATAACGAAATCCGCCATCGCTAATCCCGGGAGCCAACTTCTTACCGATCTCGATGACCTCATCAAATGACTTTGCCCGAACGAAACTAGCAAGAAAATGCATTCCCGGCGTTTCTGCCGTAACAGAGGCAATGTCGTCGGTTTCGAGTTGAGTAAAGATCAAGTGCGAGGCTGCCGCAGTCCCAATGATCTTGCCCTTAGTGTAAGAAATGTCACCGAGCCAGGCCCCAAGTTCTTTCTCGCGGAAAGAAAAGGTTGAAGTTTGCCAGAATATCGCTTGCCTTTCTTCTTCTGCAGCGACCAATTCGTCGGCTAGCGAGTCTTTCTCGGGTCCATCGCCAAGCAGCTTGAAGACGCCCGTTCGGCGGGATTTAAGGAACGCAGCGTAATCGCTCTTAACCTCAGGAGATATCGCCAATCTCGCCTTTAACGCAGTTGGAATCGGAACCGGTGGCCGACTATACGACCAACCAAGCCCATCACCCGGACGAAACGGCCCTTGGGTTCTGCGCAGATAATCGCTCGTCTGCCGATCACGCTCGGCCTTTTCAGCAATATCCTGTCCCGGAGTGCGCGGCGGCGTCCCTTGGGCAGCGGCGGGTGATGACAAAAGAAAAAACACTCCAACGGCCAATAGAAAAGTGAAGCCGATCGCCGAAGTCAATCCGGAGCGAAGTTTATTGAGAGTAACTGCCATTAACTCCTCCAAGTCTTAGATCTATTGAAAACGCCTTACGGGCGTTCCCCAATTATACCTGCCGTTGTCAAGACCGATCAGAGCGCCTGTTTCAGCAGCTCATTAACCACCTTCGGGTTGGCCTTGCCCTGCGAGGCCTTCATCACCTGGCCGACGAAGAACCCGAAGAGTTTCTCATTGCCGCCGCGGTACGCCGCGACCTGGGCCTCATTGGCGGCGATCACCTCTTCAACGATCTTCGCGATCGCTCCTTCGTCCGAGACCTGCTCGAAACCCTTTTCCGCGATGACCTCAGCCGCCGAACGGCCCGAGGCAAACATCTCGACCAGCACCTCTTTCGCCTGATTATTATTGATCTTTCCGGCGTCGAGCGTCTTTATCAGCTCGGCAAGTCCCTCGGCCGAAACGGGCGATTCGGCTGCCGTCTTACCGGCGTTGTTCAGTTCCCTGCCGAGCTCGGAAAGAATGTAGTTGGCCGTCGTCCTCGGATTGCCCGATGCCTTTGCCGCCGCCTCATAAAACTCCGCCAGCGAGCGGTCAGCAACGAGCTGCGAAGCGTCAGCATATGAAAGCGAATACCCCTCCATCAGCCGGTCGCGCATTGCATCCGGAAGTTCCGGCATCTCGCCCTTGATGCGTTCGATAAACTCGGCCGTAACCTGCAGCGGCTGCAGATCGGGCTCCGGAAAATAGCGGTAGTCGTGTGCGTCCTCTTTCGAACGCATCACCCGCGTTTCCTGTTTCGCTTCATCCCAGAGCCGCGTTTCCTGGTTAACGCCTTCGCCTGATTCGTGTGCCGCGATCTGCCGCTCGATCTCGAACTCGATCGCCTTCTGCATGAAACGGACCGAGTTCAGGTTCTTTAGCTCGACCTTGTTGTTGAATGTCGTCTCGCCTGTTCGCCTGACCGAAACGTTCGCCTCGCAGCGAAGGTTTCCCTTCTCCATATCGGCATCGCTCGCCCCGACCCACTGCAGCACGCGGCGGACGTGGTTGACGTAATCGTAAGCCTCCCAGGAAGAACGGAAATCCGGCCCGGTGACGATCTCGCCGAGCGGCGTTCCTGCACGATTGAGGTCGATGTATGAGTATTTGTCCGTTTCCGGCAAGCCTTCGTGGACGTTCTTGCCGGCGTCCTCTTCGAGGTGCATCCGGACGATCTCGATCGTCATCGGCCGCCATTCGCGGGCATGGCCGTGGTCGTCGCGGTCGGCGGTCATTATCGTCAGCTTGCCGTTCGCCGAAAATGGCCGGTCGTATTGCGAGATCTGGTAGCCCTTCGGCAGGTCGGGGTAAAAATAATTTTTGCGGGCAAAGATCGACGTCTCCTGTATCTCAAGCCCAAGAGCGAGAGCCGCCCTCGCACCGAGTTCGATAACCCGCCGGTTGAGCACCGGAAGAGCTCCCGGCAGCCCAAGACAAACCGGACACGTATTCGCGTTCGGTTCGCCGCCAAATTCCACCCGGCAGCCGCAGAAGATCTTAGTCTCCGTCGCGAGCTGCGTGTGGATCTCCATTCCGATAACTGCTTCCCAGCCGTTCTTCATAAATAGCTATGCCCTTTACCAAAGAAAAAGATGCGGGCCATTTAGAAATAATAGTCCGCATCTCGCCGTGTGCAAAGTTGTTCTCGTCCCCGGCCTATCGCGGCGGCCTCGGGGCACGAATACGAAATGCCGGTCGCGGCCGCTCGAACCTCGGCGTGTAAATATAGCTCGAACGCCCGCCCGGTTCGTAGATCACACCGCCCGGCGTTGCCCGCCAGACCACCCCCGGCCGCGCCCAATACCGCCGGCCGCGATAGTTTGGATAGCCATAAACGCCGTAGCCTCCATAGAGAACCGCCCGCTCGCCGCCGTTCTCGACGATCACGACTGGCCCATCTTCGTCATATGCAGCCTGCGAAGCCATTGCGGCGAGTTGCTCACGCTGAAGGCGTTCGGCTCGAAGCCTTGCGGAAAGCTCTTCCCGCTCGCGGGCAGATTCGACCCGCCGCCGCTCGAGTTCCTCGGGCGAGGGCAGGCCTAGCCGTTCGTAGTTCTGCCGATACTGCCGCTCGGCCTCAAGCCGCTCAGCCCGAAACTTCTCAAGGTCGGCGTTGGTCACCGTCCGCGTTTGGGCATCGGCCGTGAACGGAGCAAATGCGAGCCCGAATAAAAGCAAGAACAAGCTCTTCCTCATAACATCACCTCGGATAAGGTGATGATATCACGCCCCGCCGGGTTGCGGACGATCAAAATCCGAAGCTAACGCCGGCCCTTGCGTTACGGCCGGCGGTGCGAAAGCCGTTCTCGAAATACTCGTTATCAAAAACATTCTCGAGTGTCCCGAAGACTCGCAGGTCGAAGCGTTCTTTGTTCAACTTGAACGTATATCCGGCAGTCAGGTCGCCGCGGCGATTGCCCTCAAAGCGATAAACGTAGGTCGAAAACGACGAGTTGCTGAAGATCGGTGCAAGGTATGACGACGAAACCAGCAGATCGAAATTGACCCAGAACCGCTCGAAACGCTGCGTCGCGACCAGAGTGAACTGATGCTCGGGAATGCCAAGCGTTTCGATGACGCCGCTTCCGGTCACCTGCGGCTGCCGCTGGAGGCTTTTGGTCAGCGTGTATGAGCCGAAAAGCTCGGTCGAGGACGTCGGAGCGAACCGGCCGCTAAATTCGCCGCCGCGGGCGATGCCGCCCTTTTGGTTGATGTAGCCGCCGAAGGGCCGCGTTGTCGTGCCGATATTGGGCACCACGTTGCCGTAGCCGATCGTGTCGGTCAACTGCGTGTAAAAATAAACCGCCGAGAGCCGAACGCGGTCGCCGGCGATGCTTTGCTCGATGCCGCCGTCGTAGGCGATGGAACGCTCGGGCTCAAGGCCCGGATCGCCGAGAGCAACGAAGCTCGGCGTGCCGAATGAACTAAAGAAAGTCCCAAAACGCTCGTAAAGCGACGGAACGCGATAGCCCGTGCCGACGTGGGCCCGGAGCTTCGTCCCGCTCGAACGGAAAAAGTACGAGGCCGCCCCGTCGAAGGTAACGGCGGCCGGAATGTCCGAAACCGCAACGCCCGAATACGGCGCGTTCGCCAGGCTAAACCGCGGCGAGCCGAGCCCGAAGAATTGAGCCCGAAAGCCTCCGGCAAGCTGCAGCCGTCCGTCGAAAAGGCTGATCAGGTCGCGGGCAAATAGCGTACTGCTCTGCTGCGTGACACGCGTGTCGAAGTTGCCAGTGCCGCTCGGCGTAAAGCCTTCGTTGCCAAACTTCTCATGCTCAAACTCATAGCCGACCTTGATGTCTTGAGCGTGCGGCGTCCAATTGATTGCGGCGTTCGCCGTCTGTATCGTCCCGTCAAAGACCGAGGTCGAGGCCGATTGGAACCCGACGCCGAGCGGGCCGTTCTCGTTCGTACGCGAGGTGCGAAGCCCGGAATAATTCGCAGTAAAGCTCATATCGGGCCGAAGTATCTGCGTCAGCGAAACGTGGCCGAGGAAGAACTGCGACTTCTGCGTCGCGTCCGGGTCGTCGGCATCGGGCGTGAAGTTGACGCCCGCCGCGGCGTCGATGATCCCGAGGTTCGTGGCCGGCGGCGTGCCGAGTGTGTCCGGGTTCGAATTGAGCCGCACGTAAGCATCGGAGACGAAAAAGCGGCCGGAGATGTTCGTCGCAGCGGTCGGCTTGAAGAGCAGCCGGCTTTGAAAATTCGTGTTGAAGGCGTCGTCGCTGCCATCAATGCCTTTGGTGTAGGCCGTCCGGGCAAGGGCGAGATTGAAGCCGAACTTGCCGTTTTCGGTGCCGTCGGAGAAATTGCCGCGGAAGCGTTGCAGCCCGAGGCCGCCGGCGGCGTAAGAAAGCTGTCCGTTCGGACCGGCCTTCGGGTTAGGCGTAATGAAATTGACCGTTCCGCCGATGGCGTTCGTCCCGTAAAGCGAACTCCCCGTGCCGCGAAGCACCTCGACGCTCGAAACGCTCGTCAGCGTCAGGTCGCTCAAGAAAGGCGTCGCGTCGCCGGTGATCGCCGAGGCATCTCGGAGCCGCACGCCATCGACGAGCACGGCCGTGTCCTGATTGCGGAGCCCGCGTGTCTTGATGTTCGCCGTCCGGCCAAATCCGCCAAGCTGCTGAATGCGAAAACCGGGGATCGAACGCAGCGACTCGACCAGCGAAAAATCCGCCCGCTCCCGCATCTCCTGCCCGCTGATCACATTGACGGTCTTGGAAACCTCGTCGATTGCTTGCGGCGAATCCGCCGCGATCCTTACAGTAACGCTGGCTGAGAGCAATGTCGGCGCGATCGTAAGCGTGACGTTGGTCGTCTCGCCCGCACGAACTCGAACCGTCGCGAACGCCTCCATATCAGAGATCTTCGAACTCGCCGCGTAAACGTCATACTTCCCGGCTGGCAGATCGTCAAAAGCGAACTTACCCTCCGCGTCTGCAACGGTCGTGAACCGTTCCCGCGAACTGCCCTGTCGACGAACAACAACTTCCGCATTTGCGGGCTCGGCCCCAATGACCACGCCGCGAAGACTTCCCGTTTCAGCCGTTTGCTGCCCAAACCCGACGCCAAAAAGAACCAATAACAAACCTATCGAAAAATACCTTTTCATCATCACGCCCTCTTCTGCCCACACGCAGAATGGTTTGAAAGCCGAGGCATCCGGGCAAAGTTCCAGACTCTACCGATCTCGGATATGTGAACTCGGATCGCGGATCTCTTGCATCTGAACAGATCCGAATTCCGAATCCCCATATCCCAAATCGACTCACTGTTGCGTGGGCAGTGTCGGATTCGCACCGAACTTCCATTGCACCAGATGCCAAAAAACAAGGCACCGCCATTCGGCGCCCCAAAAAATTCTGTCGTCCGCCGCCTGCGGGGGCCCGCACGTAAGTAAGAGCGGTTCATCCGCTCGTGTCGGAGGCCCGCACGTAAGTAAGGGCGGTTCATCCGCTCGTGTCGGAGGCCCGCACGTAAGTAAGGGCGGTTCATCCACTCGTGTCGGAGGCCCGCACGTAAGCAAGGGCGGTTCATCCGAGGCTGCGAGACCGAAATCCGTAACACTCAGACAATTGCCGCCGACACGCAGACAATTGCCGCCGACCCGCAGACAATTGCCGCCGACCCTCAGACAATTGCCGCCGCCTCTCAGACAACGGCCGCCGACTCTCAGACAATTGCCGCCGACTCTCAGACAACCGTCTGCGACCGCCAGACAACTGTCTACGACCGCCAGACAACCGTCCGAGACCGCCGGACAAACGTCCGCGAGCCGCGTTTTTCAAAAAATCGGCGTAATTCGCACCTTTCCGGTCGCCGGATTGGCGTCGCGGAGCGAGCGGACGCCGAAAACCTCGGCGATATTCGCCTCGCTGAGCACTTCCTCGGCGGTGCCGGCCGCAAAAAGCCCGCCGCGATGGAGCAAAATAAGCTCATCGGCAAACTCAGCGGCGAGATTCAGGTCGTGCGTTATAACGACCGCCGCAAAGCCCTCGGCGTCGCACCGGCTGCGGACAAGCCGAAAGATCATCGCCTGATGAGCGAGGTCGAGATTGGCCGTCGGCTCATCGAGCAAGAGAATTTTCGCCTCGGTCGCAAGCGCCCGGGCGAGCACAACACGCTGCCGCTCTCCGCCCGAAAGCTGATTCATCAGCCGTGAGCCGTACGTCTCAAGATCGCAATCGGCGAGTGCCCGCTCAGCGACCGCGATGTCCTCCGCACGCTCCCAGCCGAACGCTCCGCCATGCGCGAACCGCCCCGAAAGCACAAAATCGAGCACCGTCACGGGAAACTTCGTCTCGTTCTCCTGCGCGACGACCGCAACCCGCCTTGCCGCCTCCCGCCGCGAAAGCTCCGCCAGCGGCCGCCCATCGAGCACAACGCTTCCCTCGGCCGCCGACAGCGTTCCATTGAGCGCTTTGAGCAGCGTCGTTTTGCCCGCACCGTTCGGCCCGAGCAGCGCAACCATCCGCCCTGCGGAAACGCCCAGCGAAATCCCGCGGAGCACGTCGCACGGGCCGTAACGGACAGAAATGTTCCGAGCTTCTAGCATTTTTTTCACCGCCGAGACGCAGAGCCGCAGAGTCGGCAAATGCGTTGCGGTAGGTTTCCTTCACCTCATTTTCTCGGCGTCTCCGCGTCTTTGCGGTTAATTTCTTCGCAGTAAAAATATGAACAACGGAGCACCGATCAACGCCGTTATCGCTCCGACCGGAAGCTCTCGCGGGGCGATCGCCGTCCGGGCGACCGTATCCGCAAGCACGACGAAGATCGCTCCGGCAATAGCCGACATCGGCACGACCAGCCGGTTGTCGCTTCCGACCACGAGCCGGACGATGTGCGGCACGATCAGACCGACGTAGCCGACCGAACCGCTCGCCGCGACCGAGGTACCGACGAGCACGCTCGCTGCCCCGAAGACGATGATCCGGACGCGGCCGACCTCAACGCCGTGGTCGAAAGCATCTCGCTCGCCGATCATCATCAGGTTGAGCGCTCGAGCCTGCGACGAGAGCAAAATCGTTCCGGCCACCGCCGCAGCGAGCGTCAAGTAAAAGCCGTTATAGGTTGCCTGCGAGACGTCGCCGAGCAGCCAGAACGTATAGCCGCGAAGCCGTGCGGCATCAAGCAAACTTGTCAGCAGAACGATGACGGACGAGAGAAACGTCGTCACGATCACGCCCGAAAGCACCAACCGCTCGACGTTCATCCCCGCTTTGCTCCGCGCCATTTGATAGACCGCAAAGGTCGCGATCGCCGCACCTGCAAATGCCAGCACCGGCCGCGCACCCGCGACATCACCGAGCAAAACAAACGCAATAAGCGTCCCCAAAGCCGCTCCATTCGAGACTCCAAGCAGATACGGCTCCGCCAGCGGATTCCGCAGCAAAGCCTGCAGCGAAGCCCCAGCCAATGCGAGCGATGCCCCAACGCACGCCCCGAGCAGCACCCGCGGAATGCGGATATCGATCAAGATCGCCCGGCCCTGCTCCGTCATTTCAAAGACCGAAACGCGCTCACTGCCGACCAAAAGGGCTACCGCCAAGGCCGCCGCCAGCCCCGCGATGAGCAAAATAAAAATGTAGTTAGCACGTTTCAAAACGTTATGGTCTCAGAACTAAAAACTCTTAACTGTGACCTAAAAACTGTTATGAAATAAACAGTTTTCAGTTTCTAGGTGTCGGTTTTTAGTTTCCGGCCGGTTCCTGCCTGAAAAGCGTCGCAAGCTGCTCGAGTGCATCGGCAAGTCGCGGGCCGGGCCGCGAAAGAATGTCGGCATTCACACGGTAAACGCGGCCGCTCCGCACCGCCGCGGAGTTCTTCAGTGCATCGTTCGGTTTCAGGTTGTCCGGACTGTCCGAGAGAATGATCACCTCGGGGTCGAGTGCTAAAGCCGTCTCCTTGCTCAGCTTCGGATAGCCGCCGGGAATGTCGGCCGTCACAGGTATGCCGCCAGCTCGATCGATCAACTCGGTAATGAACGAGTCGCGCCCGATGGTGAAAAGGTCGGCCTCTGAGATCTGCAAAAGAACGCGAGGTGGTCGTTCGGGCTTTTGACGCCGTTCGACCGCCGCGATGCGGTTCTCAAATTCGATCGCTGCAAGCTCTGCCCGCTCGCCGCTCCCAAAGATCTGCCCGAGCCTGCGAAGGCGGTCCGCCACATCGCCAAGCCCGCGGATGTCCAATACGAAAACCGCCGCACTCTGCCCTTCAAGTGCCGAGGCAAATGACTCTAGCTGCGAGGCGGTCGAAACGAGTATGAACTCCGGCCGAACCGCAATGATCGCCTCGATGTTCGGCGACTGCGTATCGCCGACCTTTTGTACATTCTTCGCCGCAGCCGGAAAATCGCAGTAGCTCGTCACGCCGACAAGGCGGTCGCCCGCTCCGGCGGCAAAGACCATCTCAGTAATACTCGGTGCAAGCGAAACGGCCCGCGTTACCCTTTCCGGCAAACGAACCTCGCGGCCAAGGTCGTCCTTCACAGTGCGCATTTCGGGGATGGCCGGCACCTCGGCAGCCTGGCGATCGCAGACGATCAGCACAAGAGCCGTCAAAATCACGAGCAAGAAAACTACCGGCCTTTCAATCGAACGACGTTTCATCCCAATCAATCTCAGATCTCAAATCCCACATCCCAAATCGAACATCCCAAATCAACAAACGCCCTGCTCTTCCGCTCCGCGCAAATATCGCGGACAAGAAAAACAGGGCGTTCGATGTCGCCTTGAGTCGCCTGCCGTGCTTTGACGCGAAACACGCTTGGCATTCTGCTGTTGCGGAGGTCTGACTTTATCGGCACGCGAGGCCGAAATACAGTGACGCGATCGTGCGGGATTCTCACCCGGCTTCTCCCCGAAACCGCAAAACTTCTAACGGCCCGGAACGCAAAATGTTGTAAAAGAACAGGAAGCGGATTATTGCCTTAACCGTGCCGGAATGTCAAATCACTCCGCCAGCGTGCCGAGTACCTCAAAGAACGCCGGGAACGAGACAGCCGCACATTCGGCGTTCTCTATCGCCGTCTCTCCCTCGGCCGCGAGAGCCGCCACAGCAAATGCCATCGCTATACGGTGATCGCCGAAGGAATCAACCCTCTTGCCTTTTAACTCACTTTTCTCAACACGAAAGCCGTCCCCGAATTCCTCAATTGCCGCTCCCATTGCCCGCAAATTAGCAACGATGCTTGCGATGCGATCAGATTCTTTTACCCGAAGCTCACCCGCATCACGGATCTCAAGCCCACCCTCAGAACACGCCCCAAGAACCGCAAGCACCGGAACCTCGTCTATTAGGTTCGCGACGATCTCGCCGCGGATCGTGTAATCGGCGGGCCGCACCGGAGGTTGAGACGAGCGAACGCGGATATCCCCTATCGGCTCGCCTGCGGAGATGCGTTCATTCAGGATCTGAAGTTCGACGCCATAGGCTTTCAGAACATCGAAGATCGCCGATCGCGTCGGGTTGAGACCGACGTCCGTGATCGTCACATCCGAACCGGGAAGTATGGCGGCCGCGACCAAAAAGAATGCGGCTGAAGAAACATCGCCGGGAACGATCAAGTCTGCGGCCGTCAATCGCGAACCGCCGCGGACGCTTATCCTTCTACCACTGTCAAGCTCTGTTATCTCTACTTCGACACCAAAGCCGCGGAGCATTCGCTCGGTGTGGTCGCGCGTCGGTGTCGTCTCGATCACCGATGTCGAGCCCTCGGCGTTTAGCCCGGCAAGTAGTACACAAGATTTTACCTGTGCCGATGCAACCGGAAGTTCGTATTCGATTCCCGAAAGCCTTCGCCCGCCCATAAGATGAAGCGGAGCTTTGCCATCGCTCGACTCGATCACCGCTCCCATCTTTTCAAGCGGAGTGATCACCCTGCCCATCGGCCGCGAACGCAGCGATTCGTCGCCCGTCAGCGTGGCCTCGATCCCGAGACCTGCGAGCAGCCCTGAGATCAGCCGGATCGTCGTCCCGCTATTGCCGCAGTCGAGTGCCGCAGTTGGCGTCGCAAAGCCTTGCGGCCGGCCGGTGATGACGACGTAATCGCCATTGCGCCTAATTTCGACCCCGAGTTCGGCCAGGCATTTCAGCGTTGTCGCGCAATCCTCGCTCGCTGAGAAATTGCGTATCTGCGTTGTGCCATCCGCGATCGCGGCGAGCATTCCCGCCCGATGCGAGATCGATTTATCTCCCGGAACCGTGATGCTGCCGCGAACCCGCTCTGCCCTCTGTACCCGTTGCTTCATAGCCAATTTATCGGTAATTCGTGAGCATGTTTGACTTAATGCCCCTATAACTTTTAACTTAAAAGCAATTAAGTTGTGGCTCAAACACGCGAATTCACATTACCAAGCGAGATCGGCTCTGTCGATATGGCTGCTTCCGCGGCGGAGGATTTTGCCAAAGCCGGCAGCGTGCCCGAGGAAGCACTGACGGCCATCGACCTCGCTGTTCGCGAATCGGTCGCAAATGCCGTCAAGCACGGCAACCGGCTTGATGCCGACAAGAACGTCGAGATCACGCTCAGCATTGTGGAAAGCGTTTTCGAGATCCGCGTACGCGATTTTGGCATCGGCTTCAATGTTGAAGCGATTCCGGACCCGACCGACCCGGCGAACCTGCTGAACGCGACCGGGCGGGGCATTTTATTCATGCGTTCGTTCATGGACGAGGTCGAGTGGCTTCGCCATCCCGAAGGCGGCACCGTGGTTCGCATGGCAAAAAAGCTTTGAGGAGCCGCCGGCCATTTACTTTGCAGAAAATTTTGTTCTAAAATCGGCTTTCATTTTTCGTAAACACACTTCGAGGAGATAAAGATGTCGGATATCAACATTTCGGAACGCCAGGCTGGCGATGTAACTGTTTTGGATCTGGAAGGCAAAGTAACCATCGGCGAGGGCAGCGTTGCGCTACGAAATGCTATCCGCCGTTTGCTCGGCGAGGGCAAGTCCAAGATCCTCTTGAATCTTGCAGGCGTCGGGTACATCGATTCGAGCGGTATCGGTGAACTCGTCTCAAGCTTTACGGCCGTTAACAAAGAGGGCGGCACGCTCAAGCTTCTCAACCTGACCCAAAAGATCCAAGATCTGCTTGCCATTACGAAGCTTCTTACCGTTTTTGACACCTACGACAGCGAAGCCGAGGCACTCGCCAGCTTCGAATAACGATCGAATGAGCAACTTCCTCAAAGGATAAAGGACGCTCCGTCCTTTATCCTTTTCGCTTTTTCGGGCATTATTTAGGGTTGCGATACATCTTGCTGCGGCCGCTTTTCATCTACAGTTGGGCCGGGTTAATTTGGAAATTTCGCAGGTTTGTTTAATGAAGAGGCTTTTTTTATTCATTTTGTTGTGTCTTTTGGCCGTACCGGCCGCGGCACAGGACGTCCTTGCCGGGTTCGACCTCTCGAACTATGGCGTTACGATCTCTCCGGACAAGCGCGTCATAGTTGTGCTTGCAACTATCGAGGCTGCGCGGACGGCAGATGGTAACGGCGATCCGGCTCCCGTCTTTCGGACGCCGCTTTCAGCCGCCGGAACCAAGTTTCGCGATCAATTAACTAGCGACCTTGCCGCGACGCCGGCCGAACTCCGTCAGCGGATCGCCAACTTTCTGATCCGTTATAAGCGCACGCGGCCGAACGCTACCGATGCCGAACTCGTCGCGCCTTTCATTTCGATGGCGTATTCGCTTTCGGATGTACCGGATCTTGCCGACCCGGTCGTTACTGTCGACCTGCCCGGCCAGCTTCTGGACGTGCTCGACTTTGCCCCGATCGTCCGCGATTTTTATCGCCGGTCAAGCATCTCCGCCAATCTCGACGAATACTTCCGCGAGTACCAAAAGGCCTCTGACACTACCCTTCGCTCGACCGCCCGCGAAATGGTAAGCGAACTTCTGTTTTATCTTAAGACCCGTCCGCTGCTTGTTATCGAGGAAAAGGTCAAGACCGAAACCGAGCGGAGCCGTTCGGGCCGAACGCGGCTTCAAACCGTAGAAACGCGCGTCCGCGAACGTAAGTTCGTCATCGTACCGGAGATGCTTTCACCGACCGGAACGGTCAATTTCGTCAATGTAAAGGACGAGTATTACGCGATCATTCCGCCGGATTCGGACCTTAGCTTTTCGGAGGTCCGTCGGGCATTCCTTCAGTTCGTAATTGACCCGATCCTCCTCCGCAACGCCAACGAGATAGTCTCGATCCGCGATCAGGTAAAGACGCTTCTCGATGCCCGGCGAAAAGAGCGGAGCAATATCTCGCCGGATGTCTTCCTCGCCGTTTCGCGTTCGCTGGTCGCCGCCGTTGACGCAAAGCAATTTGAGAACGAGCGGACGCAGGCTGCCGCGGCCGAGGCCCGGCGACGAATCGACCAACTCAAGACGGACGATGAGAAGCGGGCCGTTGCGGCCGAGTTCGAGAAGCTCAAGGCCGAGTTTGCCGATGAAACTGCTCTTCGGCTCTCTGAGGAATACGAGAACGGTGCGGTTCTCGCCTTTCACTTTGCCAACCAGTTAAAGGGCGTTGAAAACTCCGATTTCGACATCGCCGCATCGACCGCCGAGATGATCCTCGCCTTCAATGCCGAACGCGAGGCAGGCCGCCTTGCTCAGGCCGCCGATGCTCGCAAGCGGGCTCTTGCCCTTCGCGAAACGCGTCGAACGGCCCCTGCGGCGAATACGCTCACCGCAGAGAATCCGGTCACGACCAAGCTCCGTGCCATCGATGAGGCGATCCGTGCCCGGCGTTTGACCGAGGCGGAACGTGACCTCAAGGCCTTGCTTCAGGGCAACTCGGAAGATGCTCGCATTTACTACAACCTCGGCCGAGTAGCCGGACTCGCGGCCGCTGGTCTTGAAGACCAGGAGCAGCTTGCCGCAAAACTGCTCGAGGCGAAGGTCGCTTATGAGAACGTCATCCGTATCGCTCAGGTCCAGCGGATAGATTCGGCACTTGTTTCGCTGACCTATGTCGCACTCGGCCGCATCTATGAGTTCTACGACGAAAAGGGCATGGCGATCGGGCTTTACGACCAGGCGATCAAGCTCGGTCCGGTCGCGGGCGGCGGCCACGACGAAGCGATGGCGGCAAAGCAGCGGCTGATCAAGCAGCCGTAGGATCGGCGCTTCTATGTTCGACTGCGGACCAACATAACAAATGACTGAAAAAGCCTACCGCAGCGGATTTGTCGGCCTCGTCGGCCGCCCGAACGCCGGCAAATCCACGCTGCTCAATTACCTCGTCGGTGAAAAGATCGCCGCCGTTTCTAATAAGCCACAAACAACACGTTACAAGATCCGCGGCATCGTCTCGCGTCCTGAAAGCCAGATCGTTTTCATCGATACGCCCGGCGTCCACAAACCCGGTTATCTTCTGAACCGCCGGATGATGGCGGCGGTCGAGGATGCAGTTCTCTCGGTCGACGTCGTCGTACTTATCCGCGACGCCAATGTCTCGACCGGCAACGGCGACCGCTTCGTGCTCGACCTCGTTAAGCGCTCGGGCAAGCCCGCGATCCTGCTCCTCAATAAGATCGACAAACTCAAGGCAGAGGAAACGCTTCTTCCGCTCATCGACTTTTACCGCAACGAGCACGACTTTGCAGCGATCATTCCCGCCTCCGCCCTCAAGGGCGAGGCCGTCGAAACTTTGCTCGGCGCTATCGAGGAACATCTGCCCGAGGGTGAGCCGCTTTTTGATGAGGACGACCTGACCGACCAGCCGATGCGGATGATCGTCGCCGAGATGGTCCGCGAAAAGATCCTTGCCTCGACCGGAGAGGAGATCCCGTATGTGACCGCTGTCGTGACGGAAAAATGGGATGAGACCGACCCGGAAAAACCGGTCATCCACTGCGCCATATTCGTCGAGCGGCCGTCGCAGAAAGGCATCATCATCGGAAAGGGCGGAGCCAAGTTAAAGGCTATCGGGACGGCCGCACGTACAGATATCGAGAAACTCCTTGGCCGGCACATTCACCTGCAGCTCTTCGTCAAGGTGGTCGAAGACTGGCGAAACAAGGAACGAGAACTCAACGAAATGGGGGTCAGCGAATGACGGATCAGCAGCAACCTGACGAATGGTTTGCCCTCGAAGTCGTCGCGGCGAGCGATGCCGCCGAGGCCATTGAGTTCGCGATGAACGAACTCGAATGCCTCGGTTCGGAGATCAATAGCCTGCGCAAGAAGCCGGGTGAGGACTTGACCATCTCAGGCTACTTCGAGCAAGAGGGCGATGAAGAAACGGTCGCGAAAGCGATCTCCTACGCCCTCGAGGTATACGGCCTTTCGCCCGAAAGCGTCCGCGGCCGAAGTTGGCGGAGGATCGGAAAGACCGATTGGCTCTACGATTGGAAAAAGCACTGGAAGCCAACGACCATCGGAAGTTTTGTCGTTTCGCCGCCGTGGGAGACGGTCGATGACACTGATCGGTACGTCATTTTCATCGAGCCGAACATGGCGTTCGGCACCGGAACACACGCGACGACGCAGCTTTGCCTTGAGGCCATCGGCGAGATCTATCGCCCGGGCGAGACGCTGCTCGATGTCGGCACCGGTACGGGCATTCTCGCCATTGGGGCCGCCCTGATGAACGCGGCCGAGGAACGCGAAATGCCGCGGCTTACCGGCTGCGACCTCGACGCCGGCTCGATCGACATCGCCCGCGAAAATGCCGAGCTGAATAACGTTGGCGGCACGATAGATTTTTACGTCGGCAGCATCAAAGAAGATACCGAACAAGCAGACCTTGTCGTTGCAAATCTTACCATCGACGTCATCAAGCCCTTACTTGATCTCCTGCTCGCAAAGTCAAAGCGCATCTTAATGCTCTCGGGTGTGTTGACCGAACAACGCACGGAACTTGAAAGTGAATTGGGAATACGTGGGATTGCGCATGCCGAAATACGCACCTCCGGCGAATGGATCGCCGCCATCATTCGCCGATCTTAGGGCTCGGCCGGCCGACGTGCGGGCTCGATGTCGCCGTCGTCGGTGACAGGTACAAGCGGCTGCCGAAGCACCGGCCGCGTCCGGGTTCCATCTCGAAGGATCGGCGGTACTCGAGGCGATTGAAGCCCCGAAGGCGACAAGTTCTCTGTCCGCTTCAGGATCGCACCACCGCTCCCGCCGACCCAAAGGTTCTTTCCGCCGCGAAATACGACCGCCTGGAGCAGCTTGTTCGTCATGCCCGGTTGCGACGCCCATGTTCGGCCGCCGTCGCTCGTTACGACCACCGCACCATTCTCGCCGACCGCGATCGCCGACCGCGAAGCAAAGGCCGTTACGGCAAAAAGATTTGCCTCGATCGGCGTTTCCTCGCTCCGCCAGCTAAGCCCGCCGTCTTCTGTAACTAAGATCGCTCCACGCGAACCGACGATCACGCCGTTCTTCTCATCGGCAAAGCTGATCGAGTTTAGGCTCTCGCGGAGGTTTGTTTTGAAAGGCGTCCAGTTCTCACCGCCATCCTGAGTTACGAGCACCGTGCCGCGGTCGCCGACCGCCACGCCGACGCGCTCACTGATGAAATCCACGTCCTCAAGCCATGCCCGCGTCCCGGTTTCGATGCGTTCCCAATAGGCTCCGGCCGATGCCGTACGAATGATCGTACCATCCGAGCCAACCGCAAATCCGACACGCTCATTTACGAAGACAACGCCGAAGAGGTCCGGATCGGTCCCGGCAACGCCTGGGCCCCAGCTCGCCCCGCCGTTGATCGTCCGGACGATCGTACCTTTATCGCCCACCGCCCAGCCGCGGAGGCCGTCAAAAAAGAAGACCGAATGAAGGTTTGCAGCCGTTCCTGAAAAGACCGGGAACCACCGCTCGCCGCCATCGTTCGTCAGCCAAAGCCGCCCGCGTGACCCGGCGGCAATGCCAACGCGGTCATCAAGAAAAAAGAGGTCGTTTACGTCGTCGCGGCCGCCCTCGGAAAGCCGCTGCCAGCTATAGCCGCCGTCGTCGGTGCGGATGATCAATCCGTTCTCGCCTACAGCCCAGCCCGTGAATCGATCGGCCATATGGATCGAGCCGAGCCGCGGATCAGTGCGGACAGTGAACGGCAGCCACGTCCGTCCGCCATCGCCGGTCAACCAAACCGCACCGTTCGCGTCGGTCACCGAGCCGTGCTTCCCATCCGAAAAACAAATCGAGAGCATGTCCGCCCTAGAATATGCGTTCACCCGTTCCCATGTCGCACCGGCATCCGTAGTCCGGGCAATGCAGCCCGAGCGGCCGATGGCGACCGCTTCCTTTTCGCCAAGCACGGCAACATAGGTTGCCGCAAGCTGGCCGCATGGCCGCGAAGCGGTCCAAGCCGCTCCGCCGTCCGTAGTGAAATGTACATTGCCCTCGCCCGAAACCGCCGCCGCAGCTAATTCGCTGAACGACGAAACCGCGATCAACTGCTCGGCCGTCTTTGCAGCGGCGGGTTGCCACGTCTGGCCGCCATCAGCGGATCGGAGAACAGCCCCGTTGCTCCCGACCGCCCAACCGAAGCGAAGCCCTTCGCCCGAAAATGAGACGTCGTAAAAATGCTCGCGGCTTTCGTGCCGCGATGGCCGCCAATCGCTTCCCGCATTTTCGGTAAAAAAGATCGTCCCGCGGGCTCCCACCACGACCGCTTGGCGAGCGTCGCGGGCGAAGACACCGTTGAGCACAGCGTCATCCGAACCGACCGATGCCGACCACGAAAACCCACCATCGCGGGTTCGAAGTATCGTCCGGTTCGGCCCGACGGCGTAACCCGTTAGTTTGTCGCTTGCAAAGTGGATCGCAGTAAGCTGATTGCCCTGCGGCAACGGATTTTGCCAGACCCAGCCGCGTGCCGAGACCTGGCCCAAAGCCGATGCCGCGAAAAGTAGAATTACCGAAGCGTAGAAAAACGACGCCGAAAAACGCTGTTCGGAGAGTGGCCATGAGATGCGTTCTGCGGGGGTCATCAATTAAACGGAAGGCAGGTATATACAGGCCGGAACGGCTAGATCTCTATAACTCCAAGCTCGGCCACGAGCTCGTCGAGGACGTCCTCTTCGACCTTGCCCGACCTCGCAATAGCACGTGCAGCAGTGTCGGCCACTTCCTGCACCTCGTGGCCGGCGTGGCCCTTTATCCACTGCCATTCTATCTCATGACGGGCCGCCGCATTATCAAGCCGCCGCCACCAATCCTGATTGGTCTTTCGCTTCCAGGTGCCGCCCATCGTCTCGACCACGTAACGCGAATCGGAAAGCACACGCACCTTGCACGGCTCCTTTAAGTTCTCAAGCCCGAGCGCCGCCGCCGCTATCTCAGACTGCTGATTCGTGGCGTTGCCCAGATACTCGCCGAACGCTTTCCAATAGCCCTTGAACCCCAAAACGGCCACCGCTGCGGCACGCGGATTTCCCTTCCCGTTGCCGAGGCTCGAACCATCGCAGACTATTGTTACTTCTTTCATCAAGTATTGCAGCAGCTTACGTCTCGACCCGAATCTCATGATCAAGATACCCCTCGAACGTATCATCATGCGAGATCACAAACAGTTGATCAAAGTGTGTGATTTGCCCGATCTGCATGGCGAGGTTCTCCCTCCGCTCGGCGTCCATATTGGTCGTCGGCTCGTCAAAAAAAGCGATGCGGATATCTGACAACTGCTTCAGCAAAGCCAGCCTGACGGCAAGTGCCGCCGCCATCTGCTCGCCGCCCGAGAGGCTGACGAATGGCCGCTCGTGGCCGCCCTCTTCAACATAAATGCCGTAGTCCTCGCCCCATCGAAGCGTCCGCTCGGCATTCCCGCCGACCTCGCGGAAAATCCGGTTCGCCTCGGCTGACACGTGAAAAACGTAGTTGCGGGCTACGAGCGGTGCGGCTTCCTTAAGAGTATCGCGGATGAAGACCGTCGTTTCAAGTATTTTCTCCTGCCGCTCCTTTTCCTGTAGCTCCGCCGAAAGCTCTTTCCTGATCTCCGCGTGGCGTTCGGACTCGAGCTTAAGTGTCGCGAGCCGCTTGTCCGCTGTTTCCAGCCGAACCTCGACGCCGGCCATATCGCGTTGAATGCCGCCAAGCTCTTCACCCGCGGCCTTATGCGCCTCGCGGTCGTAGCCGCGGTCCGCCTCTTCGAACGAGGTCAAAGCCGATGCCGCACGCTCGGCGATTTTTTCAAGTTCCGCCGTCGCATCGCGAAACGCGCTCTTAAGCCGCGGCAGCTCCTTCGCCGCCTGTTCGAACGCGATAAAAGTCCGATAAGCCTCTTCGGTCGCATCGCGTTCGGCCGTTACAGATTTGAGGTTGTCGTCGAGCTTCACAAAGTCATCGAGCTGCTCAACGAGCAGCTTCCTTTCGCTTTCCAGCCGTTCGGTGTTGCTCTCGATCTTCGTAACCTGCTCGCGTACTTCCGCCTCGCGGGCGAGCAACGCCTCAATCGGCCGGATCCGCGAACGCGGGTCGCCAAGCTGGTCGAGCCGGGCCTCGATCTCCGTTACCTTTGCCTCAGCGGCCGGAAGCTGCTCAAGCTTCGACTTAAGCTCGTCGCGCTCCGCAGCCAGCCGAACGCCCTCGTCCTTGACCTCCGCGAACCGCCTTTCGAGCGTAGGCACCTGTACCGCGAAACGCTCGGCCGCCTTTGCTTTGGCAAGGCCCGACCGAAGCTCCGTCCGTTCACGACCGAGGCCGTCGATCGAGCTTCGAAGCTCAGCAAACTGATCGACAAGAAAGCCCTCAAGCGTCTGCCCCGGCTTAAGGTTCAAACATTTTTCGCTCAAGATCGGGCACAGGCCGTTCTTGATCTCCGCCTGAAACTTTTCGTCGCGTTCGAGTTCGGCGTTGAGCCGGGCGAGCTCGGCCGTGATCTCCGCATCGCGTGCCTCGAGCTTCATGGCGTTCTCGGCACCTACAGCCTCCGCACGAGCCTTATCGAGTTCTTCCTCTGCCGATTTGTAGGATGCCCGCAACCGCGTGAGTCTTTCTTCCGCAGCCTCGACCTGCTTTGAGATCGCCCGAAGCCCCGAGAGTTCTTCGCGGGCGGCGGCGAGCTCTTTCTCAAATCCGGCCTGCTCGTCTGCTTTTGGCCTGAGTTCCGCAAGCTCACGGTGCCCATTTTCTATCGACTCTATCTCGGCCCGCGTGTGGCGTTCCTCGATCCGTATCGAAGCCTCTGCCGCTTCGACCTTCGCGAGTTGCTCCTTTAGGCCATCGCGAACGCCTCGTTCCCGTTCAAGCTCGGCGAGCCGCTTGAGAGCCTCGCGATGCCGGCCGGCGGCTTCGCTTACCGCTTCCATCTTCGCCGCTGAGTCGCGAGCCCGTTCAAATTCGGCTTCGGCCTGTTTAAGGATTAGCTCTGCACGGCCGCGTTCGGTTTCGGCGGCCTCTTTCTCTTTGACCGCATTATCGTACCGGCCCTTTGCGTCTTCGAGCTCGGCAACACGTTTCTTCGTTTCCTCTTCCTTTCGCCGCAGGTTGTCGATCTGCTGTTGCAACTCGCCGAGCAAGGCGTCCGTTGCCAAAAGTTCCTCAGCGACCGACTCGGCCCGGGCAAGTTCGCCCTCGAATCGCGACGCCTTGCTGTTGATCTCTCCAATGCGTGACTCGACGAACCGCTGTGTCTTGATCAGTTCCTCGGCACCGCGGCGGTATTCCTCAACCTTGAGCAGAACGTCGAATGTCCGCTTGCGCTCCGCGGCCGTCGTCAGAAAGATCGCCGTAAACGTGCCCTGTGGAACCCCGATCGCGTGCTTGTAGAGCATCTCAAGGTCCGTTCCGGGCTCGACCGCCAAATGTTTTCTCAGGAACCGGCTGACGTCCTCTTTCTTTTCGGCGATGCGGGTTTCAAGCTGCGGGTCATAGACGTAATAGCCCGTTCCGGTGTCGCGATAGATGACGTACTCGCGCTCATCGAGCCCGCTTTCGATCGTCACTCGGGCATTGCCTTTCTTCGTTCCGCGGCTGACAAAGTCATCCTTTTTGTAATCAAGTACATCGAAGAGGACCCACGCCGCGGCCTCGATGAGCGTAGTTTTGCCGGCACCGTTCTCGCCGGAAATGGCCGTCGTCCCGCGCTCGAAATCGAACACCGCCTCGCGATGTGATTTGATGTTCTCGAGTTGTATCCGCTTTATATGCATCAGTTAGCAGCGGTTCAGAGCAACCGTGAAAGGGTTGAACGTCGCGTAGCACTTTCACTTCGATTCTAAGCGAACTTGCTCCGGATTCGAAAACAGCAAGCGTCTCATAGTAATCTCGTATTGAATTTTTATGAAAATAACACCCGGAGAATCCGTCATCGCCGTGCTGCACTCGCCGCGGGAGAAGCTGCTTGGGATAGTCGATGATATAAATGCGGCGGGCATTTTTCTGCGCGCCATCGAGCTCGGATATTTCGACGATTGGGTCCGCTCCATCGCCGAGGGCGAGCAATATCTTCCGATGAGCGATTATTTCATCCCGATGTGGCGGGTCGAGCGCGTTACCCGCGACGAAGGCGCCGAAGGTGCACCTTCGCTTGCCGAGCTTTTTGAAAAAAGGACCGGGAAGAACCTTGGCGAGTTCTAGTTTTTCGGCTCAAGCCGGGCGATCAAAATGCGGCCGCTGCTCGTTGTAAGAGAAACATTGCAAAGTTCGCCGGAGCCGATGCGGGCAACGACGATCTTGCCGCCGGGAGTGACATTCTCAGTTACGGTCTCGACCGGGATCGCCGCGTTGAAGCTGCCAAAACCGTAAGCCGCCGAGACAGTGCAGCTGCCGTTCTCAGGCACGAGCATCCGGATCGCCCCGTTCGATGTCTTGAAGTTATAGATGCCCCCGACCAGAAAGCCGCCTTCGAACTGAAGTGAACCCGTTATCGAATTTGCCTCGATCTGCCGGTGCCCGACGCGCTGAAGCATTATCGATCCCGAATTTGTCTTCACCTTTAATAGGTCGCTGGTCTCAAGCGGCTTGACCCCATATGCGATGACGTTACCGGTCGTGCTGTCGAGCGAAACGCTGCCCGACGAATTGCTGACGATGAGGTCGCCCTGAAGTGCCGTCGCCGAAATGCCGCCGGTAATGTTACGGAGCGAGATATTGCCTTCAACGATCTTGAGGCTCACCTTGTGAACCGAATCGACCGAAGTGGTCGCCGAGCGGCCTTGAAAATTTAGTGTCGCACCGTGCGGGACGTCCATTTCTATCGTCTCGCCCGAAAGGCATTCGCCTCGGTTCGCGGCCGTTTGGCCTTCAATAGCGGTCGGCGTTGCCCAGATCCACGTCGCGTTTCCCGATTCGGGCGAACGCTCCAGCACCCGAATGCCGAACTTACGGCCCGAACGGGCAAATATACGAACCTCGTTGCGGTCCCATCCGTTTATCTTCAGCGTTCCTTCGGAGATGCAAAATTTGAGGTTCACATTCCGCTCGGCGGCAACGCGAAGCTCGGTGTCCGTGGCCTGCGCCGGAAATGATGGAGCCGCCGGAGCTACCCTCGGCGTTGGCGGAACGGGCGGAGTCCGCGGCACCGGCGGTGCCTGCGGTGTTTGCGCATTTACGGCCGCCGCAAAAAGCAACACCACTGAGAACACTGAACTGGAAATGAAAGACCGCATCATCGTAAACCGCCTTTATTGCAGCGAGGCAAGCAGCTCCTCCTTCTGCCCGACGGAGTTTAGCAGGTCTATCTTGTCCTGATACGAAGAGTAAAGCACCTGGCGAGCCGCCTGATTGTTCGGGTTCTTTCGGACCACTTCCCGCATCTGCTTGATCGAATTTTCGACCACGGCAAGGTCACGCTCGAACGCAACTCGCGACGAAGGCGAGAGCACTCGATCCTTTTGTGAATCGTACGACGCCTTCAAGGTCTCGATAGTGTTCAGGTAACTGTCCTCGCCCGGAACGTAAAGAGCGTTGACCGGACGGAAATCTCCGCCCGCCGGACGCGTTGCACGTTCAGGCCGGTACGAAGCCTGCATCGCTCGCACAGGTTCAGCTTTCGGCTGGGCCGCTACAGGCGGCATTGCATCCGGCTGCGCTTCAGCTATATCCGAACTCGTTGGCGTTTCGTTCTCGACCGGAGCAACAGCCTGTGTGGGTTTGTTGACCGGTGCGGCCGTCTGTTGCGGAACCGCCGCGATCTGATTCGCCGGAGCATCAAGCCCGCCGCCGGGTATAAAGATAAAGGCAAAAAACCCGAACAGGACGAGCACAACAGCGGCGGTTGCCAGCGAAGGGCCGGCCATCAGCGACGTCAGGCCTGCATAGGCCCGATGCCAGAATGAGACCTTCGTCCGTTCTTCCTCGATCGCATCATTGATCCGCGACCAAAGCCGCTGTGTCGGCACGAGCGTATTAACATCGCTCTCGACCGCCGCCATAACGAACGAGGTTTCCTCATCCGCCTCCGCGAGCATCATTGCGCAGGCATCGCATGTGGAGATGTGGCCCGAGATGGCATCCGTTTCGTCGCCCCTCGTTTCTCCGTCAAGGAACGCTTGTATCGTTCCGATGTCTAAACAATTCCTGCTCATAACTCTTCCCCGCCTTTCCTGCCGTAAAATCTTAAGAACTCCTGACGGGCCCGTGCTACGTAAGTTCCGATGCTTGTCTCCTTGATCTCAAGAGCATTGGCGATCTCTCTATACGAAAGCCCTTGCTGCTTCAATATCAGGCAACTTCTCAGCGGCTCGCGGATCTTGCCAAGTGCCTTCTGGATCTCTCCGACCTCGGCCTTCTGTTCGTATTCCGATTCGACCGAATACACATCGTTTTCCGCTGACTGTTTGACGTAATTTTCGTCTCTCGTGTTCGCCCTAACCTTTCCGCGGACAGTGTTCTTGGCTAGATTAAGGGCCACTCGGATCAACCACGGCCGAAGCATTTCCTCGTCCGTTATCGAATCACGATGATGATAATACTTGAGAAAGACCTCTTGTGTTACGTCCTCGGCCAAGGCCGCATCGCGGACGACCGAACGCGCGGCGCGATAGACGGTCCGATGGTGGAGCGAAAATACCTCCTCGAAACCTATCGTATCTCTCGCTGCTGCGGCCGCTGCTTGCTCGGACATCGAGTCCACGAATATTTCCGTCGCCTTGATCATTACTAAGCATTCATTAAATGCCCGTCACAAGACAATACACCATTGAACGCGTGTTTGTGACAAGGTTTGGTTCAATATTTGACCGCAACGACCTCGCTCAAAAGCTCATCGTCTTTTGGCGAAAGCTCCGCGGCCGACAGCAGAACGGTCGTATCAGCACCCGCCTCAAAGCCATCGTCGTCGTTGATCTGTGCCGTTTCGACCGGGCGGAGGTCGTCCGAGTAAACCGGCTCGGCATATGCCAGCCGCTTCAGACAGTCGTGGAGGTGCCGGAGTCCCGAACCGAAATCGCCGACCTCATCGCCGATGATCAGCCGGATCTCGGCTTCGGCCTCGATCAGCCGGTTCGCGACGGCCGCCGCACGGCTGATGCCCGCCTCGAACCGCTCATTGATATGCGGTTTGCCGTCTCGCTCGATCTCAACTATCTCGCGGAGCGTCAGCCGCTTCTCCTCCGCAGCCGGAAGCCGCGGATCAAAAAAGATCTGCACCCGCAGGCTCTCGTCGGCGGCCGTTTCCCGGACGATAACACCCCGCGAACGGGCCGTCGCTTTCCAGTCGATCTGCCGCGGGTCATCGGTCGGCTGATAGGCCCGAAGCGAGAGCAGGTCGTAGCCCGCACCGCGTTTCATCAAAGGCCGCCTTCCGGCAACGGCCGAAATGACATCGGGTAGGTCGTCGTGTTCAGAAAGCTGCGGAAATACGACCAACTCCGTTTCCTTTGCCGAGAGCCGCCGCCGATGGCGAAAGAATGCGAACGGGAACTTCGTGGCGATCTCAAAATCGCTGATCACAAGCTTGCCGCGATATGGAAAAATGTGAAACGAGCGGCTTTCTTCTGTCTCTCCGCGGGCGACGTAAGGAAAATAATCGAGAATTCGGCGGATGACCGGTGGCTTGGCAAGCCGCCGCATTATGAAGGCGGGCACTAGCCCGAAAAGTTCCTTTTCCGCCATCGACCTTTCCCGGTCGCGGCCTCGAACCTCGGCAACGATCGAGAACGCCGGAAAAAGCCGCTTCCTGTTCGTAAGGCCGACCAGGATCGGCGTTTCCTCGCCGGCAAATATCGTTTCGGGAAACCGCATTCGGACGTCGAGCTTTTTGAGGTTCATCGCTCCGGCCGCAAAGCCTGCGATCATCGCTCCGACCAGGATCGAGAGCACGAGAAAGAGCAGGTTGTTGCCCGTGTTCCAGGCCGAAAAACCGACTATTGTCAGTAGCCCGAGCATGATTGCTCCACCGAGCGTGAACTCGAACGGCAGGTTCATCTGTGACGCTTCGCGGCTTGCATTCCTTGCGAGCGGCGGAACGACGAATATAAGGATCAGCAGCACGAAGCCGAGCGAAAGCACGGCCGCCGCAATAGCAAGCGTCCGCTCGCCCGAGCGATGTGCAAAGACCGTCAGGACCGCCAGGCCGATGCCGGCAATGACGACACCGAGCCCGACAAGCGCGTTGCGGAGGTCGCGGACGCTGAAGAGTTCTCTGATCTTTTGGAGCTTGGACAAAACTTGAGGCCCGTGCGCCCTAGATCGGGACGGCGATCTTCGTAAGGATATCGTTCAGGATCGCTTCTGCCTCGCGAATGCGGTTCCTGAGGCCCGAGGCACGCGAACTGATGACGATGCGATGGGCAAAGCAGGGCAGAACCAGGTCCTTGATATCGTCGGCGATGCAATAATCGCGTCCATCGACCAAGGCGTTCGCCTGTGCCGCCCGGAAAAGTGCGAGCGAGCCTCGCGGGCTGACGCCGAGCTCGAGCGACTCCGACCGGCGTGTTGCATCAACGATCTGCAAAAGATATTCGATCAGAGCTTCGTCAACGCGGACCCTTCGGGCGATGTCCTGCAGCCTTATCACATCCGAGTACGATGCCTGCGGCTCGATGCTTTCGATCGGGTCGCGGACCTCGCGGTCGTGAAGCATCGCACGTTCATCGTCCTTGCCCGGATATCCCATCTGAATGCGGAGCATAAAACGGTCAAGCTGCGATTCCGGTAGCGGATACGTTCCGTGGTGCTCGACCGGGTTCTGCGTCGCGATGACCATAAATGGCTCGGGCAGCCTTCGCGTTGTGCCGTCCACAGTGACCTGTTCCTCGGCCATCGCCTCGAGCAGGGCCGATTGCGACTTCGGGGTCGCCCGGTTTATCTCATCCGCAAGCACAATGTTCGAAAAGATCGGTCCCGGCCGCCACTGGAATTCGCCCGCCGCCTGATCGAAGATCGAGAGCCCGACAATATCCGCAGGCAAGAGGTCCGAAGTGAACTGGATGCGGTGCGAGGTCAACTCAAGCGAACGCGCGAGGGCATTGGCGAGCGTCGTTTTACCGATGCCGGGTACGTCTTCGATCAGCAAATGCCCGCGGGCGATGAGAGTTACGGCCGCCAACCGAACTACGTCCGGTTTGCCGCGAATGACCGATTCGACCGACTGCCGAACACGGCCGATCAACGCAAAATGATCCGTTGCCGTATCCGGCCCGCCGGCCGCGGGCATTTTTTCGATTACTGCTGTGTCACGCATTAATTGGCGGTTCTCCATTTGGAAGGGATCACTTTCCGCATTTCTATCTTACTAAATCTGGGCCGCTTGTTGCATTCGTTATTTTCGGCGGGGTGTTTTCACCGCCGCCGGAGCAGGCTCGCGGACACCCCTGATTTGCAAATCTGCATCCAAAACATCTAAACTTTTGGAACATTTCCGTTCGTTTTTCGTGTTGGGTTTGATGGAGTATTAGCGAAATATGATGTCCGCAAGAAAGAACAGCAGAGGCCAGCAGGGTTTTAACCTTATCGAGTTGATGATCGTTATGGCGATCATCGGCCTAATCATCGGTGTCGGGGCCCTTGCCTGGGGTGCGATGATCCGAGCCGGAAATGAGACCGCCGCAACCGGTACACTTGACCGCCTCCGTACCTATCAGGCCCAGTATGCGTCGAGAAATAAAGGAAAGTTCGGTAATTTTGATGACCTTATCCGAACAGCAGGGCTTGATGAGCAGTTTTCCGGCGAGCGGCCCGTTGTAAATGGATACGTGTTTACAATGACGGTTGAGGAACCGAGCGATGCTCGTCCGGGGTTCTACTCGATCAACGCCGATCCGCAGGTCGCCGAGGGCGTGACCGCGACCGGAACACGGCATTTTTATACCGATTCGGCGATCAGCACGATAAAAGCTACCGACGAGAACCGGCCCGCGAAGGCCGACGATCCGTCCATTTAATGAAATTTGCCGACTTAGCTCAGTGGTAGAGCACACGCTTCACACGCGTGGGGCCACAAGTTCAAATCTTGTAGTCGGCACCATCAACGCAAAAAAGAAAGGCAGCCCTGAGAAGAGCTGCCTTTTGCTTTATCGATTTGTGATATCTAATTGATCTCGCCTTCGATCCTTGCCGCGACAAAACCCATGCTGTATTCGGGCTTCTTAGGTTTGTCATCCCTCGGCGGACGTTTGTCCTCCGGCCGGACAACCGGCGGTTTCGGCTTCGGCGGCGGGTCCTTCTTATCATCCTTTTTTTGCGCCGAAACGGTGAACGACATCACCGCCACGATCGCAAAACCCATTAAAATGTTCTTAAGTGCCTTCATCGGTCCTTTCTTCCTCTTACTTAATAATTCCGGCTTCGAACGGGGAAGAATCGCTCTGGCCGCTGTCTATATAGGCAATCCCGGTGCCATAGACCCTCTTTCGACGCCCGCTCCCCGCAAATGGTTGGTTTCTTTTGCTCCGGGGCGGATTCAGGCTTTACAATACTTTACGTTATCGGAGATTTTTATACGAAATCGTGGATTTTGCAAT
>CAZGLZ010000017.1:27990-45600 GCA_964526245.1 uncultured Chloracidobacterium sp. | reverse complement strand
CGATATCTTTGTATCACCGATCATCTGCGAGGTTTCCTGCATATTGCTATCGCGGGGAATAGTGACCTGAGACGAACCCGCCACCGCGAAAGCGGCGACGAGCATTAAGAATAGCAACCCTTTTGTTCTCATTTTTCTAGTTTCTCCTTTGCACGGGCGATGAACGTCTGGATCATCTCGGTTACCCGGCGTGTCATTTCATTGCTGATGATTGTCTCTCCGGCAAGTCCGGCGAGCGTGTGCAGGTCGCGGGCACTCTGCCGCCGCATCTCGACCATCTGCGTAAAATGGACGAGCGTGCGGTTCGCGGACCTTTCAAGAAAATCCGCCGAAAAGCGAAGAAAATTCCGTGTTTCTTCCCTGATAGGGAACCACTCGATCCGATCCTCGGATTCCTCGGCGAGTTCGAGCATGAATCGTTGCCGCATCGATCCGACGACCGGGATCGTGGTCTCGATCTCCCAATGGGCGATTCCTTTATTGTCGATGACGACCTTTGCGACGCCCGGCATCAGTGCCGCGAAATTGGTCAGGTCGGCAAAAAACTCCCGAACGCGTTCAAGCGGAGCTTCAAGCTCGATCTGATCGCTGTAACCTGCCTTGATAGTGAACATAAGACCTCACATCAAAAGATACCATTGAAGAGTATCGAGTTAAAAAACTGCCTGGTCGTTGAGCGTGTCATTCCCCGATAGAATGGGTCTTCCGCAAACAATACAACGCGGCCGGCACCCATCGATTCGTCCATGATGTACGAGGTTCCCTTGAGCAGTCGCTCGGTGTTTCCTTCCCAGACGAAGCCCGAGATGGTCAATGGCCTTGTCGGATTGGCATCAAACACTACGGCATTGGTTCCTTCCTTTGTATAGCGGAAAAAGTAGCCCGTCTGAAGCAAAACCGGGATCTCGTTCTGGCTGACGCCGTAATTCAGGTAGGTCGTCCGGTCAACCGTCGCACGGAACATCGCTCCAGCGAGCGCTTCGGGCACCTTGTTGGCATCGGCCGAAGGTGAAGCAATGGCGGGTAGCGGTTGGCCGACCTCGGGCATTTGGTCATTCGGGGTCGCGGATGGTGTCGGGGAAGGCGAAGCGGAGGCGGCCGGTTTTTCTTCTGGTATCTTGCCCTTTTGCTCGTCTTCATCAGAGCCAACCATCTTGGAAGATGTCAGCCCGACGTCCTTTAGAGTGGCCCAAACGGCCGAACCGCTCATGGTCACGACCGTGCCGCCCTGCTGGGCAAATTGCTTGATGGCATTTACGCCGCCGGTGCCGAGCTCCGCCTGGATCCACCCGGGATTACCGGACGGGATAACAAGGACGTTGTAGTTTCGGAGTCCGCCTCGGGCAATGTTTGCGAAGGGCATCGGCGTAAACTTAACGCCGTATTTCTCGAGCGTCCACCAGATGGCTCCGTAAGATTCCTGCGTAATGCCATCGTCGGCCGCGATCGCGATCTTCGTCTGGCGAAGGGCATTTACATTCTCACCGCCGACGCCGGTGTCGCCTTCGTCAAAATAGCCGGTGTTGACGGCCGTGACGTTTACGCCCATCTCGCGAGCGTATTGAGCGATGGTTTCGTGGATCGATTCCGGATTTCGCGAAATGCGGATAACGAACGTTCCTGAGGGATAGTTGCGGCCGCCTGCATTCAGCGGGCGATTTGCAACATTCACACGGTAGCCCTTCTGGAGCAAACGCATCATCATCGCGGCGGTCGTATCGGTCTCGTAAGGAACGATATAGGCGATCGCTGCCCGGCCTGAAACCGTTCCGCGGCGGGCATTATCAAGATAGGCCTGATCGACCATCGAGCTTTGGATCGACGAGGTTTCTTCGGTCCAATGGGCCGTTACGCCGAACCCGAGCGGGAGCGACCAGGCGGTCACGTCGTAAAAGCCATACTGCTCTTTCGGCTGGCCGGGCCCGCGCATCTGGTTGCGGCGGAAGCGTGCCATGTTGTCCTCAACGAACGCCTTGTCCTGCGGTGTATCCGGTTCGAGGATCGCCTTGATCAGGACACGCTGCGGCTGGTCGAGGTCGATAACGTACGATCCTGCCGAGAATGTGCGCCGCGTCGGCCTCGAGTTCTTGTCCATGTAAGTATGAGCAGTGTTCGATGTGAACGGTGCGGTGGCGACCTTTACTTCGATGTTCGAGAGCCTAAGTATCTCAACGAGATCGGCGGTCTTTACGCGATCGGCGGCCGGCTCGAGCACGATCCGCTTCATCTTCGCGTTGCCGTGTTCGGCCATGCCGCGTGAGCGGAAATCGTAGAAATCCTTTATACGTTCGACCCGGTTCTTCGCCGTCGTTTCGAGCGTCGTCAGCGAAGCTACGTAGTGCTTTGCGATCGACGAGCGAAAGGTGAGGATGGTGCCATCCTCGCGAGTGTAGTTAAGCCCCTTCGGGCCGCCGCCGTCGGTCTCGTATGTCATGCCGGTCGCGCCGTTGAGCGACGGATACATATCCCAATATCCGGGATAGAACGCATCGAAAATGTCGCGGACGTAATAGTCCCATTTGTTGCCGTCAAAGGCGGCCGCGTTTGCCCGGCCATAAACATCGAGCCATTTGTTGTATTGCGGCTGCGGAAGATTCGGGTTGATCGGCAAGGCGACCGGCGGGAAGAAATACTGCTCGGGCTGGCCGTGGAGGTCAACTGCGACCTGCGGGTTCCACTCCATGAACGCCTTTTGCATATTGCGGCTTTCCTTCTGCGTGAAGGCGAGCGTATCGCGGTTGAGATTGAACCGGTAGTGATTCACGCGTCCCCAGATAGACCAGGGCTCGCGCTTTTCGATGGCAAACCGGTCCGGGCTTCCGACGTTGACCGAGTTGTACCAGGTGACGAAGCGTTCGTGGCCGTCGGGGTTTTCGCCGGCGATGACGACCGTTACGACATTCCTGAGAACGTCGAGAGTTGCGGGGTCGTTGGACGCGGCAAGCTGATAGACGACCTGCATCATGGCCTCAAAAGATGCAGATTCATTGCCGTGGATCGTGTATGCCATCCATGCGATCGCCGGGTTATTGACAGCTATCTGGTCGGCCTCGGCCTTTGAGATCTTTCGCGGGTCGGTAAGCCGATTGTTGGCGGCGCGTATCTCGTCGAGCCGCTGCATATTCTCGGGAGCCGAGATCGCGATGGCATACTGCATACGGTGCTCGGGCGTAGTACCGATCTCAAAGATCTTTACGCGGTCGGGCGAGGCCTTGGCGATGGCGAAAATGACCTGCTCCATCTGGCCGTAGGTCGTATGATGTGTGCCGACATCGAAGCGAAGGATCGATTGCGGCCTCGGGACGTTCTCCCGATAAGGCCCGCGGGCATAGAAGTCATATGGTGCTTCGGTCTGTGCGAGTGCGGAGATGCCCGTGATGAGGAGAACGAAAACGGCGACGGGGACGAAAGATTTTTTCATTTCTAGATCTTTAGAACGGACTGAAATCAGGTGGAGCAAAGTACCTTGATATTAAACCGAAAAAGAAGAAACGTAAATTTCGCGGTTTCGGTTTCAGGATGATCGCGGAGGAATGCCTTTTTGATCAGGCCGGAAAATACTCCGGCATAGCTTCGCCGTTTGGTATGCTGATGGTATGGAAACGCGAAGCGAAGCGAAAAACGCGGCCCGCTGCCCGAAATGCGGGGGCTTTAGTCTCCAAAGCGTAGCCGACCTCGGCACCGACGAAAAGCTCATCTTTGACCGCCTTCCGGCATCGGCCAAATACACGAAAAAAGAGCGTGAACAGCATCTCTACTGTCCACGCTGCGGTCATGAATCTGTAGGGCGGCAATTGTCCGCGGCCTGATCACTACTTCTTGCCTTCTTCCTTCAACTCACTTACCTCAACACCTTTCGCTTTGAATTCGGCGACGATCTGACGGTGGTTGTTGGTGCCAAGCCGCAATACGGCAAAATCCTTCTCGGTCTGGATCACTGCCCAGTGCCGCTTCTTCTTGATAAAGAGAAAGGGAAGGGCAAAAATGAAGCCGACCAAAAGCGCTGTTGCGACGGCACCGCCACCCGAAAGCATCGGCTTCTTCGCAAATGAGTAATCGATGTTCTTGATATCAGAATATGCGAACTCTTTCGCCGATTCCTTCATGCTTGCTTTATCAGGAACGATCGAAACGGTCGTCTCGTTAAATGTGATATCGGCGTCAGTTTCGACCGACTTTTTTCCTTGAGAAACCGCCATTTCTATCGAATAAACGGACGGCTGCTGGGCGTGAAGCGTCGTAACAAGTGTCAGTGAAAAGACGACGAGAAAGGCCAGCGAGCGATGAACACAGCGAAGGCCGGCGGGGGTAGATTTCATACGAGTTTTTCCTCCAAGTGGGTATAGGTCAGCCAAAGTTTAAGTTCGTCTGCGAAAATAGTCAATCGTTTTCTTCCTTCAAATTGATATCCGGCAAGTGCTCGCACTACTTGTCTCTGAGTTGCACGAGCGAGCGGCCGATATGCCGGGCGAGGTTATCGGCGAGCGAACCCCATGAGGTGGTTTCGCCCGCGGCGAGAACGGCGCCGGAACGCCGGTCGAAGATGCGATAGACGTATCGGTGCGTTAGCCACGAGCCCGAGACATAGCCGATCTCAACGAACAGGTCCGCCTCTTCCTTGTAGCGTAGAATGGTCAGGTTGAGCCTGGTGAAGTCCTTGTTTTTGAGCAGGGCCTTTTCGAGGTTTTGGCGTGAGGGATGTGCCGAGGACTTTTTGAAAGCGATCGTCCGGGCCATTCGGATGGCCTCTTTCGGGTCGGGAACGGGACGCTCGGTCGGATGTCCCTCGGGTTTCGGCTCGGTCTCCGGCGGAGTGTTTTCGGAGAATGCGGGTTCGGCCGCCTGACGCGGCGGAGTTCCGGGCAAGGCCGAATCCGCCCTTTCAAGCATAAGAGCGATGATGTCGTCCGGCACGCCGCCTTCTTTCAGTTCGATCAACGCCTTTGCCGTAATGTCAAAGCTTGTGTCCGAGCGAAGTATCTTCGCCCGGATGATCTCCGGCGAAAGCCCGGCACGGGACATATCGATAACGGCCCGATTCGAAATCACCTCTCCCTGCCCGTGTGCAGCAAAGGCCATCGTCAAGAAGATCGATAACAGAGTTAACTTTTTGAGAGAGAAGTTTCGCATTTCATTTGTCCTCGCCAACCGCCGTTACCACGGTGCCCGATCGCGTCTCGAACGCCGGGATGAAGAGCTTTCTTTCGGACTTGCTAAGCTTTAGAACGGCGAAGTCGTTGTCGGTGACGACTGTGAACCAGTGGCGGCGGTGCTTCGAGAAGCCGAGCGGCAGGGCGATCAGCCACAGCGGCGGCAAGGCAACGCCGGCGATGCCGAGCCCGAGGCCCGTCTTCCACCGCGGCACTTTGCTATAGGAATACTCGGCCCGACGGATGTCAGCATACGTGAATGCACGGATGACCGAGCCGTCTTTTCGTGAGAGAACCTGCAGGCCGTCTTCGCCAAAAACAACGCGGACGTCGCGGGTATGCGTCTTCTCGCCAACCCGCTCGATCATTTGAATCTTTTGAAATGAATATTGACTCGCCGGCGTTTGTGACCGCAGCGGGCCAACGGCAAGAGTAAAAAGAAGAAAAATGACGAGAAAGCGAAGCATCGCGATAAGTCTAGATGCTATGCTGATCCCTTGGGCGTGGCAATGTCACACTTTTTGAAAGTGTCACAATGTGAATGCTTGGGTCGTCTCGGTTGGCAAGTTCGGCCGGTTAGCCAAGTATGCGGTCGAATGCGCCCCGGACAGCGATGCGATGGGCTGTCAGATGTTCGTAAAGCTCTGCGGGGCTGCGGAGCCCGAGCCGTCGGGCGATGACCTCAAGGGCTTTTTTGTTCGCATAAGGCAAGCGCGTCGTTCGGCCGACCGTCAGGCGAAGTTCGTGGTCAAGCCTCGAAAGGAAATCGTAACCGGCCATTAGCGGTCGGAAAAGTTCTTCGGACAGCGAGCCGTGCTCCACTAATTGGTGCAGCGTGTGGCCGGTCGAACGGTCGCGGCCTTCGTCCGGTACGTTGTCGCGAAGCTGCAGGAAACGAAGGGCAAAGTAGATGTCGAGCATACCGCCTTCGCCGTACTTGATGTCGATGTCACGCGAGGAACGGCGGTCGGCCTTTTCAGCTTCGAGCCGGTGACGTATCTGCCCGGTCTCCGCTGCAAGTTCGGCGGGATCGATTTCCCGTCCGCGCCTGTGAATGATGGTTCGCAAACGCTGCTCGGTCTCGCGGGCAAGCTTGGGGTCGCCGCCAACGCCGCGCAGCTTCACAAGGGCGAGCAGTTCCCAGATCGCCGCCCGGTTCGCCAAATATTCCTCGAATGCCGCGGCAGAGGTAGCAAGCGTGCCGTCCTTGCCAAATGGGCGGAGCCGGAGATCGACGCGATATAGTGAGCCCTCTCGGGTCATTCCCGACAGCGCGTTCACAAATCCCTCGGCCAATTTCGCCGCCGCAAGGCGAAGATCGGGCCCAACGTCCTCTTCGCCCTCATGGCCATCAGCGGAAAAAACGAGGATCAGGTCGAGATCCGAGTCGAGGTCAAGGCCGCCGCTGCCGAGCTTGCCAAGCCCGAGAACCGCAGTTCGGAAACGGCCGAGCTCACGCGAAAATTTATGGGCCGTCTGCCGCTCGGCAATCTTGAGAGCGGCTGAGATACTCGCCTCGGCAAGATCGGTCTGGAGCCGTTTTGACTCGGCCATTGAAAGCTCACCGGCGGCGTCAGAGTAAATTATTCGCGTTATCTGCCGATGCCATTCGCGGCGGAGGTCGCCAAGCTGCTTGCCCAACGGGTCATGCTCCGAAACGGCTGATAGCACAGCCGCGGTGATCGCCTCTTCGTCAGGCTGTGTTCCGCTGCTTTCAGGGCCCGATGTGTTTTCCGGCAGTGCCGCCAGTAGTTCGGCAAGGCGAGGGAACTTTGAAATTAGTTGATCATT
Organism: uncultured Chloracidobacterium sp.; assembly: GCA_964526245.1. Classification (GTDB taxonomy): domain Bacteria; phylum Acidobacteriota; class Blastocatellia; order Pyrinomonadales; family Pyrinomonadaceae; genus OLB17. Next base: position 38,659 of record CAZGLZ010000017.1, on the reverse strand, counting down.
TGGATCAGTATCGACCGGTCCGGCCGCTGAAGATGTCGGCGGAGTGTCAATAAATGTATTTTCTCCGGCGGATTCAGTCGCTACGGGAACCGGATCGGCGACAGCCTCCAGATCGAAAACTCGCTCAAAGACTGTGTGGACCGCGACCGTATGATGCTCAAGTGCGGCCTCGAATTCCGAAAGCCCGGCGAATCGCATTTTCCGGGCGAGCAGTGTTCGCTTCTCCGGCTCGTTCGGAAGGGTATGGGTTTGGAGACCATTCTCCATTTGCAGGATGTGCTCGGTCTGCCTCAGGAATGTATATGCCTCGGCGAGAGAGGTCAACTCCGCGTCCGAAATGTATCTCCGGTCGCGGAGACGGTCGAGCGTTATCAGCGTGTGCGGCGAGCGGATCCAGCTATCGCGGCCGCCATGGGCGAGCTGCAAGGCTTGGGCGATGAACTCGATCTCGCGGATGCCGCCGCGGCCAAGCTTTACGTCAAATCCGCGCGCGAGGATCTGTTCGAGATCGATCTTCTGTTTTGAAAGCAGGACATTCTGGAGGGCCTCGGCAACGTCCTGATCGGCAGCGAAGACGAACGCCTCGACGCGAGCAGAAAAGTCTTTGAAGATGCCGGAATCGCCCGCACTTGAGCGTGACCGGATAAGCACTTGCCGCTCCCACGGTCGAGCAGTTTCCTCGTAGTAACGCACAGTTTCTTCGAGGCTAAGAGCCAGCGGGCCGACGCGGCCGTTCGGACGCAGGCGGAGATCGACTCGATACGCCGAGCCTTCTCCCGATGCCTCACCCACGAGCTTGATGACGCGTTCGGCCAGCTTCACAAAGTATTCGCGGTTCGTGACCGTCCCCCGCGATCCGCTGCCCGAGGTCATTCCGTCATCGGAATAAATGAAAAGCAGGTCGATGTCGGAGGAATAGTTCAGCTCGCGTGAACCGAGCTTGCCAAGCGAGACAATACAGAACTCGGCCGGCGTTTTCCGGCCGCGGGCGTCGGTCGCAAGCGGCTGGCCGAAACGGTTATCCATCTCCTGCCGGGCAAGCCGAAGTGCGTGTTCGAGAATGGCATCGGCGAGCGTCGAGATCTCGTCGGTGATCTCGGCGATGGTTGCCAGCCGGCGAATATCGCGGAGGAAGATCCGCATCAGTTCGCGGCGGCGAAAGCGGGCAAGTTGGACGTGCGGCTCGATCTGCGAGTTGGTCAGGGAAAAGCGGGCGAGCGATTCAAGCATCTCGTCCTTGTCGCGAACTGCCGCTGCGGAACGCCGGCGGCGAAGCCATGCGACGTGCTCCGGGCTCTGCAACAGGGTTTGGGCGATAAGCGGGCTGAAGGATGCAAGTGCAAGAACGTCCGAAAGCACTGCATCGTCCGCCATCAAGCGGCGATGGTCGCGAGGATGACGGTCGGCAAAACGCTCTAGAAACCGGCCCGCACTTGCCGGGTCCGGAAGATCGGTGATGATGGTTTCGAGCTTTATCACGTGCGGAAGCGTTTCGGGTCGATGCCGTATTTCTTTATCTTGTAGCCAACGATGCGTTCGGTCGAGCCGAGTGCGTCGGCGGCCCGGACGATGTTCCCGCCGGTCGATTTCAGTGCGTCCTGGATCAAATCCCGCTCGAAAGCAGCAACGGCAGCTTCGAGCGAGAGATCCGTGACCGTGTCGGTATTTTCCGCGGTCTGGAGTGTCGGCGGCAAATGGTGGCCGTGGATGACGTTGGTATCGCAGACCAGAACGGCACGCTCGATCGCATTCTCAAGCTCTCGGACGTTCCCGGGGAAATGATATGCCATCAGCATATCGATCGCCGGCGTCGATATGCGCCGGATCCGTTTGCCGTGTTCGGCCTCGTACTTCTCAAGAAAATGCTCGACGAGCAAGAGTATGTCCGACCTTCGTTCCCGGAGCGGCGGCAAAAAGATGGTGAAGACATTCAGACGATAATAGATATCCTCGCGGAATGAACCTTCGGCGATGGCCGCTTCGAGGTCCTTGTTGGTAGCGGCGATGAGGCGAATGTTCGACTTGATCGTCTCGCTCCCGCCGACCCGCTGAAACTCCCGCTCCTGCAGGACACGAAGCAGCTTTACCTGGGTCTGCGGCGGTATCTCGCCGATCTCATCTAGGAAAAGCGTGCCGCCTTCGGCGAGTTCGAAGCGGCCCTTTCTCGCTTTATCGGCACCGGTGAAGGCACCTTTCTCGTGGCCGAAAAGTTCGGATTCGATCAGGTTCTCGGGCAAGGCTCCGCAGTTCACCGCAACGAACGGCCTTTTGCTGCGGAGGCTATTGTAATGAATAGCACGAGCGATCATCTCCTTCCCAGTGCCGCTCTCGCCGCGGAGAAGGACGGTCGCGTTCGAACGGGCGACCTGCGTTACCTGCTCATAGACCTGCCGCATCGCATTGGAGTTGCCGATGATGTGCGAAAAGTCATATCTCTCTTTCAACTCGTGGCGGAGCAGGTCGTTCTCCTCCCGAAGCCGCTTACGCTCGCCTTTGATCGATGCCTCGACCCGATATGCCTGGCCGATCATCGAGGCAATTACCGGAAATGCCTCGCGAAGCGTTTCGCTCGGATGGCCGTCAAATGCCGCTCCAAGCAGGCCAAATGGGCGGCCGGCGATGGCGATAGGGGCGAATAGGAGTGAGAAGTCGGCCCGAAAATCTGTTACATGATCGAGCCCAGCCACGTCGCGGATTTGGTCGACAGATTTAGTCGCGCCGGACCGAGCGATTGCGGAAAGCGGGCCGCGATTTCCGGCGGCATCAAGGCGGCGAAACTCGGCGGCACTTAGCCCCACGGCGTCATTCAGGGTAAGCATCTCGGTCTCTTCTTCAAACTCGAAGAGAAAAAGATGGTCGCAGCGATCGGCCTCGGAAACGGCTTCAAGGGCCCTACGGACTCCGCGGCGAATGTCCTGCGACTCTGCGAGACGAGCATTCACCGTGGCGAAAAGCTCGAGAACATCAATTGACGTGCGTTCTGAATGCGTCATTACTGACCCCGAGATAATATCAGAGAACCACACGGTATTCGAGGCCGGCAACAAATTTGTTGGTTATGAATTGAAATGCTAACAAGATTGTAGCCCGATAAAAAGTCTTCTGTCGTGCGTCGATCGCCAGTGTGCGTTAAAATCAACTGGAAATGACCCAGCGGATCGAGATCGTGGTGCCGAGCGAGATCGTGCGTATCCGGCTCGACGAATTTTTATTTCGCCAATTTGGCGGGCTGAGCAAAATGTACCTTCGGAACGTCGTCCGCGATGAAAAGTGCGAGGTGAACGGGCGAAACGAGAATCTCGGCTACAAGCTCCGGTCGGGAGACCTTATCGAGATCGAGCTTGACCTCACCCGCGAGACGGCGATGCAGCCGCAAGAGATGCCGCTCGATATTGTATACGAGGATTCGGATCTTCTGGTCGTCAACAAAGTCGCCGGAATGCTTGTCCATCCGAATAACCGCGACAAGAACGGCACGTTGCTGAACGCGCTATCGTTCTATCTGAACCGCGAAACTACCTACGGAAACGGTGCCGAGCCGGCGATACGGCCCGGGCTTGTGCACCGGCTCGATAAAGATACCTCGGGGCTGATGGTGATATCGAAGAACACCATTGCTCAGAAGAAGCTGATGAAGAGCTTTAGCCGAAAGTTCGTGCACAAGCGATACCTTGCTTTGGTCGATGGCATAGTGGCTCAAGATGTCGGGGTCATCGATCTCGCCGTCGGCCGGTTCGCGGAGCGAAAAATCTGGGATGTGAAAGAGGCCGGGAAGCCGGCCGAGACTCGGTATGAGGTCCTCGAACGCCGGAGCGGACGAACGCTGCTGAAACTCGAGCCCGTTACCGGAAGAACGAACCAGCTTCGGATCCACTGTGCCGCGATCGGGCATCCGATCGCCGGCGACGTCCAACGCGGCGGAAGGGAGCACAAGAGGCTCTGCCTTCACGCCGCGGAATTAGGATTTCGCCATCCGGCGACACGCGAAGACGTGATCTTCTATTCCGAGCCTGAAGGCTTCGCGATGTAGCCCGGGCCGCGGATGGCCTTGCCGGTCATTGTGCCGGTCATTTTCTCACCATTGAAGACAACTCCGCCGCTGACGATGACGCTTGAAAAGCCGACGGCGTACTGGTGTGGGTTTTCGAACGTAGCTTTGTCGCCGACGGTTTTCTCGTCAAAGATAACGATATCTGCGACAAAGCCCTCGCGGATCTGGCCGCGGTCGCGGAAGCCGAAGACGTTTGCGGGCAGCGACGTCATTTTGCGGATGGCGTCCTCAAGCGAGACGATCTTTAGCTCGCGAACGTAGCGTCCGAGCACACGTGCATTGTTGCCATAACCGCGGGGATGCGGGACGCCCGAGCCGAACTCGCGGACGCCGCTGTCCGAGGCGATCATCGTGAATGGGTCCTGCATTATCGTGCGGACGTCGTCCTCGCTCATCACCTGATAGACCATCTGAGCACCGCCGGCTTCATACATCGTGAAGATCTGCTCGATCTGTTCGTCGAGCGTATCGGCACTCCGAACCGACTTGGTTATCTGGGCGATGTTCTTTCCATTAAATTCGGGGTTTGCCCGGTGGCTCGCGACGAACGCAAAGGCGTAGTCCACAAAGCCTCGTTCGGCGAGGCCTTTTTTCATATCGGCCTTGATCTTGGCTCGGGTCTCGGGGTCGGCAAGGCGTTTCTTGCCTTCCTCGCGCCCGCCGGCGATGGCCCAGGTCGGCATTCGGGCATCGAGCGACGTGGAAGAGGCCGGATAGGCGTACTGATCGACCGTCACGTTCAAACCGCGTTTCCGCGCGTCGCGGACGAGGCCTAGCGTCATTGGCGTTTGCCCCCAAAGCGACTTTGCAGAGATCTTGAAGTGTGAGATCTGGACGGGCATATCGGCCTTTTCGCCAATGTTGATTGCTTCCTTGATGGCATCGACAACTCCGGTTCCTTCGTCGCGGATGTGGCTGGCGTAGATGCCGCCGTGCTTTGAAGCGGCCTTTGCAAGCTCGATGACCTCATCGGTCTCGGAATACGTGCCGGGAACGTAGATGAGCCCGGTCGCGAGCCCGACCGCACCTTCCTGCATCGCCCGCTCGACCAGTTCGTTCATCTGCTTTTGCTCATCGGCGGTGGGCTTGCGGGCATCGAGCCCCATTACCTTTGAGCGGACGGAGTTGTGGCCGATGAGTGTTGAGATATTGATCGCGAGCGGCTTCTCGTTGATGCGGCCGAGGAACTCACCGACCTCGGTCACAGAGCCGCCGCAGTTTCCCGTCACCAAGGTCGTCACCCCCATCCGGATGAAATTCTCGGCCATCGGCTGGTCATAGATGTTCTCGGTATGGGCGTGAACATCGATGAAGCCCGGAGCGACGATCTGCCCCTTAGCGTCTATCACGTTGCCGCACGGGTGTTCGAACCTGCCAACACGAGCGATTCGGCCGTTCTTCACCGCGACCGAACCGCGAAACCAAGGGTTCCCGGTACCATCGACGATCCTCGCGTTGGTTATCACGAAGTCGTACAGCGATTCGCATTGTCCGAAAGAAAACGTAGCCGAGGTTAGAAGCAAACCAGCAAGCAACAGAAAGGTTTTGATCCGCATAATGAAAAAATGCCGTCAAATGCTGAACTAGTCAACACCGACAGCACTTTTTATTCCCATCAGCCGCTGTTATACGGCTTCAGGTGCAGACTCAGGCAAAGCCGGGTCGCCAGGCTTGCGATAGGGGTCTTTCAGTTCGACCGGAGCCTTCGACTTGGCCCTCAGACGCATATTCAGTATCTCGACCAATATCGAGAACGCCATTGCGAAGTAGATATAGCCCTTCGGTATCTTCTGATGGAAGCCTTCGGCAACCAGCATTACACCGATAAGTATCAGGAACGACAGGGCAAGCATCTTCAACGTCGGATGCCTGTGGACGAACTCCCCGATCGGGCCGGCAAATGCCATCATCGCACCGATCGAGATAAGCACCGCCAGGATCATGATCCAGATACCGTTCGGCCCGTACTGGTCGCCGATCATACCGACGGCCGTGATGACCGAATCGAGCGAGAAGACAATATCGAGAAGCACGATCTGGATGATGACCCCGGTAAAGCTTGCGTATGACTTTTTGACGGCCGTCCCCTCTTCGCCCTCGAGCGAATTGTGGATCTCATGCGTGGCCTTTGCTATGAGGAACAGCCCGCCCACCAGCAGGACAAGGTCTTTGCCTGAAAAGGTCTGTCCCCATATGGTGAAAAGAGGAGCAATAAGGCCGATGACCCAACTCAAGGAGAAGAGCAGGATCACGCGCATCACGAACGCGAGTCCGAGGCCAACGTATCTGGCCTTCGCCCGCTGCTCAGGCGGAAGCTTTTCGGCAAGGATCGAGATGAATACCACGTTGTCGATGCCGAGCACGAGCTCAAGCAGGGTCAGTGTCGCAAACGCTATCCAAACATTAGGATCGGCAAGGAGTTCCATAAGAGAAAGTTGCTCCGGTAAATAGAAATTGAACTATGAAGTTTTACATTCGACGCGGCCCGAAATGCAAGGCTTCGCCGCAGGGAATTCAGATGTATCTAATCATTCGGCGATCTTGCACGGAACGCTCGCCGAGCGGTCGGCAGCACGGCGGGCTTCAGCGTTCTGGTTGCGCGATGGTTTGATGATCTCGGTAACGCAAGCAAGACTTGGCGACACCTTCGCGACGATAAGATACGAGGTTGTCTTTGACGAATCCTCCGGGTTTTCGCTGACATTGAACCGGAAGATCAGAGCGAACGGCACTTTTCTCCTCAAACGCCATTCCGCTTTCGGCCCGACCGCCGAGAACGCTCCGAAATGTTCCCAAAGCCGAAGCTGGTGCTCCTTGCCGCCCGGTGCGATCACATTGATCGACTGCCGCAGGTCGCCCTCGAGGACATGCAGCTTGTAGCCGCCGACACCGGCACACTCGCCCTTGTAAGAACCGCCGCCCTCCTCATCGAGTTCGAGCGTCTTGCACTTTTGGTCATCAAGATCGGTGTAGCGGCTCGTGATCTGTGCGGACGCTGCAGTCGCGGCAAAAAGTGCCAGTGCGATAAATGCAATTATTTTCATAAGGATCCCAATTGGAAGACGATTCGCCCGCCGACGATCGTTGCTACTGCACGGCCGGTGAATTCCCATCCATCGAACGGACAGTTTCGCGATTTTGAGCGCGATTCGGCGTTGCGATAGGTCCAGACGAGATCGGGGTCGATGATCGTGATATCAGCGATCGAGCCGGGCTTAAGCGTTCCGCGGCTGGCGAGCTTGAAGATGCGAGCCGGATTGGTCGAGCAAAGCTCGACGAGCCTTTCGAGGCCGATGACGCCTTTGTGGACAAGCTCATTGAAGGCGAGCCCGACACCCGTCTCAAGGCCGGTTATGCCCATCGGGGCACGGTCGAACTCGAGTGCCTTTTCGTCGTGGTGATGCGGTGCGTGGTCGGTCGCGATGGCATCGATCGTGCCGTCCTTTATGCCTTCGATAACGGCCTCTAGATGCTCTTCGCTGCGGAGCGGCGGAGCCATCTTATAGTTCGTATCGTAGCCTTCGACCGAGCGGTCTGTCAGCGTAAAGTGGTGCGGCGTTACCTCGCAGGTGACGTTGATGCCTTCGTTCTTCGCCCGTCGGACGGCCTCGATCGCTCCTTTGGTGGAAACATGGGCGATGTGGATGTGTGCGCCGGTCTCACGGGCGAGAATGATGTCGCGGACGGCATCGATCTCTTCGGCGAGTGCCGGCATTCCCTTAAGCCCGAGCAGGAGCGAAACCCGGCCCTCGTGCATAACGCCGCCGGCCGAGAGTGATTTGTCCTCGCAGTGGTCGATCACCGGCAGGTCAAAGTCCTTTGCATACTGCATCGCCCGCCGCATTATCCCGGCATTCGGAACGGGCCGACCATCGTCCGAAACTGCAACCGCACCGGCCGCCTTCATTTCGCCCATCTCGGCGAGTTCGGCACCATCGGAAGACTTCGTTATCGCCCCGATAGGGAAGACGTTGGCCAGGCCCGCATGCTCGGCCTGCTCGATCATGTAGCGGGTGATGGCGGCATTGTCATTGACGGGATTGGTGTTCGGCATCGGGCAAACGGACGTCCAACCGCCGGCCGCCGCCGCCGCACAACCCGAGGCGATCGTCTCCTTATGCTCCTGCCCCGGCTCACGCAAATGCACGTGCAGATCAACAAACCCCGGAGCGACAAGAAGGCCGCTCGCGTCGAAGACCTCCGCCCCCTCGGGCACGCCATCCGCGGCCTTTAGCCATGCAGCAACCTTGCCGTCCTCGATCAGGACGGACATTCCAGTATTTTCCTGTGCGGCCGGATCGATCAGATGGCCGTTTGCGATAAGTAATTTCATTCCCACGCGTTGAATTGCTTAAAGTCCTCAAACAGCGAGTTGACATATTCCCCGTCAATCTTAAACTCGACCTCGAGACGGCAACTATTCGATCTCGTTGTGTCCGTGCTAAAGCCAAATTTTGTAATACTCGCCTTTACGCCTATATCGCCGACCTCGTTCCATCGAAAGAAAGCGATAAAGCAATCTTCCGACATCTTTAGAACAGGGTTTCCTTCTCGTGACAAAACCAATGACTGAAAACTCTTCAAAAAATCTGCATAGCCGGTGAAGACGACATTATCGTTGCGACCTGAAAAAGGACTCACTTCGTCAACATTCTGAATCGTGAACAGAAAGCTGCTGAATCTGTCGTCCTGTCCATTTGACTCTATCTTTATTAATGTCTTGCCGTCCTCTGAGCGAATAATCATGACCCACCTGCGCTGCCTCCGGTCGCTAAGTAAAGCACTGCCATTCTCACTGCAACGCCATATTTCACTTGGTCCAATATCAACGAACGCGAGCTGTCGGCTACGTCCGAAGATATTTCTATGCCGCGGTTCATCGGGCCGGGATGGAGCACGATCGCGTCCTTTTTTGCCCGTTCAAGCCGATCGTTTGTCAGGCCGTAATGGATCGAGTATTCGCGAAGCGTGGGGAAATACGCCGCATCCTGCCGCTCACGTTGGATACGGAGGATCATCACAACATCGGCCCCTTCGATGGCGTCTTCGACATGGGGACAGACTGTGAGTCCATCACTTACCAGATGCCGGAAGTCGCCGGGTACTAGCGTTCCCGGCCCCGCGACCCGCACCTTTGCCCCGAGCTTCGTAAGCAAGTGGATATTTGACCGAGCTACGCGGCTGTGCAGGATATCGCCGACGATGGCGACCTCAAGCCCCTGTATCTTTTTCTTGTGCTCGCGGATGGTCATCGCGTCGAGCAGTGCCTGGGTCGGATGCTCGTTCGCACCGTCGCCGGCGTTGACGACGGCCGCCCGCGAAACCTTCGCGAGCTGGTGCGGAACGCCCGCCGAGCCGTGGCGAACGACGATGCAGTCCGGCTGCATCGCGTCGAGGTTCAACGCCGTATCGACTAGTGTTTCGCCTTTGCTAACACTCGAGGACGAAACGCTAATGTTCACCGCGTCTGCTGAAAGTCTCTTGGCGGCGAGCTCAAATGACGTGCGGGTGCGGGTCGAATTCTCAAAGAAAAGATTGATGACGGTCTTTCCGCGAAGGGTCGGCACCTTTTTGATCTCGCGGGCATTTATCTCGCGAAAGTTCTCTGCGGTATCGAGAATGCCCCGGATGTCCGCTTCGGTTAATTCGCGGATCCCCAAAAGGTCTCGTCGTCTATAGGGCTTTTCCATCACTCGCTATCGGTAAGCCAGAATAAGGGCTCAAAAAAAGCAAGGCCGCATGCCTTGCTTGTTTCTATTCACTCGGCTTTTCAAAGATGCCGACGCCTTCGACCTCGTCGTACTCCTTGAGCATCACGCGGATTATCTCCGATTGCTTGGTCGGTACGGTCTTTCCTACAAAATCGGCCTGGATCGGCAGTTCGCGGTGCTCGCGTCCGCGGTCGATGAGAACGGCAAGCTGCACCTTCCGCGGCCGCCCAAAGTCCATTAGCTGGTCGAGTGCGGCACGTATTGTCCGGCCCGTGTAGAGCACGTCGTCAACCAGAACGATTATCTTGTCGTCAATATCCGTATCAAGTTCCGTCCGATTGACGATCGGGCTGGCACCCACGGTCGAAAGATCATCGCGGTAAAGCGTTATGTCGATGATGCCGAAAAGCGGCATTTCGCCCTCGATCTCGGCGATCTTGTCCACAATACGTTCCGCGAGCGGCACGCCGCGACGCCGAATGCCGACAATGTAAACATCCTTTGCACCCTGATTTTCTTCAACTATCTCAGAGGCGAGCCGCGAGATCGCCCGTTTCATACGGGCAGAGTCCATTATGCGGGATTTTTCTGTCAGGCTTTTTTCGTCGGGCATGCGATGCAAATCGTAGCAGAGCATTGGTCAAAGTTCAATCGTATCGGCCCGCGACGTGCTATTTGCGGCACGGCGTTTTTACTCAAGCCATCGGTCGGCTAATATGGACGTTTACGCGATGAGCGGAATTTTCGAAAAACTCTTGCGGCCTGCGCTTTTTCGCCTTCCGGCCGAGTCGGCCCATGACCTTGGGATGTGGGCTCTCCGAAAAGGCTTCGCTGATGGCCCCGGCGTTATTGAACTTCCATCGCTCAAAACACGCATTTTCGACCTTGATTTCGCCAATCCGCTCGG
>CAZGLZ010000017.1:0-27890 GCA_964526245.1 uncultured Chloracidobacterium sp. | reverse complement strand
CGTGATCGGCGTCAATATTGGTAAGAACAAAGACGTGCCGAACGAGGAGGCGGTCGAGAACTATCTTGCCTCGTTCGACCTTTTGCAGCCGTTGGCCGATTACGTCGCCGTGAATATCTCTTCGCCAAATACGCCGAACCTGCGGGATCTGCAAAAAGGCGAAAACCTCGATGAACTGCTCGCGGCCCTTGAAAGCAGAAACGATGAGCTTGGGCCTAAGCCGCTCTTGGTGAAGATCGCTCCGGATCTTTCCGATGGCGAGATAGAGGAAGCCGTCGCCGTTTGCCGCGGACGCCGCGTCGCGGGAATCATCGCGACGAACACGACCGTCTCGCGAGACGGGCTAAGGTCGGCGAATTTGGCCTCGATTGGAGCAGGCGGCTTGAGCGGCCGACCGCTGTTTGAGCGGTCGAACGAGGTAATTCGGAAGATATTTCGCCACTCGGACGGCTCGCTTCCGATCATCGGTGTCGGCGGTATTTTCACGGCTGAGGACGCCTTTGCGAAGGTCGCGGCCGGTGCATCGCTGCTGCAGGCCTACACGGGTTTCGTTTATGGCGGGCCTTCATTTGCTTCCGATGTGCTTTACGGGCTTGCGGAGCTATTGGAGCACTATGATATCGGTCATCTTTCTGAAGCGGTCGGCCGTGATGTTTAGAGGCAGCCGATGGTTTGACACTGTTGCGTGTCCCGCTATAATTAAGGGTTTGTCCCGTAGTGTGGGTCTTTCATTGGTTCAACTATTGGATCGCTATTTGATTAGATGAAGATCGACGAGTCGATGCTCGGCACAGAGCCGCTTGAAATTCGCGAGGAGATTCCGGCGGATGAACTCGGGCTCGGAGAGGAAGCCGGCCTTGCCATTAGCGAGCTTTCGTTTGAAGGTACGGCGTCCAAATTCGACCGCGGGATTCGGATCGCGGGCACGATAAGAGGTTCTGTGAACGGGCCGTGTGCGCGGTGTTTGGAAGCGTTTGATCGAGAGCTTTCGATATCGTTTCGATCTGATTTTGTTGACAGAAAGTATTTTAACGAGTCCGCAGAGGCTGAAATCGGCCACGACGAGCTTGACGCGGACGTGCTTCCGGAAGGGCCGATCGATATCGCAGAGGTTGTGCGCGAACAGATCATTCTCGCGGAACCGGAAAGGCAAGTTTGCGGGCCGGACTGCAGAGGGCTTTGCGGCAGTTGCGGAGCCAACCTGAACCTAGGCGAGTGCGGCTGCCGGGACGAGGCCTTCGACCCGAGATGGGAAGCACTGAAGAAATTGAAGAGCGAGATAAAAGATAAGTAGACACTGAGGAAGTTATGCCTAATCCAAAACGACGACATTCAAAATCACGGACACGTCAGCGCCGTGCTCACGACGCCATCGCAACCCCGCAGTTTCAGACCGATAAAGAAACCGGCGAGGCTCGTATGCCGCACCGCATCGACCCGGCGACCGGAATGTACAAAGGGCGCCAGATCATAGATGTCAAAGACTCAGAATAGTCTTTGAAATTTTCAGAATTTTACGTTCTAATTCTTGCCAATGTCTGAAATCAATGCGGGCATTCTCGGGATGGGTCATGCTTATCCGGAAGGTGTTCTAACGAACGCCGACCTGGAAAAGATCGTTGAAACCTCCGACGAATGGATCACCAGCCGAACCGGCATCAAGCAACGTCACAAGGCCAAGGAGAACGAATATACTTCGATGTTCGGGACCGCGGCCGCCAAGCAGGCACTGGAGCGCGCCGGACTTGAACCAACCGACATTGACCTGATCGTCTGCGCGACGACGACTCCGGACCAGATAATGCCCTCGACCGGGGCTTTGATCCAGGCACAGCTTGGGGCGACGAATGCGGCCGGGATGGACATTTTCGCGGCTTGCTCGGGCTTCATCTACGGCCTGACGATGGTCGAATCGATGATCAGGACCGGCCAGATCAAGTACGCGCTGGTGATCGGGGCAGAGGTCCTCACCAAGTACGTTGACTACACCGATCGGACGACGTGCGTCATTTTCGGCGATGGTGCCGGAGCTGCGGTCGTCGGCCCGGTTGAAGCTCCGAAGGGAATCCTAGCCACGAAGATCCGTTCCGATGGCCGTTACGAAGAGCAGCTTTATGCTCCGGGCGGCGGCACCAAGCTCGGTACGACCCACGAGACCATCGACAATCGAATGCACTTCTTTAAGATGAAGGGCAACGAACTTTTCAAGGTTGCCGTGCGTTCGATGGCGGACATTTCCGCGGAAATGCTTGAGAAAGCGGGCTACACCGTGGACGACGTGAAGGTGGTTATTCCGCACCAGGCAAATCAGCGGATCACGGACGCCGTAGCTTCGCGGCTCGGCGTGCCGGAAGAAAAGGTCTATTCGAACATCGCCGAACACGGAAATACTTCCTCGGCTTCGATACCTATCGCAATGGATGAATGTATCCAGTCGGGCCGGATCAAGGAAGGCGATCTTGTTTTGCTTACCGCGTTCGGCGGCGGAGTCACGTGGGGAGCCTCTGTAATTCGGTTCTAGTTTTCAGTTTGCTCAATGGCGAAGGTCGCATTCATATTTCCCGGGCAGGGAAGCCAGGCGGTCGGAATGGGCAAGGACCTGTTCGACAACTTCTCGGCTGCCCGCGAGGTCTTTGAAGAAGCCGACGAGGCACTAGGGTTTTCGCTTTCCGAAATGTGTTTTTCGGGCAGCGAGGAAGACCTTGCGATGACCGCCAACACGCAGCCGGCGATACTGACAACCTCGGTCGCGGCGTTTCGGGCGATGGAGGCGGAAGGTTTTGCTGCACCGGACTTTGTCGCGGGGCATAGCCTCGGTGAATATTCGGCACTTGTTGCAGCGGGAGTCTTGAGTTTTGCCGATGCTGTCCGAACCGTTCGCAAACGCGGGATGTATATGCAGGAAGCCGTCCCGGTTGGTGTCGGGGCGATGGCCGCGATACTCGGCGCAGATGTCGAAACGGTCGATACTGCTTGTGCGGACGCCGCCCAAGGCCAGGTCTGCAGCCCGGCAAACATCAACTCGCCATCGCAGATCGTGATCGCGGGCGATGCGGACGCGGTTGACAGAGCGTGTGAACTTTTGAAGGAACGCGGAGCGAAGCGTGCCGTGAAATTAAATGTTTCGGCCCCGTTTCACTGCTCGCTGATGATGCCGGCCCAAGAAAGATTGGAACAAGACCTTAGGGCTTTGCGATATGCCGGTTTCCGGTTCCCGATAGTGCATAATGTCGATGCGGCGATTAACTCGGATGAAACGCGTGTTTGCGATGCTCTCACGCAGCAGGTTTCCGGTCCCGTAAAATGGCTGCAATCTGTGTGGGAACTGAAAACTCAAGGTGTGGAGACAGTTGTTGAGGTCGGTGCGGGCAAGGTTCTTTCTGGGCTCGTTCGCCAGATCGACCGGGACGTTCGCTGTTTGAACGTTGAGAATTCTGAGAGTTTAAGAAATACTAAGGAAACGCTATAAAAGGAGAAGATATGTCAGAAGTTCAGGATAAGATCAAACAGATCATCGTAGATGAATTGGGTGTGGACGAAGCGGAAGTTACGGAGAACGCCCGCTTTATCGAAGACCTCGGTGCCGACTCGCTCGACCTGGTCGAACTCGTCATGCGTTTTGAAGAAGAGTTTGACATCGAGATCCCGGATGAAGACGCTGAAAAGATCCAGAGCGTCCGGGATGCTTACGCATACGTCGAACAGCACAAAGGCTAGTTATCGGTTGTCGGTGGCCGGTTCTCAGTTCGTTCCGGCCGCCGGTGTTTTTTTGTTTGTGCCATATTTCGTGGCGAGGCCGGGCTTTGAAAAAGTTTTGAGGCCGGCACATTGGTCAATAGATCCGGGAAAAGTGCGGGCATTCAGGTCTGACGACTAGCCACTGACCTCTGACCACTGAAGCATATGAAACGTCGAGTTGTAGTAACCGGAGTTGGGCTCGTCACGCCGATCGGCAATGACGTTCCGACCACCTGGAACGGCTTGATGAACGGTGCCAATGGCGCCGACTATATCAAGAAGTTTGATACCGAGAAATTCTCGGTAAAGTTCGCCTGCGAGGTGAAGGACTTCGATCCGCTCAGCTTTCTCGATAAGAAGGAAGCGCGACGGATGGGGGCATTTACGCATTTCGCCCTTGCTGCCTCGGACGAGGCGATGAAGCACAGCGGGCTGGTGATCGACGAGACGAATGCTGAGATGGTCGGAACATATATCAGTTCCGGCATCGGCGACTTCTGGGCGATCGAACGCGAACACGAAAAGCTCTTGAATTCTGGGCCGGACCGCGTTTCGCCGTTCTTTATCGTCTCGGCGATCGTTAACCTCGCGGCCGGAAACGTCTCGATACGGCACGGAGCAAAGGGGCCAAACTCGGCGACCGCGACCGCCTGTTCGGCCGGTGCTCATGCTATCGGCGACAGCTTTAGGATCATCGAAAGCGGCGACGCGGACGCGATGATCTGCGGCGGCGCGGAAAGTGCGATCACGCCGATGTCCGTCGCCGGTTTTGCCTCGATGCGGGCTCTCTCGACCCGTAACGACGACCCGAAGCGGGCTTCGCGTCCGTTCGATGCTGAACGCGATGGATTTGTCATCGGCGAGGGAGCCGGCATCATGATCCTCGAGGAACTCGAGTTCGCAAAGTCCCGGGGAGCGAATATCATTGCGGAGATCGTCGGCTACGGAATGAGTGGCGATGCATTCCACGTAACGATGCCGGACGAAACCGGTTCGGGCGCCATACGCGTAATGCAGCGGGCGATAAAGGACGCAGGGATCTCGCCGGAGCAGATCGGTTACGTCAACGCCCATGGAACCTCGACGCCATACAACGACAAATTCGAATCGCTGGCGATCAAGCAGGTCTTTGGCGAGCACGCAAAGAACGGGCTTGTCGTCAGCTCGACGAAGTCGATGACCGGCCATGCTCTTGGGGCCGCCGGAGGCATCGAGGCCGTTTTCTCGGCCCTCGCGATCAAGGAAGGGAAGCTTCCGCCGACCATCAACTACGAATTCCCGGATCCGGAATGCGATCTCGACTATATTCCGAACGAGGCTCGCGAAACGCAGGTGGAATATGCGCTTTCGAACAGCTTCGGCTTCGGCGGCACGAATGCGTGTTTGATCTTTAAGCGTTTCGACGGATAGTAATTTACGCGTTCCGGCTCAATTGAGGCCGGGACGCTTTTCTTGTATTATCTGAATGAATACTCATTCAGCATCAAACTTATATGAAGATAATCGTTTTGATGAAACAGGTCGCGAATAAGGACGCCGTCCTTCGCATCGGGCCTGACGAAAAATGGATCAACGAGACGGACATCGCTATGCAGACGAACGAGTCTGACGGCTACGCTCTCGAAGAGGCGCTTCGGCTGAAAGAGGCCAAGGGTGAGGGCGAGGTTGTCGTCTGTACGCTCGGGCCGCAATCGGCAAAGACAGTGATCAAGGATGCCCTTGCACGCGGTGCAGACCGGGCGATACACGTTGTAGTTGACGACGCGAACAAGCTATCGCCGTACCAGATCGCGAAGGCGATCGCCGATGCCATTCGCGACGAGAATGCTGACCTTGTCTTTGCAGGTCTGCAGTCTGACGATGCGAGCTATGGCCAAACGGGCGTCGTGCTCGCCGAGCTTCTCGGCATCCCGCACGGTACGATCGTTATCGAGGTTGACCGCGGCAGCCTTGGCGAAAGCCTCCGCATTAAGCGCGAGCTCGAGAGCGGCTGGTATCAGTGGTTCAACTACAAGCTTCCGGCCCTGTTCACCATTCAGTCCGGTATCTCGCAGATCCGCTATGCATCGCTGAAGGGCATCATGGCTGCCAAGAAGAAAGAGATCCGCGATGTCACGCCTGCCATCGAAGCCTTTTCGGGTGGACAAACAATACAGAAGGTGTATATGCCGCTTAAGACAAAACAGACGCAGATGCTCGGCAATGGCGACGCCAAAGCGGGAGCGGTCGAGTTGGTCGAAAAACTCAAAACGGAGGTGCGGGCAATATGATCCTCGTATTCATTGAACACAAGAATTGCGTTTTGAACAAGACATCGCTTGAGGCGATCGCGGCGGCACAAGCCATCGGTGCAGACCTCGGGATGAAGGCCGCCGCCGTTATTCCATGCACGGGTGAGTGCCCGCTCGTCCAGGAGATCGCCGGTTACGATCTTGAGAAGGTCATCGTTGCAAAGAGCGATAAGCTCGGCACCTATACGCCGGATGCGTATGCCGATGCCTGGGAACAGGTGATCAAGGCGACGAACCCGCAATACGTCGTGATGTCGCACACTTATCAGGTGCGCGATTTCGCTCCGAAGGTTGCGGCACGCTTAGGCCGCGAACTTGTGGGTGACGTGATCCGTTACAAGGCTGAAGGCGGAAAGCTCGTGCTTACGCGGCGTATCTTCCTTGGCAAGCTCGATGCGGACCTGACGGTCGGCGGCGATGCCCCGTATTTCGTCACGTTCCAGTCAGGTGCCTTCCGTGGTGACAGTGCCGCAAAGGGAAGTGCGGCGGTCGAGACGATCGACGTTAACGTCGGCGAGATCCGCATGACCGCCGAGGAACCGTTCCAGGAAGCCAAGGCTTCGGTCGATCTGACAAAATCGGAAGTGATCGTCGCGGTAGGCCGCGGCATCAAGTCGGAAGAAAACCTCGCACTTGCACAGCAGCTTGCGGATGCTCTGGGGGCTGACTTAGCGGCCTCGCGGCCGATCTGCGACAGCGAGTGGCTGCCGATCGATCGCCAGATCGGATCTTCGGGCCAGACCGTTGCCCCGAAGCTTTACGTCGCTCTCGGAATTTCCGGAGCCATCCAGCACATTGTCGGAATGAAGAACTCGGGCACCATCGTCGCCATCAACAAGGACGGCGAGGCCCCGATCTTCGACATCGCCGATTACGGCATCGTCGGCGACCTCTTCGAGGCCGTGCCCGTCCTGATCGAAGAGATCAACAAGGCGAAGGCATGAATCGGGAGATAGTGATCATTAAGAAAGCCGGTGCTTCTGCATCGGCTTTTCTCATAGCGATAATGGCCGGAAGAGACCGGCCATCGAATTGCTACGGCTTTTCCCGGCAGATTCCGGCTGCCGGGTTTGCCGAGCAAAATAGTTTGGTGAGAGCCTCGATCTGAGCCTGTTGAAGCCGGTTTGCCTCAAGCAACTGTTCGATCTGTGTTTTCTGGGAATCGATCTGTGCCTGTTGCTCGCGGAAGGCGTTGACGAAGGCAGCGCTCATGCGGTCGTACTTGATGCCTTCGACCTCGCCTTTATCGTTGTAGGTCACGAACCGCGGGTCGATCTTCGCCACGTCCTCGGCACCGAAGCCTACATCCTTCATCCCGTCGGCTTTCCATTCATAGGCGATCGGCTGAAGCTGGCGGATGAAGGATAAGCCCGGTGCGAACGGCACGACGTTCTTCTTGTATCGAAGCGAAGATGAACAGGTCGATATTTCATCTGAGGCATTGCGGCACAGCGTGGTCGCCCCCGCAACGCCGAGAACGCGAACATCGAGGGTGCCGCCGGGGTTGATCGCGAACTGCGTGGAATTGTTGCCTTCCCTGAAGATCACGGAGCCGCCGACCGGACGGTTGATGTAGACATCGTCAACGGTCCCGCGGAGCGTGTAATTGGTGCAATTGGTGAATGGCCCGTTCAGCCCGATCGCGACGGTGGTACTTGTCACGCACCCTCCACTTCCGAATCGGATGTTCCCTCCGTTAACTGCGATATCAAGCAATTCAGTGGGGGCGGTCGTGCCGATACCCACTCTAGTACCCACATCGCCAAGCACGAGAGAATTGCTCTGCGAGACCCTTGCTCCTGAACCTATCGCGGTGGCGTTATTGATGTCAACACTTGCACGGGTGCCGGAGCCTATCAAAGTAAGGTTATTTCCATTTGATTCGTCGTAACCCGCACTATAGCCAAAAAACGAGTTATTGGACCCGCCGTTTCTTAATCGTCCTGTATTCGCCCCAACGAATGTACTGTAGGTGCTGGTAGTGTTCTCGCTGCCGGATGCAAATCCGACGTAAGTGTTCACCGCCGTCGAATTTGGTGTCGGAGGTCCCGCAGCGGTGCCGACGAATACGCTCAAGCTCTCATGGCTGCGCAAGATCGACCGCGTGCCGATATTGAACTGCGTCGCCGCACTCACAATATTGCCCGAGAGCGTGCCGCCCGCCGCGCCGTCGCCCGAGATATTGAAGTTCGCCGATGCCTGTTGAATTGTGGAGTTTTGAACGTAGCTTGGACTGCCGGACGGAAGCGTTGCGTTCAGCGCTCCACTAAGCGTCAGGTTGCCGGTCAACAATGTGTTGCCGACAACGTGCAGACGCTCAGCGGGCGTGGTGGTGCCGATGCCGACGTTTGTATCCGCGGTCGCTCCGTTGATCCCATTGATGCTGCCGAGGACAAGCGAATTGCTTTGGTTGACCCGTGCGCGGTATCCGATCGCAGTTGCGTTTGCCAGGTTGCCGGCTCCCGGATTCGCATAGGCTCCAAAATACGAGTTGAAGCTTCCGGTTAGATTTGATGTGCCGGCGTAGGTGCCAAAGAATGCGTTATTGGCCCCTGACGTGTTGGTATCTCCCGCGCTCCTACCAAAGAACGAATTGGAGAAGCCGTTCGTATTTCCCACACCTGAGCTCAATCCGAAAAACGAGTTATTGCTGCCGGTCGTATTAGCCGTCCCCGCGAGGCCACCGCCGAAAGCGTTGAAATTCCCTGATGTATTTGCCGCTCCGGCTCCAACACCGACAAAGAGATTGTCAGCAGACGTGCTTAACAAACGGTTGCCGCCGATATTGTACTGAGTAACGGTGTTCACCGTGTTGCCCGAAAGCGTACCGCCCGCGGTGCCGTTGCCGGAAATGTTGAAGTTTGACGAGGCCTGCTGCGTATTTGTGTTCTGAATGTAGTTCGGGCTGCCTGCGGTCGGCGTTCGGGCGTCGGTGAGTCGTGCATCGCCAGTCAGAACGTACTGGTTTGCCGCCACGCCGCCGAGGCTGAGTGCGTTGGTCGCCGTGGCCGCGTTCGTAGCGTTGGCTGCGGAATCTGCGGAAACGCTCTTTACAGAGTATGGGGTTGACGTGATCGGCTGGCGCGGGGTCAGCGTTGTAAAACCGCCACCACCCGCCATACGAACTCGGATCTCAAGGAAGCGGGTAGCTCCCGGGAACTGCGAGCCAAAATCGAGGTTTACCGAGAAAACGCCGTCCGCGACCGCAACGTTAGTGACGGTTTGAATCGATCCGATTTGACTTCCAGCAGTAGCTGCGTCAAAAAGAGCAAATTCAAAATCAAAGTTCCCGTTCGCGGGCTGGCCCGAGAATTTCAGATCGCCCTGGTACGTGAATGCAGTCGTCTGGCCAGTGCTGTTATGCGCAAGTGAGAGAAGGAAAACTAAGCTAAGCGAAAGGATCGCTGCCCTAAAAAAAATTGTCATGGTGCTCGCTCCCATAAAAATGGTCTAATTGCCTGAAACTGGTGAATTATGTCATAAATTGTTCTTGTCAGAGCAATTTTTTTCTTCGACGCCTGGCCAAAACAGGTCCCCGCGAATGCGGCGGATGGAGCCCAGCGGTTCGACGTCACACTTGGAATCTCCGGAGCCATTCAGCACATTGTCGGAATGAAGAACTCGGGTACCATCGTCGCCATCAACAAGGACGGCGAGGCCCCGATCTTCGACATCGCCGATTACGGCATTGTCGGCGACCTCTTCGAGGCGGTGCCCGTCCTGATCGAAGAGATCAAGAAGGCAAAAGGCTAGATAGGTTAGAAGGGGAAATATTAAAAGGCCCGGAGATTGGTTCCGGGCCTTTTAGCGTTGCTACGGCTTTTCGCGGCAGATTCCGGCTGCCGGGTTGGTCGAGCAAAAGAGTTTGGTAAGAGCCTCGATCTGAGCCTGTTGAAGCCGGTTTGCTTCAAGCAACTGTTCGATCTGTGTTTTCTGGGAATCGATCTGTGCCTGTTGTTCACGGAAGGCGTTGACGAAGGCGGCGCTCATGCGGTCGTACTTGATGCCTTCGACCTCGCCCTTGTCGTTGTAGGTCACGAATCGCGGATCGATCTTCGCCACGTCCTCTGCTCCGAAGCCGACATCCTTCATCCCATCCGCCGTCCATTCATAAGCGATCGGCCTAAGCTGGCGGATAAATGACATTCCGGGTGCGAAAGTAGCGATGTTCTTCTTGTATCGGAGCGAGGATGAGCAGAAGGCTACCTGATTACCCGCGTTTCTGCACAAGGCAGTGCCGCCGGAGGTTCCCAGGACGTTAAGCTGCAGAACGCCGCCCGCGTTGATCGACAACTGGTTTGAGCCATTGCCTTCACGAAACGCGATGAACCCGCCCGTGGGCCGGTTGATGAATACGTTTGTACCGTCACCGCGGACGGTGTAGTTGGCACAGCTCCCGAATGCGCCGTTCAGGCCGATCCCGATATTACCGGCCGGACATCCTCCGCCACCAACCCGCATCTCCGAGCCGTTAGCGTCTACGTGAAGCCGCTCCGCAGGCGAAATTCCGACGCCTAGGTTGCCAAATAAAGAGGTATTTCCGCTAACCTGTAGGCGATCAGTGGGGGCGGTTGTGCCGATCCCGACGTTCGTGCTTGCCGTTGCGCCGTTGATGCCTTGGATCGCGCCTAGAACTATCGAATTGCTTTGGGTGACTGTGGCTTGTGCCCCGATCGCCGTGGCATTATTGAGTCCTGTAGTAACGGTGGCTTGAGAACCAAGTAGCGTGTTTCGGTCGCCGGATGCAGGACCTGCCGCAAAATCTGCGTCGGCGCCGACAAACGTATTTCTACCGCCGGTTGCGTTCCTTAAACCGGATGATGCGCCAAAGAACGAGTTGTTATTCCCAGTCGTGTTCTCCTGGCCGGATGACCTGCCGAAAAATGAATTGCGACTCCCGGTCCCGATGTCACTTCCGGCGCTGAACCCGACAAGTGTGTTGCTGAAACCCGAAGAACTTGCAAAACCGGCCCGATTCCCAATATACGAATTGCCGTCCCCGGTCGAATTGACTCCTGCATCGGGACCGAGGAAGAGACTGCCAACTCCCTCTCGATACATCTGCCTTCCGTTTAGATTGAACTGTGCTGCCGCGTTAACAATATTTCCTGAAAGCGTACCGCCCACAGTGCCGTTGCCGCTAATGTTGAAGTTTGAAGAAGCCTGCTGTGTCGCGGTGTTCTGAACGTAGTTTGTGCTGCCTGCTATAGGTGTGCGGGCGTCTGAGAGCCGCGGATCGCCGGTGAGAACGTATTGATTTGCCGCCACCCCGCCCAGATTCAGCGCATTCGTTGCCGTCGCCGCGTTCGTCGCATCTGTTGCGTATACCGCATTCGTCGAATTGACTGCGTTGGTCGCGTTGGCGACGGTCCCCGTGACTTTTGTACCGGAGAGATTTGTGATCTTTGCGTCGGTAATTGCTCCATCAGCGATGTTCGCAGTCGGTATTTGGCCGAGCCGTTCGTTGGCAAGCGTTCCGCTCGTGATGTTTGAGGCGTTCAGGCCGGTAACGCCGCCGCCGGGTCCGTTGATCGTTCCATTCACCGTCAGATTCCCGGTGAAAAGGCCGTTGCCGGCGACGTGCAGCCGCTCGGTAGGGGCTGTCGTCCCGATACCGACGTTCGTGTTTGCAGTCGCGCTGTTAACGCCGCTAATCGAACCAAGAATGAGTGAATTGCTCTGCGAAACGGCGGCCCTCGAACCGATCGCGGTCGCGTTGGTCAGCCCGCCTGAGAGAACCTCGGCGAACGGTCCGACAAGCGTGTTGTTGCTGCCGGTCGAGTTCGAGAGTCCCGCTGCGATCCCGAAGAATGCGTTGTTGACGCCGGTCGTCGTATTGCTTCCGGTAATAGCCCCGAAAAACGAATTGCCGGCTCCTGTTGTGTTCACTCCGGCACTGACTCCGAAGAAAGAGTTGACGTCGGAGGTCGTGTTGCTGGAGCCGGCGCTGTTTCCAAAGAACGAGTTGCCGTTGCCGGTGGTAGATTGCCCGGCGTTTCTTCCGGCAAAGAGGTTCGCGGTTCCAGGAGCCGAGAAGATCCGAACTCCCCCAAGATTGAACTGCGTCGCGGCATTCACCGTACTGCCCGAGAGAGTCCCGCCCGCCGTGCCATTGCCGCTGATGTTGAAATTCGAAGCTGCCTGCTCGGTCTCGGAGTTTTGAACGTAATTCGCACTGCCGGGGAGCGGCGAGCGGGCGTCAGAAAGCCTCGCATCACCCGTGAGCACAAACTGGTTCGCCGCCACGCCGCCAAGGTTCAATGCGTTCGTTGCCGTCGTGGCACTGGCCGCATTCGTAGCGGAAGCAGCGGTTTGGGCAGTTTCTGCTTCGAGGCTTCTGACAGCGTATGGGGCCGAACTTATCGGCTGCCTTGGTGCAAGGGTGGTGAGGCCCGGCTGCCCGGCTTGCCGGACGCGAATCTCCAAAAATCGGTTCGCACCCGGGAATTGGCCGCCAAAATCCAGGTTCACCGTGAAAACGCCGGCCGCGACCGCAACGTTGTTGACGGTCTGCGTCGATCCGAGTTGACTTCCGGCAGTTGCTGCGTCAAAAAGAGCAAATTCAAAATCAAAATTCCCGTTCGCGGGCTGGCCTGAGAATACAAGATTGCCTTGATAGACAAATGAGGTCGTTTGGGCCGTTACAGCGAACGCTAGACAAAGGCAGCAAACGGCGCCCGCAACAAAATTCAAGAGTTGGTTTTTCATTGATCTACTCCGATTTCATCCAATTTGCTCCGAACGTTTAACGTGTCTTGTACGGCGACATTTGCCGTGCCTTGGTCACGTCGGGTGCAAAAGAAAGTGATGCTCCAAATGCAATCGCCGGCCCGGTTCTCCTTTAGGCCGAATGGTGAATTTTGCTATGATAAGGGCGGCCCTCACGCCAAGTCTTGAGGAAAACCTGAGCAATTTGTGAGTAATCTCGAAGGTCAAGAAAAAGCCCTCCGAAATGGGGTTCTGTACGCTTTCTCCGGATTCACCTTGGACACCGGATCGGGTTTATTGACCCATTCGGGCCAGCCGATCAGGCTTGCTCCGAAGGTCTATCAGCTTCTTGCATTCTTGATCGAGAATCGCGAGCGGATCGTTTCGAAGGACGAGATCTTTTCCATCATTTGGCCCGACGCGTTCGTTGAGGACAATGCACTTTCGTTCACTGTTTCGCAATTGCGGAAAACGCTCGCAGCATGTGAGCCCGACACGACGTTCGTTCAGACCGTTCCTAGACGGGGATTTAGGTTCATTGCGAATGTCGAGAACCTCAGTCTAGTGGCCCCGGCCGGAGGGCAGTTCATTGAGCGGCAGACCATTGAGGAAGTTTGGGTCGAAGAGATAATAGCCGATTCGGATCTGCAACTTGAACGTGCGCCGGCCAAAGCAATCGCCGGAAGCGTCAGGGTAGATTTGAGGCAGCTAATTACTTATTCGTTGGTCGCCGTTTTACTCGTGGTCTCAATATCCGGTTTTTATTTCCTCACCCGTGGCTCAACCTCCTCAGGGAATTTGCGTTCGGTAGCCGTAGTTCCCCTGGAAAACCTTAGTCAGGTAGATATAGACCGGTCGATCCTTCTTGGAATGACGTATGCGCTGATCTCACAACTCGGACGCTCGGGCGATCTGGCCGTGCGTCCGCTTTCATCGACAATTGCCGTTGCATCGGCCGATTCCGATCCGATGTCTATCGGCAAACGGTTGGGCGTCGATTCTGTCGTCGAGTGGAATCTTCAGCAGATCGATGGAAGATATCGCATAAATGCACGTCTCATTCGGATAGCTGATGGGGTTCAATTGTGGGCCGATACGTTCAACTTCTCGGAGGCAGATCTTTTCAACGTTCAGGATGAGGTATCTGACCGGACGGCTCGAGCGTTGATCGCAAACCTGTCGCCGTCGGATTCGAGTAGTATTCACAGACGACCGACTAATAACAACGAAGCATATCAGGCATATCTTCGCGGCAGGTATCATTGGAATCAGCGAACACGTGAGGGCTTTGACAAGGCTCTTGGCTTCTTTGAACAGGCTGTTTCGCTTGATCCGAAGTTTGCCGATGCCCACGCCGGACTTGCAGATGTCCATCTGGGCTATTATGACTATGGTTACCGTCCGGCAAACGAGAGTATTCCGGCAGCGGTCGCTGCGGTAAACCGTACCCTGCAATTGAACCCCGAGTTATCCGAGGCCTATTCGACGCTTGCCTCGATCGAATTTCTTCACAATTGGAACTGGCAAGCGACAGAGACAAATTTCCGTAAGGCAATTGAGATCGCTCCGAACGACCCAACACCAAAACTGCGGTTCGGCTGGATGCTCTCCGTTGCCGGACGAGTTGAAGAGGGGCTTGACCAGCTTCAGGCCGCGGCAAGGTTAGATCCGACCTCGAACATCGTTAAAGCGAATATTGCATACAACTTGATGGTCTCAGGCAAGTACGAGGAGTCCGAGAAACTCCTGTTGAATATGAAGAGGGCTTCCGGGGACTTCAGCTTGACGCATTGGTATCTAGGGGCGATCTACCACGTCCAGGGCCGCGAGACCGAATCGATTTCCGAATATTTGACCGCATTCGCGATCGACGAAGGCGATTCTAGGCAGGTCGTTAGGATTCGGGAAATCATCGATGGCGGAAACCGGGAACTGGCATTCCGTACCTGGCGCGAGGATCTCGAAAAACGATACTCGGAACGCTACATTCCGCCCTCAAATATCGCGCTTGTCGCGGCGTTCGCGAAGGATCGCGATAACACGCTTAGATGGCTCAGGGAGGCCGAGCGGGTTCGAGACCCATGGATCCTTCAGGTGCTCCACGATCCTGAGTATTCTTTTCTTAAGGGGGAAGCAGAGTTCGACGCGATTCTTGCCCGCCTGCGATTCGAATAGCTCTGTTTGATCAAGCTCAGTAATACCTGCAGCGTAATGTAAAAGAAATGAAGGCCCGGAGGTTGGTTCCGGGCCTTTTAGTTTTGCTACGGCTTATCGCGGCAGATTCCGGCTGCCGGGTTGGCCGAGCAAAAGAGTTTGGTAAGGGCTTCGATCTGAGCCTGCTGTCGGCGGTTCGCGTCTAGAAGTTCGGTGATCTGCTTTTGTTGAGCTTCGATCGTCTGCTGCTGCTCCTTCACAGCATTTACCAGAACGACACCGACGCGGTCGTACTTGACGCCCTCTACCGCGCCCTTGTCGTTTGTCGTGGTAAGCAAAGGCTCGACTGCGGCGACGTCCTCAGCGACCAGGCCGAGATCGGCCATCCCGCCGTCTTTCCATGTAAAGGAAACGGGGTTTAGTTTGCGGACAAGATCGAGACCCGTGGAAAACCTCGCAACGTTTGTCTTGTATTGTGCCGACGATGAACACGTAGATATTTCACCGATTAGATTTCGGCAAACCGACAGAGTTCCCGCATTACCAAGCGTTACTAGCGCAATCTTTCCAGGAATACGTACTGTGTCCTCACCACCGGGCCGGCCAAGAGCGATCGTGTTGCTCGTGGAAACAACTGAATCTGCCCCGATCGCGCTGGCGTACAAGAGTCCATCTACTCCGATTTCGGCATTTGCACCCAAGACAGTATTCCGTGAGCCGGTTGGTTTGTTGCCCCCCGATCCATAGCCAATGAAGGTATTGCTCGAACCCGAAATGTTGCCGCTGCCGGCACTCTGGCCGAAAAAGGCATTGAAGATGCCAGTTGTATTGCTCGAGCCTGCGTTGTCGCCAAAATAGGCGCTGCGTTCGCCGGTCGAATTCTGGTAGCCTGCACGGTCGCCAAAAAAAGCATTGCCGACGCCTATCGTGTTAAAGGCGCCTGCTTGTCTGCCAAAAAAGGTGTTTTGCTCGCCGGTTGTGTTTGCCCGTCCAGCTTGATAGCCAACGAATGTATTGTTGCTCGCAGTGTTAACAATTCCGGATTCGATCCCCGCAAAAACGTTTGTGCCGTTCGCGATAAGAATGCGGTTTGAGCCGATGTTGTACTGTGTAGCCGCGCTGAAGATATTTGCCGTACCGGTTCCGCTTATGTTGAAATTGCTCGCGGCCTGTTGAGTCGCGGAGTTCTGAATGTAGCTAGTGCTTCCGGCTGTCGGGGGCCGGGAATCGGAAAGCCGCGGGTCGGTCGTCTGCACATATTGGTTGGCGAGCTGGCCGCCGAGCCGTTCGGAATCGACCGCAAGTGTAGCGAGCGACGACCGGATGGCCTGGACCGAAAACGGCACAGAGTTTAGGCGCGATCGTGGAGCGAGAAGCTGGTAAGGGTCGGGTGACCCTGCAGGCTTTACCAGGATCTCAAGCCAACGATTGTCCGTGCCGAAGCTCTGCGCCCCGAACGCAAGTTCGACCGTGAATATGCCGTTCGTTACGGGAACTGCTGACCGGTTGAGGGTGCTGCCGATCTGATCCCCTCCCGAGACCGCGTTGAACAGAAGAAACTGAAAATCATAATTGCCGTTCGCGGGGCTTCCCGCGATGGAGAGATTACCCTGATACGAGAATTGATTCGTTTGGGCGAAGGCTGCGCATGCGGTCAGCGCGATCAACAAGGTCAGTTGTAAGATGCGGTTCATTATTGATTCTCCTTGCAAAATGTGGCGGTCGGGCTCGACTGGCAAACGACTTTTTTGATCTCATCCATTTCGGCCAGGCGTTCCTTTAGCATTAGGATTTCGGCCTTCTGTGAGTCGATCTGGGCTTGTTGTTCTTTAATGGCGTTCACAAGTACGACGCCGATGCGGTCGTATTTAACTCCTTCGACCTCGCCTTTATCGTTATGGGTCACAAGCAAAGCTTCAATGGCAGCGACGTCTTCGGCAACAAGGCCGAGATCGGCCATTCCGCCGTCTTTCCAGTTAAACGAAACTGGGTTCAGTCTGCGGACGATCTCAAGGCCCGGGCGAAAGTCCATCAGATTTGTCTTGTATCTGGCCGACGATGAGCACGTAGATAACTCACCGGCGAGATTGCGGCAGATCGACTGTGGGCCTGCGCTGCCGAGCGTGATCAGCGCAAGCTTTCCGGGAATGCGGACGTTGTCCTCGCCGCCGGGGCGGCCTAACGCGATCGTGTTGCTGGTCGCAACTACCGCATCCGCCCCTATCGCAGTAGCGAACGAGAGAGAGTCCTGGCCGCTCGCTCGTGCGCCGACGAATGTGTTGTTTGTTCCGTTAAGCGAAAAGCGCCCGCTCCGATATCCAAGAAAGGTGTTGTATTCAACACCGCTTCCTGTTTCCGCTCCAATATATGTATTCCCGGGACATGAAATGCATTCTGCGGAACTTAGGCCAAGTCTTATAGTTGAAGAGCTCGGACCAATTATCTGAAGGCCGGTCGTACCATTGAACCGATATCTGCTTGCATTTGAATCGAATTCGCTTGCGGTCCCAGGTCCGCTGATCTTGAATGATCCGGTTTGGGTTTCCGTGTTTGAATTGCGTATGTAGTTTTCACTGTTTGGTAAAGGCGATCGTTGATCGGAAAGTCGTGGATCGGTGGTCTGAACATATTGGCTTGCCGCTATGCCGCCGAGATTCGCAGCGTTGCTTGCATTGGCCGCGTTCGCAGCATTGGCGGCGGTGATTGCATACGGCGTCGAGTTTATCTTTGTACGGGGCAGTAATTGCTGGAAACCGCCACCGGAACCGTTTTGTCGGACGGCGATCTCAAGCCAGCGATCGGCTCCCGGAAAGGCGCTAGCAGAACCGAGCAAAGGGAATGCAAGGACTACATTGAAGACGCCATTTGTGACCGTAACGGCGGCTCGGGTCGCGGTCACGCTGATCTGCGAGCCGCCTGATTCGGCCGTGAAGAGCCGGAATTCGAAGTCGTAGCTGCCGTTCGCGGGCTGGCCGGAAATATTCAAGTTGCCCTGATAGTTGAAATCGTTCGTTTGGCTGATCGCGGCCTGGACAAAACCAAAGGCGATGATCGCCGCCGCAAAAACGAGTCTGTAAGTATTCATTTTTTCTCCTTGCAGAATGGAGCGTTTGCGTCTTGGGAGCAGATGTATTGCTTAAGCGAAGTTATCTCCAATCGTTGAGCAGCGATTTCCGCCTTCTGTGAATCTATCTGGGCTTGCTGTTCCTTAACGGCGTTCACAAGTACGACGCCGATGCGGTCGTATTTAACTCCTTCGATCTCGCCTTTGTCATTCGTAGTGGTGAGTAGGGGTTCGATGGCAGCAACGTCCTCAGCGACCAGGCCGAGATCGGCCATCCCGCCGTCCTTCCAGTCGAAGGTGATGGGTATGAGTTGGTTGATCAGGTTTAGACCGCTGCCGAACTGGCCGATGTTTGTTTTGTATCTCAGCGACGACGAGCACGGCGAGACGCGGTCAGCCGCGTTTAGACAAATCGAAGTGCTGCCCGCCGAACCAAGCGTCCCGATCACAAGACTGCCGCTCATGATCGTCGCACCGGGAATTCGCACAGCATCCTGGCCGCCCGGACGGCCAAGGTAGATCGAATTGCTAAGACTGGCAACCGAGTCCGACCCTATCGCGGTTGCGTACGAAAGATCATTGGCTGCGAAATCAGCACCTTTGCCGAGCGCCGAATTATTGAAGCCTATTGTGTTTACGTCTCCTGCATCTCGGCCGACAAACGCATTATTTCCGCCGCTTGTATTTCCAGTTCCGGAACTACTGCCCAGGAACGTATTGCCATCGCCCTCAGTGTTCAAGGTGCCTGCGGAGTATCCGACGAATACGTTTGCGCTTCCGTTCGTGTTCGTGTCGCCCGTCGCTGAGCCAACGAATACGTTGAAGCTGCCCGTCGTGTTATCGGCGCCTGCCACGTTCCCAAAAAACGCGTTGTCTCTGCCCGTCGAGTTCTCCTCGCCCGCGGAGTTGCCGAAGAAAGAGTTCGAATCTGCAGTCGTGTTCGAGCGGCCCGCTCGCGCGCCGAAGAATGCGTTGAATATGCCCGTCGTGTTGAATTGGCCCGCGAATGCGCCAAAAAAGGAGTTGCTGCCGCCAGTGTTGGAAAAGCCCGCGTTGCGGCCAAAAAAGGAATTGTCGGCGCCCGTGGTGTTGGCGGCTCCGGCCCCGAGGCCGGCAAAGACGTTGTTAAATCCGGCGGTGCTCAAAATGCGGTTTCCATTGATGTTGTATTGCGTCGTCGCGTTGACGATATTGCCGCTAAACGTCCCGCCCGCAGTGCCGTTGCCGCTGATGTTAAAATTACTGGCTGCCTGCGGCGACGTGGTGTTCTGAATAAAATTTGCACTGCCGCTGGTTGTGGTTACATATTCACTTGCCGTCACGCCGCCAAGCTGCAAAGCATTATTCGCTGTCGTGGCATTGATAGCGTTCGTAGCGTTCGTAGCGTTCGCAGCATTGGCGGCGGTGATCGCATACGGCGACGAATTTATCTTTGTGCGGGGCAGTAATTGCTGGAAACCGCCACCGGAACCGTTTTGTCGGACGGCGATCTCAAGCCAGCGATCGGCTCCCGGAAAGGCGCTAGCAGAACCGAGCAAAGGGAATGCAAGGACTACATTGAAGACGCCATTTGTGACCGTAACGGCGGCTCGGGTCGCGGTCACGCTGATCTGCGAGCCGCCTGATTCGGCCGTGAAGAGCCGGAATTCGAAGTCGTAGCTGCCGTTCGCCGGCTGGCCGGATATATTCAAAGTGCCTTGGTAATTGAAGTCGTTGGTTTGGGCTAAAATGGCGGTTGCAAATAGCGTCAAGAACGCCGCCATAAGTATCTTTCTCATTCTGATTCTCCAGTTAAGGGGTTTTTCCGATCGAGGTCTCCCGTCTTTGTCGATCGGTGCTTTACCGGCATCGGGCTCGAATGTTCTGAATAGCGACCCGCAACAGAAAGTCCACAAATGGCTCCGGAGCTTACCGGATGCAAAAAGCCGGAGCCGAGGGCTTCCCATATTGCTGCTTCGCTGACTTGTAGTATTGCTGCCGCCACGCGCGTCGAAAAAGACGGAGCGGCGACCCGACAGGTCGGGCACATCTCATCAAACGGAGCAGTGATCGGATGGAACAGCGTCCGCGAGCGGATTCTCATTCGAATTGTCGTCTTTGTCCTTGGCCACATATGGTTGTTAATCCGGGTGACGAAAAAAAGTTTGCTTTCGAGGTGCGATTATGGTGACAATCAGATAAAAAATCCTTAAGATTGCCGTTAAAGTTTCCTAAGAGTGGCTCAAAAAGGTGAATCTGCGTCCAAGACCTGCTTATTCTTTTGAAGATTTTGAGGTTGACCCGATCAAACGTCGGCTCCTCCGTAATGGAGTACCGGTTTCTGTGCCCCCACGTGCATTTGAATTGCTTTGCTATCTTTTGGAGCGAAATGGAGAGGTTCTTTCGAAAGACGAGCTGCTTAACAAGATTTGGCCGGGTCAGTTCGTTGAAGAGAACAACTTAACGGTCCAGATCTCGACTCTCAGGAAGATATTCGGAGAACGAAAGGGCGAACACTCATTCATCGTTACCATTCCCGGTCGTGGCTACTCGTTCATTGCGGAGGTTTCGCAGCGAGAAAATACGCAGGGGATCTTGATTGAAAGCGAAACGGTTTCGGAAATTATTGTTGAGACAGAAGAGATCCCCCGGCCGTCACCGGCGGTGCGAACAGAGATCGGAGACCGCAGGGCCAAAAGGTTGCGAGCGTTATTTGCAGTGTCCGTGATCCTGCTTGTTGCGGCGGCGGGGAGTGCCTTTTTATATTCAGGCGGCACGTCCAATGTGTCATCAGCGAAGAATCTGCGGATACGCCAACTTACGAACTCAGGCAATGTCAGCGTTGCAACGATCTCGAACGACGGAAGGCTTTTTGCTTACGTCACGCGCGAAAGACAAGATCAAGCTATATATGTCGGGAGTACAGGGGGTGGCAACGACCTGTTGATCAGGCCACCTGAGCCTGTTTCGATCACAGATCTGTCATTCACATTAGATGGGTCTCACGTCATCTATTCAGTGAACGGAAATGGCAAACTGGGTACGTTCAAGAGACCTTCTTTCGGTGGGCCAGAGACAATATTGACCGATCGAGCAGACGGCTACGTTCTTTCGTCTGATGGTCTGCAGGTTGCTTTTTTTCGCATCGATGCGGAAGGTGAAGGCCATAGTTTGATCGTCTCGGATTTTGACGGTTCGAATGAAAGGAGCTTGGCAAGTTACCCGAAGGCCGAGGCCCCGGTCGCGGGCTCGCTTTCGTGGTCTCCGGATGGAGGTCGGTTCGCATTCGGGGTAACGCGTGATTCTGAGATCTTTCGCCATGATCTCGTAGTCTTGGAGCTCGGCGGGAAGCAAATGCGGTTCCCGCTTGAACCGTGGCGGGAGCTTTCGCGCACCGCCTGGACACGGGACTCGTCGGAAGTACTTCTTACGGCGGTCGGTGTAGACTCTTGGCTCTCTGTCCCAAAGTACGAGGTTGTCGAGTTCACGGTTGCTGAAAAAGCGTTTCGCCGGCTGACAAATGACCTCAGCAGCTACGGGTCATCCCTTGCTTCGGGGGCCAATTCTTTTCTAACCGTTGAACACCGTCAGCAAAACAATATCTGGATCGCCCCGACAGACGACCCGAGCTCATACCGTCAGCTGACAAAAGGTTCCTTTGGGCGATATGACGGACTTTGGGGGCTAGACTGGACCTACGATGGCCGGCTGGTCTTTACACGAAGCGACGGAGCGAATCAGGTGCTTGCGACCATGCTCCCGGATGGGAGCAGCATCGAGCAAATAACCCCGAGCGAAGCGATCGATAGTATGGTGGTTGGATCTTACGAGCAGGATCTTGTGGTATTTCATTCGAATGTGAACGGCGATTTCGACATCTGGCGTATGCGATCTGATGGATCGGATCGCCGGCAACTCACCTTCGGCAGGCGAAACTACCAACCATTTATTTCTCGGGACGGACGGTGGGTGTATTACAAGTCATGGGAAAAGGCGAACGGAAAAGGAGAACTTCGCCGAGTTCCGGTCGATGGCGGAGAGCCTGAGATAATTACAAATTCGGAAACTTCATGGGTTAGTTTCTCGCCGGACGGACAATACTTCGCTGCAGGTCTGATAACGGATAAACATCGGCTGGCAATATTTTCGGCAGCGGACAATCGGATCGTTCGGCAGATCGACATTCCCGCGACCTCAACGCTCGGCCTTGGAACCCGGTGGACCCCGGACAGCAGATCGGTCGCATTTCGCGACATCTACTCCGGCATTTGGCTGCAGCCGATCGACGGTGGTCCAGCTAAAAAGATCGATGGCCTTCCGGACGAAAAGCTCTACAATTTTGCGTGGTCGAAGGATGGCCGCTTTTTCGCGTTTGTTCGCGGCGAGGAAAAGCGAGATGTTGTTTTGTTTGAGTAGATGATCCGAAATTCTCCGACACGATACATTCGGCGACGCTATACTAAAGAATGAAAGGCCCGGAGATTGGTTCCGGGCCTTTTTGCTTTGCTACGGTTTTTCCCGGCAGATTCCGGCCGCCGGGTTGGTCGAGCAAAAGAGTTTTGTAAGAGCTTCGATCTGAGCCTGCTGTCGGCGATTGGCTTCGAGAAGAGAACTGATCTGCCGCGATTTATTTTGCGAATCGGCCTTGAGCCGCTCGATCTCGGCCTGCTGTTCATTGACGGCGTTTACCAGCACGACGCCGATGCGGTCGTAGTTCACGCCTTGGATCTCGCCGTCTTTGTTGGTCGTTGCAAGAAGCGGTTCGACCGCTGCCACCTCTTCGGCAACAAGGCCGAAATCACGAATTCCGTTGTGCTTCCAGTCAAAATAGACAGGCCGAAGCCGGCGGATCAGACTGAGCCCGGAGGTATAATCGAAAACGTTTTCCTTATAGCGAAGCGAAGAAGAACAGGTCGTAATTTCCGACGAACCGCCATCAATACACAAAGGAACGGCCGACGGGGAACCGAACAAACCGAGCCGCAGCCGGCCGTAAACCCTTACCGTGTCAGAACCATTCGATCTTCCGAGAGCGATCGTGTTGCTTGATGAAACGGTCGATCCCGAACCGATCGCGGTCGCATAAGACAGACCGCTTGAGGCGACGTTCGCATCGGCACCAAGCATTGTGTTATTCGAGCCGGTAGTGTTTGCTAGGCCGGCATTGAAACCGATCATCGTGTTCAAGTTCGCGTTCGAGTTACGACCTGCGTTGCGCCCGAAGAAGGAGTTTTGACCGCCATTCGTGTTTTCGAGCCCTGCACTGCGGCCGAAAAAGGAATTTTCGGCTCCGGTCAAATTGTTAAGCCCGGCAGCCCGGCCAAAGAACGAATTCTCCAGTCCGGTAGTGGTCAGTTCTCCTGCGCCCCGGCCGACGAAAGTGTTCGCCGCCCCGGTTGTCGCCGTACCGGTATTAAGGCCAACGAAGGTGTTGTCGGTTCCGGGTGCTCCAAGGACACGACTACCGGCTAGGTTGAATTGTGTGCCCGCGTTGACGGTCGCAGCCGAAAGGGCTGAGATATTGAGCGATCCGGTGATGGAAAGATTTCCAGGAACATTGACCGTATCCTGGCCAAGAAATCGCCCGAGGACGATCGTGTTGCTTGTGCTGACGGACGCTCCGGCGCCAATAGCAGTTGCATATACAAGCCCGCCCGAACTGACCGAAGTACTTGCACCGAGCACAGTATTATTGTCACCGGTGAATGTTCCACCTGCTGCACCACGTCCTACGAAGGTGTTGTTCGAACCGGACAGGTTGTTGAACCCGCTGCCTTCACCGATGAAAGTGTTGAACTGTCCTGTCTGATTAGAACCACCAGACCCAGCACCGAAAAATGAATTCGCAAGAACTTCGACGCTGTTGGCCCCGCTGCCTGTTCCGAAAAAGGAATTGCTGCTCCCAATTGTCAAATTTCGCCCGGCTCCTCGGCCAAATAGTGAATTGTTGCTTCCGCTCGTAAGGTCCCTGCCAGCCTCGGCTCCAGCGATTGTCACGGAAGTTGCGGTGGTCATCGCTCCCCCTGCGTTGAATCCGCCGACGAAAGTGAAGTTGGCAGGGCTCCCTGTGAGAAACCGGGTGCCGCCGATGTTGAACTGGGTGGTTGCATTAATGGTGGTCGAGGTGATGGGGAATGAGGCTTCAAGTTCGCCCGGTATCACCACCTTGTCTTGGCCCAAAGGGCGGCCGAGGACGATCGTGCCGCTTTCCGAGACCACAGCTTCAGCTCCGATCGCGGTAGCGTAAGTAAGGTTTGGGGCACTGAGGAATGTCCCGCTACCGATCAATGTATTTCCGCTCCCGATAGTGTTTGTTGTTCCCGAACCACGTCCGATGAACGTATTCCCGCTTCCGTTCGTCGTTTGCAGGCCCGCAGACCATCCAACAAATGTGTTTCCGTCGCTGCCCACACCGCTGTCACGACCGGCGAGATTGCCAAAGAACGAATGGTTGCTGCCCGAACTGTTCGAAAGGCCGGCCCGGCTCCCGAAGAACGAATTATTCTCGCCTGTTGTAATCGAGCTTCCGGCAAGACGCCCAAAGAAAGCATTGTTCGTCCCTGTCGTACCATTCAAGCCCGAACCGATCCCGGCGAAGAGGTTATCCGTGCCCGGTGCCCAAAATGCTCGCAAACCATTAAATTGAAAGGACCCGACGGCATTCAAATTTCGAGCACGGCCATCGCCCGTTATGCTGAAATTCGCATTGCTCTGGTCAGTGGTCGTGTTTTGAATATAGCTCCCACTTCCGGCGGTTGGTGGACGGGCATCGGAGAGTCGCGGGTCGGTCGTTACCACGTATTGATTGGCGGCAACTCCACCGAGATTAAGGGCGTTGGTTGCCGTCGCAGCGGTTGTGGCGTTCGTCGCGTTCGTGGCATTTACAGCATTCGTCGCATTAACCGCGTTGGTCGCGTTGGTTGCGGTCATGGCCGTGTCAGCAGCGGCCGCGGACACGCTCCGGACGGCATAAGGCGAGCTTCCGATGCGCTGCCGCGGATCGAGGATCGTGAATCCGCCGCCGCCGGTCTGGCGGACGCGGATCTCAAGGAAGCGTTCGG
Source organism: uncultured Chloracidobacterium sp. (assembly GCA_964526245.1). GTDB lineage: Bacteria > Acidobacteriota > Blastocatellia > Pyrinomonadales > Pyrinomonadaceae > OLB17. The sequence goes on along the minus strand of CAZGLZ010000017.1, from coordinate 2,895 downwards.
TCCCGGTGAAGTTTGCTCCGAAGTCCAAGGAAACTGTGAACCTGCCGTCCGTGACCGTGATATTTGAACGCGTCGCGGTGGCCCCGATCTGCGTACCGCCCGAAGACGCATCATATAGCAGAAACTCGAAATCAAAAGTTCCGTTCGCTGGCTGAGAACTTAATTGAAGTTCTCCCTGGTAGGTGAACGATGTGGTCTGTGCGGCGATCGAGCCGTGAATCAGAAAGACGAATATAACGAGTGAAGGTACGATGCGGCAGAATTTCATAGTGATCTCTCCTTTGATCAGGTGTCGGACGGATGCTTCGTTGCGCAGATTGCCCGATTGTGGACCGAGGGAAGCGAAAAAATCCTTTGATTTTTCGTTAGAAATGCTTAGAATTTGTTAATCCTTTCCAAGGAACCAGCTTATGCAGCGGATCTACGAGTTCGGCGAATTCACTTTGGACGCCTCGCGGCTAATGCTTATTCGGGGCGGCGATGAGGTGCAGGTCTCGCCGAAAGCGATCGAACTGCTCGTGCTTTTGGTGGAATCGGGCGACCGTGTCGTTACCCGCACGGAGATTATGGATAGGCTCTGGCAGGATACTTTCGTTGAGGAAGGAAATATAAATTTCCATATCTCGAACCTGCGGCGTGCTCTTGGGCAAAACGGCAAGCCGGAATCGCAATACATCCGAACAGTACCGCGAAAAGGCTACAAGTTCATTGCGGCGGTCAAGACAGCGGCGGAGGTGTCAGAGCGCGCGGATGGGCACAATCGCGAGCGGCGTCGTTCGTCGCGCCTTTGGAGGCCATTTGCGATCGGCGGAGCTGTGATCGCCGCGACAGCGATCATTCTTGCATCGGCTTTTGCCCTCGGCCTGAGGCAGGATAACAGAAATGCCGCGAACTTAAATTCGGACGTGCCGCCGGAAGCGGTTGCTTTATACACAAAGGGAAAGCGGGTCTGGGAGAGCCGGGTGTTCAATGACCAGGACCCGGCCGAGCTTTTCCGGCAGGCCATAACTATTTCACCGAAATATTTGGATGCTCACGTGGCTCTTGCCGATACCTACGCCTTTGACGCAACCCCCGAACGGGCAGAGCAGACGATCGCTAGGGCCAAATCACTTGGCGGCGAGTCGGCCGACCTGCTTGCGACGCAAGCATTTGTGAAGATGTTCCATTATTGGGACTGGCAAGGGGCGGAGGCTGATTTTGCAAATGCCATTTCACTGGAAACTAATAATGCTAAAGCACGGCATTGGTACGGCGTGCTTCTTTCGCTGACCGGCCGTTTGGACGAGGCACGTGATCAAATGCGAAGGGCACGGGAATTGGCTCCGGATTCGTTGATCATTGCGGCGGACCTTGGGCAGTTAGAGTATTTTGCCGGAGATCTTTCTGCCGCGGCGGCCGAGTTGCAGAATGTTCTTCGCGTTGAACCGCGCTTTGCGATGGCCCGCAGGTATCTTGCGGAGGTTCATGAGGCTCGCGGTGATGAGGCTGAAGCATTCGAAGAAAGGCTGAAGAGCGGGGTCCGGCGGTCGACCGATATTGCGGAATCAAGAAAGGTGTTCGAACAGGGCGGACTTCGCCATCTCTGGCAGCGTACGATAAATAATGGCAGGTGCAATGCCGATTCGGCGAACCCCTACGATTGCGCTCGGCTGTACGCAAAGCTTGGCGATGAGGAAAAGGCACTCGAGCAGCTTGAGATCGCGGTGCGAAAGCGGCAATTCCATGCGCCGTTCGCTTTGGTCGATCCGGTATTCGGCCCGTTAAGGGAAAGCGATCGGTTCCGGGCAGTTTCGCAGGCGGTTGAACAGGGGAGATCGCTCGCTCGGCAATAGGCATTCATCACGGCAAAAAGGAAAGGGCCCGTACCTTTCGAGCACGAGCCACTTATCTTTTCCTTAAACCCTATCTACGATCAAGAGCAATGTGCCGACAAGATCCTCAAAGGTGTTCCCGATTCCCGATAATCCAAATGCTAATTTCCGAGCCGGATTTCACAAATTGGCGGTAACCGAGCCGGGAGCCTACCTACAAACTCCCTGTTGTACGTAACGCGTTAAGTAGATAAATAATAGGCCGAAAAGCGCAAAAAGTCAAGACTTTTTTTCGGCTGGCACTCAACTTTTTCAAGTGCTAATTTCTTGCCTTTCGGTGGCCCGTTTTCGGAAGACATTAGCCAACTTCCATTGCGGGGTCTTCCACGACCTACGTGCCGCTCCAGATATTCAGGATCGTTACGCCGGATGCATCGAAGTCGGATTCATTACGGGTGACGAGCGCTAGATCGTGCTCAAGAGCGGTCGCGGCGATGAGCGAATCTATAATCGGCATCGGCCGTACGAGCGACTCCCGATTGGCCATCAGCTCGGCCCAACGGCGCATCGCCGCCAGGTCAATATCAATTATGTTTGCAGCAAAGCGTAGTTTTAGGTCACCGAGAAACTGTATCAAACTGGACTTCCGAGCCGAGCCGGGCAACCTCAAAATGCCTTTTTCGAGTTCACCGATGCTCAAAACACTGATGTACAGGTCTTCATCGACCGCGGCCGAAACCCAATCCAGGACGCGGGTGTCGGGACGCGGTTTTCCATACTCGGAAAACACACAGGTATCGAGGAGGTATTTCATCGGCTATTTGTCCTCGATCCTCGCTTCCGGCTCACCGAAGTCAATGGTCGGGCGACCAAGGTCTCTATTGCGAGTCAGGTCGAGCTGTTCGCCGATATCACGAAGCGGGCTGCTCAGCAAAAATTCCCCGAGCGAGCCGCCCTGTCCGGTCAGCTTTTTGTACTCGGCGAAAGAGATGACGACGGCGGTCGGCGTTCCGTTCTTAGTAACGATCTGCGGGTCGCCTTTTGCGGCATCGGACACCAGTTGGCTAAATTTGTTTTTGCC
>CAZGLZ010000016.1:0-46686 GCA_964526245.1 uncultured Chloracidobacterium sp. | reverse complement strand
ATGGCTAAAGCGGAACTGAAAACACGCGAGACCGACGCGAGCGTCGAGGATTTCATCAATTCGGTCGAGAATGAAACACGGCGGGAGGATGCTTTTCGCCTGCTTGAGATATTTAAGCGGATCACGAAGGAAGAGCCGAAGATGTGGGGCCCTTCGATCATCGGCTTCGGGAGCCGAATGATGAAATACTCTTCCGGCCGCGAGCTAGACTGGATGGTAACCGGCTTTAGCCCGCGGAAACAGAACCTCTCGCTATACGTGCTTTGCGGAGCACCAGGCGAGGAAGAACTGCTCGCCAAGCTCGGCAAATACAAGAACGGCGTTTCGTGCCTTTACGTCAACAAGCTTGCCGATGTGGACATGAAAGTGCTCGAATGCCTGATCAAAGGCTCGGTCGCAAAGTCGCGAAAAAGTTCGACAATGTGCTGACGGCCTCTAGCCGTCCTTTGCTATCAGCCGGTCCGCGGGCTGTTCGCCGCCCTCTTGCTTTGGCAACATAAAGCCAGGCGGCGGCGTATCGGCCGAGCCGGAGGGCTCAAGCGCCGCGTTCAGAACATCGCTGACCCGTTTTGCGGTAATGATCTCCAACTCCTTGCGGACGTCTTCCGGGATCTCGTCAACATCGGCCTCATTCTGCTCGGGAAGGATTATCCTTCGAATGCCCGCACGATGCGCGGCCAGCACCTTTTCCTTGATTCCGCCAACTGGAAACACCAACCCCGAGAGCGTTATCTCGCCCGTCATCGCCGTATCTGACCGCACCTTGCGGCCGCTGTAAAGCGACGCAAGTGCGGAGGCCATCGTAACGCCCGCACTCGGGCCGTCCTTCGGAATCGCCCCGGCCGGAACGTGGAGGTGAACGCCGTTCTGTTTGATCGCTTCGGGCTCGATGCCGAACTCCGCTGCGTGCGACCACAGGTAGCTGCGTGCCGCCTGAGCAGATTCCTTCATCACATCACCGAGTTGCCCGGTCAGCGTCAGACCGCTGCCGCCCGGCAGTGCCGTCGCCTCGATAAAGAGCACCTCGCCGCCCATCTCGGTCCAAGCCATTCCGGTCGCGACGCCCGCCGGCATCTCTGCCCTTGCGGATTCAGGATGGAAACGCGGTGCCCCGATATATTCGCGCAGGTCGCCGGCATCTATAGTCACTTTCTCCGTTGAGCCGACCGCAACTTTGAGCGCCACCTTGCGGGCTAGATTGCCGATCGCACGTTCAAGTTGGCGAACTCCGGCCTCGCGCGTGTAGCGAGAGGTCAGCAGATTGATCGCAGCGTCGGTTATCTCGAATTGCCCCTCGGCAAGCCCGTTCTCCCGCACTTGCCGAGGCACCAGATACTGCTTTGCGATGTTCAGCTTTTCGCGGTCGCTGTATCCGGCGATCTGGATTATCTCCATGCGGTCGCGGAGCGGCATCGGGATCGGCCCGAGCGAATTCGCCGTCGCAATGAAAAAGACCTTTGAAAGATCGAACGGCAGGTCGAGATAGTTATCGCGAAACGTATTGTTCTGCGCCGGGTCGAGTATCTCGAGCAGGGCCGCCGATGGGTCGCCGCGATAGTCGTTGCCTAGCTTGTCGATCTCATCGAGCATCATCAGCGGATTGTTTACGCCAACGCGGCGAAGGGCCTGGATGATGCGTCCCGGCATTGCGCCGATATACGTCCGGCGGTGGCCTCGGAGTTCGGCTTCGTCCCGCATGCCGCCGAGCGACATCCGCTCAAATTCGCGGCCAAGCGAGCGGGCGATCGAACGCCCGAGCGAGGTCTTGCCGACGCCCGGAGGGCCGACGAAAAGCAGGATCGGGCTCTTCGAATCCGGCCGGAGCTTTACGACCGCGAGCGATTCGAGAATGCGTTCCTTTACGTCCTCAAGCCCGTAGTGGTCTTCGTCCAAAATGCGGCGGGCTTCATTCAGGTCAAGCTTTTCCTCGCTCGACTTTCGCCACGGAAGCTCAAGCACATATTCGAGATACGTGCGGATAACGTGGTAATCCGGTGCCGATTGAGGCAGAGCCTCCATCCGCTTGAGCTCCCGCTCGGCCTCTTTGCGGACGTCGTCCGGAATATCGGCTGTCTCAAGCCGCTCGCGGAGCTGCGCAGCTTCGGCTTTTTCGCCGTTGTCCCCGTCCTCACCGAGTTCCTTCTTGATCGCCTTGAGCTGCTGGCGAAGCACGTAGTCACGCTGTGCCTTGTCCATTTCGCCCTGTGCCTCGGTGGCGATCTTGGTGCGGATCTGCATGATCTCGACCTCGCGGGCGAGTGCGGCGTGCGTCAGCGTCAGAAGCGAATCGACGGTGTCGCATTCGAGCATCTTCTGCTCGGTCTCGGTTCCGAGGTCGAGCACCGATGCCATGAAATACGCGAGCTGGACGGGGTCCTGCTGCGTCATAACGGCCATCCGTATCTCGGGCGGCACCTGCGGAAGCATAGCGAGAGCTTCCTGGATCAAACCGTGAATATTCCGCTTGAGTGCCTCGATCTCTTCTTCATCAACGCGCGAAAGCTCCGGCAGCTTTTCAACACGGGCCTTGAGATACGGCTGCTCTTCAAGCCACTCGACAACGCGGAAACGCTCAAGCCCCTGGACGATGAGCTGCATCACGCCCTCGTTACGCATCATCCGCTTGATGCTGACGATGGTGCCGATGGTGTAAATGTCGTCAAACTTCGCCTCGTCGCCGGACACCCCGTCCGTCTTCGTCGTGATGCAGCCGAGCAATTTCTCCTCGGTCGCGAGTGCTGATTCGACCGCCCGCATCGAGCGCTCGCGGCCGACCGCCAGCGGCACGACCGTATCCGGGAAAAGGGTAGTGTTCTGAAGCGGCAATATCGCCATCTCAGAGACCTGCGGTATCGCTACCTCCGTTACTAACGTCGGATTTTCGGGTGTTTCATCTGCCATTATTTCCTTCGGTTTTGTTCCAGCCACTTCTCGCGTTCTGCCCTGCAAATGGAACAGAAATATGCCTCTTCATTCTCAATGCCGTTGTCTACACATCCACGGTTCGAATCGAGATTGGCATTCGGGAAAAGTCTTTCCTCGGCTCGGTCGTATCGTTCAAAGTAATCGTCCTCGTCTGAGACACGAGCGATCAACCCGTAAGATACGGCCTGCAGCTCTACTTCCATCAACCTGTTGTGAACTTCGCAATACCGGTCTTCAATCACACCATCTTTCCGCGGCAGCAAGAGTGTTTTGGGAACATATAATCCAGCCGAAACTTTCACCACATTTGAACCTTCGAACGAAGATTCGGTTCTTGTTTCCATCGCGATGAAGCCTTCGTCAATAAGCACCCAACCCTTGTCTACGAACCTGAATTGAATAACTAAGGATCTGAGGTCGGAACCAGTAACAGGAACGAAACGCCATTCTCTTGCCGCTTGGGCAGAGATGGCCCTCAACAACGGATGCCCGGAAATCACCTTTGCTGAAGTTACATTACCCTCCGGACCGATCTCTATCGCCACGATCACTTCGCCTTCGGCCCTTGCCGCTGCCGCAGCCAGCGGGTATTTCTCCGGTGCTTTACGAAAGACCGGCTCCAGATCACCTTGGGCCGAAGCGAGCATCGCCGCCGAAATTACAATGAAGAGCGTAAGTAAATATCTCATCGTTCTTTCGACCTCAGCCGGATGATCAGCAGACCATTATCGAACATATGGTCAAGTTGGACGCCCTCGATCGGCGACGGGAACTTGAGCGTCTTTTCGAACCTGCTGTAGGTTATCTCCATTTGGTGATACGAGGCACCGGCGGCACATGAGCGATCCTTGCGGCAGCCGGTGATGTAAAGCACGTTGCCCTCGACCTCGATCTCGACATCCTCGGCCGCAACCCCGGCAAGCTCGACCTTGACGACCCAGCCTTCAGGCACCTGGTAAACATCCGCCGCCGGAAACCACAAACGCCCCGAGGGCTTCGCTCCCTTTGACGAGCTCAAAAGCTGAAAATGACGATTGAATGCCTTTGCCATATGCGGCGAAAACCTACTTCTTGCTCCAAAATGCCGTGCCGCTTGAGATCTCTTCGAGGGTCTCGGCGATCTCGCGTTCGTCTTCCATTTCGAGCGCGACGTCGGCCATCGAGATGATGCCGGCGAGCGAGCCATCGGCCTCGACGACCGGAATGCGGCGAACTTGCCTGTCGCCCATCAGCCTTACGGCCTCAAAGGCAAAGTCGTCCGGGCGGACGGAAAAGATCTCGGTGGTCATCGCCTCGGCGACCGGTGTTTCCGGCCCTTTTCCCTCGGCGATCGCCCGGACGACGATGTCGCGGTCCGTTACGATGCCGACAAGGCGGCCGTCCTCAACAACCGGCACTGAGCCCATATCGCCCTCGCGAAGAAGGCGGGCAACGTCGCGGAGCGTCATTTCGCGAGTCGCGGTCGTGACGTTCGCCGTCATTATCTCGCGGCATTTAACGCGCTCGCCTCTTGTCGCTTCTGTCATCGCAATTGCTCCGTTCCTTTATTTTGTTTTAGATAGGCTTATAAAGCAAGGAAAACAATTTTCGCCACCCGCGGGGGTGAGATGCCGCGGCCGGTACGTTATCCTATATTTTTGGCGGCGAGCAGGCGTTTGATGCAGTTCACACTTTGGCCGCAGTTCGAGAAATGGGAAAGTCTAGGGAAAACAAGCGAAAGCCGCCCCGCGAAGGGCGCACCATCACGGTCGGCCGTGCCGAAGCGGTCCCGCCGGGCCGCGGCGCCACCGTTCAGCTAAAGGACGGCAGCGAGGTCGCTCTCTTTAACGTCGGCGGCCGTTTCTTCGCCATCGAGAATTTCTGCCCGCACAAGGGCTATCCGCTTGCCGATTCAAAGCTTCGCGGCACAACGGTCGAATGCGAATTCCACGGCTGGAAGTTCGACGTTACCAGTGGCGAGTGCTTTACCAAACCGCAATGCTCGATCGACCGCTACGACGTCACCATCGAGGACGGAATGATCAAGCTCCACGTATAAAAAAAATCGGCGAGCCCGCCATCGAGCCCACCGAATATTATTTGCTAGGTCCTTCGACCGCTGCCGTCAAATGCTGCGATTGCGGTAAGCGATTACCAGCGGTTCCGGCCCGCTTGTGTATTCCGTGATGCCGCGTTCGACGAACTTGCCCTTCCGAGGTTCCATTACCTCGACCATCTGCATATCAAGGTCATAGCCGCAGATCACGTTAACGTGATTCCCGTTCGAGAATGCGTCGAAATAGCCAACAATTACCGGGCCGCGTGTCGCAAGTATCTCGTGGATAAGCCCGGGGCGAAGCGCAGGCTCCTCGTAAACGAACATTTCGAACCGCGGCTGGCGGTAAAGGCTCAGCAGCTCGTGCTTCTCAAGCACACCATAGTTCGCATGGCTCTTTTTATGCACATCGCCTGTAACGCTGTCGCTGTTGTACATCGCTTTGATGTCCTTCTCTTTCCGTAAAGCCGACTGCGAATAAACGGTTCCGAATTTGTTAGCACGCTGCCACCATTCAAGACATGCGGCCCAGCATGCGTTCTTATGTTCCTGCTTGATCGGTTTAACTTTCTTATAATCGTTATCTACAAAGCCCATTATTATAGCCTCCCATACAGGGTAATTGACCCTGTTTCACCGCACTTTTTGCATAAGCCGGGCGCAAAAAAAGCGGGCAGTGGCCCGAGATTCGAGCCTCTACCCGCGTTCTAAGCACGTCTTTTAGTGGTTAGAAACGAAGCGTAACGTTCTGTCCGTCAAGCACGAGATTATTGCCGATAACGGCATTCAGATTCCGGCCGGTGTAGCGGACATCGATCTCGCCCGAGGCATCTGCATCGCCCGAACTCCGGACAATTATCTTCGCCGAGTTGCTATCAAAAGCAACGAGCTTTCCTTCAAAGTTGATCGTTCCGTTTAGCCGGGTTATCGAGACGGTCGCCGTTCCGTCGGTTCGGATCGTCACGGTTCCGCGGATGATGAGCTCCGAGCCGCGTCCCTCGATCTGGAATGAGCCGGTGCCAAACTTCGATACGTTCAGCGACTGGCCCGTTATGACCTCGGGCTCATCGCTCGCCGGGCTGACGACGATCTCAACGCCCTGCACATTCGCGTTGCGAATGTTGACCGGTGTACCGGTTTCCGAACGGAATCGAAGAGCTTTGTTCGAGCGGATCTCGGCAAACAGAACATAGCTTCGCTGAAGATTGACGTCGCGGCGTTCGTACCCGAGCTCGAACGGAACCGGCACTTGCCGCGTGCCCGGCGTAACGGTCGTCTCGGCCACCGGCGTGCCATCGGGATCTTCGGCGTCAACAAGCTTGACCGTGATCTCAGAGTCGGCCGGCAGAGCTATCCGCTGCCGATAGGTAACCGTGCCGCGTACCGTCCCCGAGGCTTGGCCGGTTCCCGGGCCCGGGCGGCCGACCGGGACAACGACCAGATCCACATTCCGCGGATTGCCTTGCGTTATCACCGGGTAGTTCGTGTCGGTCGTAGAGAGCAACCGCCCGCCATCGCGGATCTCGGCCCGGACGGCGTAGCGGTTCCGCTCCTGTATGCGCGCCCTGTCGTAGGCAAAGCTGAAATCGAACGGGACCTGTTTGCCGGCGGTGTTGATCTGCTGCCGGGCGATAACGTCGGCCGCAGCATCCGCCCTTGAGACATCAAGCAACGAAACGGTCAAGACAGCGGTCGGCGGAAGCGCCATCCGTGTCCTATAGGTCACGGTTCCGGAAACCACGTTGTCTTGCGTCTCGATCGGGCCTGAATTCTCGCAGTTCGGTCGCGTATCCACGTCAACGGCCTTGACTACCGGACGCGTTCCCAACGTGATCTCGTAGTTGACGTAGCTCGTCCGCGACGGGCAGCAAAGGCCGTCGTCGTCATCATAGCGGACGAACTGAACGGTCAGGTTATCGGGGTTAAAGAATTGGATCGTGCTCAAAGCTCCATCGGTCCGCGAATTAGAGACCGTCGGGGCGAGCGTCCCGGCAAAGCGGTTCCCGACAAAGACGAAACCGTTGTACTCGTTCGGCCGGCACATACCGTCAACGCTTGCCATCGCCGTCACGATCGAGATAGTGCCGTAGCTGTAGGTCGGGCCAAAGAGGAACCAGCCGGCCCGCGTCATCGCCCGGTCATTGATCGATTCGGCAGCACGGATCGTGCCGCGGCACATCTGCGAATTTGGCGACTCGCCGTTACTCCGCGGAGCGGTCGGTATTACGCCATTGCCGGTGTTCCAGGGCGTCGAGAATCCGCGGTCAAGCCACGACGTTTGGCCGAAGGCCGTCACCGAGAAAATGGCAAAAAGCAGCGTCAAAAGACGGATATTCATTCTAGTTTCCTCCCAAAGATGTTCGAAATTACTTCAATACTCGCTCCGGTTGCACCGCCGGCGAGTTCAATTTACTAACGTGTCCTGCAATTTTAGCACCTACGTCAATACGGGCGTTAAGGCATCAGGCGTCGTCGCCGATGGCCTCAACGGGGCATGCCATCATCGCTTCTTCACAAAGGGCAAGTTCTTCGGGGGAAGTGGGCTGTTTATAGACATACGAATACCCGTTCTCATCGTTGCGGGTAAAGTTTGCGGGTGCGGTATCGCGGCAAACGTCGCAGTCGATACACATCCGATCGACGTAAAACCGGCCGCCGACGTTGTCCGGCAATTTGTCAGATAGCTCTGCCATTTATGCCTGTTACTTGCCGGTTTCGGTCATCCGGATCATCCGCTCAAGCGCAACATTGGCGTAATGCTTCGTCTCGTCATCAACGATTATCTCGTTGACCACAACGCCTTCGGCGAGGTTTTCCATCGCCCAAGCGAGATTCTGCGGAGCGATGCGGTACATCGTCGCACACATGCAGAGATCCGGGGCAAGCAGGTGAATTTCCTTATCCGGGAACCGCTGAGCAAGCCGATTGACGAGGTTCACCTCGGTGCCGATCGCCCATTTCGAACCCGCCGGGGCGTTCTCGACCGTTTTGATGATAAAGCTCGTTGAGCCGTTCAGGTCGCTTTTCTGCACTACCTCGTATGTGCACTCCGGATGCACGAGCACCTGCACTCCCGGCACCTGCTCGCGAATGCGGTCAACGTGCCACTCCTTGAACCGCCCGTGGACCGAGCAATGGCCTCGCCAGAGGATCAGCTTTGCCTCGAGCAAAGCTTCGGGCGTGTTTCCGCCGAGTTCTTCGTGCGGATTCCAGACGACCATCTTGTCGAGCGGGATGCCGAACTTCGCCCCGGTGTTTCGTCCGAGGTGCTGGTCCGGGAAGAAGAACATCTTGTCGAATTCTTTCAAATAGACATCGAAGAGCGGAACTGCATTCGAGCTTGTACAGACGACGCCTTCGTGCCTGCCGCAAAATGCCTTGATCGCCGCCGAGGAATTCATATAGGTGATCGGCGCGACCTTGCTTTTAAGCACACCAATGTCGCGAAGCTGCTCCCAGGCGTCCTCGACCTGGTCGATCGTCGCCATGTCGGCCATCGAACATCCCGCACCCATATCGGGCAGGATCACACGCTGCTGCGGCTTGCCGAGGATATCGGCCGATTCGGCCATGAAGTGCACGCCGCAGAAGACGATGTGTCCGGCATCGGTCTGCGAGGCCATTACAGAAAGCTGATACGAATCGCCCTGCAGGTCGGCATGACGGATAACGTCGTCGCGTTGATAATGATGGCCGAGAATGACGACATCCCCGCCAAGGGCTTCACGGGCGGCCTCGATGCTTTCGGCAACTTCGGCCTCCGGCATCACCAGAAAGTCTTCAAGCGGGCGAACCTGCTCAACTGCTGTACTCATCATCGCCTCCCAAAAATGCGTTGAAAAAAGACACCTTCACAGCAAGTTCGATGATGTCACTTGCCCCGCAAATGCGCAAGCAACTCCCGAGTGGTGATAGGCGCCGGGGAAGCTCGGCCTTCCGGCACGTAACGTTTCCGTAACAGAAAGTACCCATTTATTTAAGGTTACGGTCACACGCCGTTTAGTTCGCGCCGATAGACTTCTCACTTCGCAGCAATCAGTAGGCTCGTGGTTGTCCGGATGGGCATCGGCCGCCTATTGCCGCGAAGGGTCGCTGAAGACGGCTGCTTCAGGCCAAGGAGCTTCACGCCTTAAGAACAGACGAACAACCGGAATCTTAACGATCACTTTATTGCGATCACAAAATTGGCTCGAGGAAAGCGGGAAACCCCTCGAGCGGGAAAAGACCAAGTCATCAAGCAACGAAGCCCAGACATTTGGAGGAAAAATGAGAAATTTGTTCAAAGCAATTTTTGCCGTGGCCGCTATCGTTTCACTGAACGCAGCAGCCTTCGGCCAGATCGGTTACTCGATCACGGATAACAACCGCGACGTTACAAACCTTCCGCAGCAGTATTATCAGTTCGATCTCGCCACCGGCCAGGGAACGCTGATCAGCCAGCTTTCACTCAATGGTCAGACGATCCGCCGCGAATACGAAGGCCTGGCATCGATCGGTTCGGTGCTCTACGGAGTCGCTGAGTTCGACACCGAACTTTGCAACACGGGCTCCGACCCGGTGACCGGCCTTGCTTCCGATCTTCGCATCTTCCGTACGCCCGGAACCTATCCGCAGGCGAATGGTGTAAGCGGCCCGATCGGACCGCAGATCGGCGAGACCTGTTTCCCGTCCGGATTCACCGAAGCTGCCGCCGCCTACAACGCGACCGATGGCTGGATATACGCAATCGCTTCGGACGATACGCTTCCGGCAAACGCACCGCGGAGCCGCCTTTTCCGGATCAGCCCGACCACCGGCCTTGCTACACAGATCGGCTCAGGCGCGACCGCAGCCGGCCTGATCAAGACCGCCGATAGCCAAGGCGGAGACGAGAACCCTTACTTTGACGGCCTTGCCGTTACTGCCGACGGCCGCATCTTCGCGTCTGAAAACCGCTTCAACAACAATGCGGGGGCAAACGGAGCGATCTACCAACTCTTCGCGACCGGTGCGAACGCCGGCCGGGCACGTTTCATCACGAACACGCTGCCGACCGACGTTAACCGCGATACAGGCCTTGCCGCTTTCGGCAACACCCTTTATTTGCTGCTCGAGGACGGACGTGTTTACACCATCACAGACCTGACACCCGGACCGGCAGGAACGGCCAAGGCGACCGCTCTTGTGTTCCCGCTGGGCAATCCGGCCAATTCGAACACGCTTTCGACCCCCGGCTGCTTGAGCACGGGAGCATTCTGCGGCGACCTCGAAGGATTCGACATCCCGGTCCTTCCGATCCGCTAGTTTTCGATCACGAACAAGGGGAATAACAGGACTTCGGGCGGTGGGCTGAAACCGCCGCCGCCCGAAGCAAATTTTAATAACAAGAGATCTTGGAGAGAACAATTTAGCGAGGTTTTTTGAGCCATGCGCATCAAACGATTTACACAATTCATAGCTCTGGTAGTTTTTGGCCTTGCCAGCCTTAACGGAGCTTTCGGCCAAGCGACCGACAACGGTAGCATTAGTGGCACCGTTTCGGACCAGAACGGAGCGCTGATCCCCGGCGCGACCGTCACGATCAAGAATTTGACCACCGGCCTTACCCGGACAACGACCGTCCGCGATAACGGAACCTGGAATTTCGCCGTGCTTCCGCTCGGCAATTATGAAGTAAAGGCCGAGGCCGCCGGTTTCGAGCCGAAAATAGAGCAGACGACCGTCGCGGCAAGTGTTGCGACCGAGGTCTATCTGATCCTCGGTGTTGCCGGTGTTGAAGGTGCCGTAGTTGACGTCGAGATAACCGATGACAGCGGCCCGCTTCCGGAGGGCACGAGCGTTACCGGTGCACAACTTACAGGTAAAAAGCTTGAGGCCTTGCCTTCGGTCCGCGGTGCATTTACGTCGCTTACGACCGATGCCTCTGTCGCGGCCGACCTCAACGACCCGCTTGCCAACGGCAGCGGCAACCAGGAGGTCTCGGTCGCCGGTTCGCGAACCACCTCGCAGTCGGTCCTCTTTAACGGCATCGACGCGACCAACGCGACCGGTACCGGGTCGCTGACCGGCAACATCTCGCCGGCTCCGGAAACGGTGCAGGAAGTTAAGATCCTGACCTCTGGCTATGACGCTTCGCTAGGACGCAGCGGCGGCGGCAACATCCAGCTTGTCACCCGCGGCGGCGGCAATACGTTCAACGGAAATGCCTACGCATACGTTCAGAACGAGCTTTTCAACGCAAACGATTTCTTCTTTAACCGCGACGGGATTGATCGCCAAAAGGCACGCAAGTTCGAAGGCGGTGCCACGCTTGGCGGGCCGATAAAAAAGGACCGGGCTTTTTTCTTCGTCGGTTACCAACGGACGGATTCGGCTACTGCATACGTTCCAACCGCACAAAGCTATACGGTACTTCCGGAGGCGCTCGCGTTGATCAACGACCGGACAGACCCGGAAGCGATCCGCCTCGCTTTTCTCCGGACCGCACAGAACGGTGGCCAGGTCAGCACATTCGGCAATGCGTTCACGTTCCTTCCCGGCCCGGGCTCGCCCGGCTACTGCGTGCGGACGCTGACGCCCGGCACCTTTGCCGGAACGATCGCCTCGACCTGTATCGACCCGACAAGTCCCGGCTTCAGGCTCTTTGGCCTTAGGAATCCTGTCACGGGCGGTTTCCTTATTCCGCAGCTTACGGCCGGACGCTTCGAGCGGCTGTTCTACAACACCGCTAACGTCGAAGCATTGCTTAACGGAACAACTCGCATTACGGACTTTTCGCCTTTCGGACTGCCGAATGGCCTGCCAATACTAGATCGCGGTGTTCAGGGACGTGTCCGCGGCGGCTTTCCGCTCGTCCGCGTCCGCAATGTGTTCCCGGCCGAGTATGAACAGGATCAGTTCACCGGAAGGATCGACTACACGGTCTCGCCCGGGAACAGCGAAGGCAAGGGGCTGAACACCCTTTCCGGCACACTTTTCTGGTCGGACTTCCCGTCGCTCGATCCTTTCTCGGACGACACGCTCGTCTCGGCAACGCCGCTTATCAAGGACGACCGAAACCGTACGGTCGCGATCACGAACACACATTTCTTCTCGCCGACGCTGATCAACGAGGTCCGTTTCGGCTACTTTTTCCTCGATAACACGCGGGAACTCGACGAGCGTTTCTTGGCGAACGAGCTTACCAATCCGGGGCTCGGCATCTTCAATCCGGCAACCGTTTTTGACTCCGGCCCGGCAACCCTTCGCGGTGCTCGTTGGGCGGGCTTCGGCAACTTCCGCGATTTCTCGCTGATGGCGCCGAACGATGTTTACAACAAACGCAACCAGACCACGCTGACCTTTGCTAATAATACAACGTGGATCAAGGGCCGCCACTCGCTTCGCTTCGGCGTTGAGCACAAGCGCAATTTTTACGATACGAACCTCCCCGAGGAGCAGGGCGTCGAGTTCGAGGGATTGACGAACTTTACCGAGCTTCTGACAGGCTTCGTTCCCGAAGCCGACGTCGCTTTCGGTATCACCGACAAGCAGTTCCGCTTCAACGACCTCAGCTTCTACATCTCGGATGAGTTCAAGTTTTCGCAGAAGCTGACATTGACGATGGGCCTTCGGTGGGATTGGTTCGGTTGGCCGATCGAGAAATTCGGACGCTTTTCGAACTTTGATTTCTCCCGCGTCACCGACCCGAACAACATTCAGCCGGGATTCATCCTCCCGACGAATATCACGAACACGGGCGTTGCGGCGATCGACCAATCGCTCGGCTCGATCGCCTCGGCCGGCAACAAGCATACGCTTAATGGCCAGGACCTTAACAACTTTGCACCGCGCGTCGGCTTTGCTTTCAAGCCGTTCACGAACGATTCAACCGTCATCCGCGGCGGCTACGGCATCTTCTTCGATCGGCCGTCGGCGGCGTTCATCAACACGATCTACTCGAACTATCCCTTCTTCAAAGAGATCGAGGTCGCGACCGAAAGCTCGCCATCGACGGTTCAGGGAACGACCGCGTTCGGCCAAACCAATCCGATGCTGCCGTTCTCGAGCTACTTTCCGTTCCGAGTCGCTTTCCGCGATGCGGACCGCTTTACGCCCTACGTGCTCGTCGATCAAGGCCCCGGGGCCGATCCGATCGCCGGTGTCGAGCCGCTTGAGTTTCGTGCCATCGACCGCGACCTCAAGACACCGATGATCCAGCAATGGAACATCGGCATTCAACGTGAGTTCGCCCTTGGCAAGAACGAGAACTGGACCGTTGAGGCCCGCTACATTGGCTCGAAGGGACAGAACCTTCTTCTTGCGGTCGGGTTCAATCAACCCTATGACCTGAACGATCCGAACACGCCGGATTACATCTATGGCCGGCTCAACGACGCTTTCGACCTCGCCCGTCCCGGTGTGCTTCCGGCACGTGCTCCGGGGCTTAGCGAACGTGCCCGTGGAACGCGTCCGAACAATAACGTTGACGGTGCCTTTGGCGCGTGCAGCACGGTCTGGCGCGGCCTGCCGGGTTACATCGTTTGCAATAACGGCAACGGCGGCATCGACCTCAACGCATCGGCAGCGAACTTCCAGTTTGTAAATGCCCTGATCGCCGCCGAGGTTCGCGTGCCCTATCTCGGTTTTGACCCGACGGACGCGATAATCCTGCAGTCCCGCGGATATTCTTCATATCATTCGGGCCTGCTCAATGTGACCCGCCGGCTCTCGAAGGGCTTTGGGCTCAACCTTTCTTACACGTGGTCGAAGTCGATCGACATCGGCTCGACCGATCCGGGAAGCACGACCGCTTCGGGCCGTCCGGACACGCCGAATCTCGGCCTAGTTGTTCAGGGCGACCAGCGAGACCTGAACGCCAACAAGGCCGTTTCGGACTTTGATCGTCCGCACAAACTCGCCGGTACGTTCACATGGGACCTGCCGTTCAATAAGTCGAAGAACAAATGGATCAACGGATTCCAGCTCGTAGGCTCCGGCCAGTGGCAGTCGGGTGCGCCGTTCAGCATCATTGCTTCGGATGCCGGCTTTGAAGTGCTCCGGACGAGCGGCGATATCGAATCGCAGTTCTTCGGTATCTTCCTCGAGGCTACCGAACGTAACGCTCCGTTGATCCCGCTCAACACGCTTGTTCGGATCTTTAACGTCGGCGGCGCGAGCGGAACGATATTCAACGCCGCTTTTGGCCGCCCGAGCGTCCGCAGCCTTGAGTTGCTTCGCCGCGGCGGTTCGGACAGGCTCCGCGAGTTCTTCAATATCTGCCAAGACCCGAACAACTCCGAGTGTGCACTGGTTGCACCGCTCGGCGGCTTCGGAAATCTCGGCCGGAACACGCTCCGCGGCCCTTCGCAGAAGCGCATCGACTTCAGCTTGCAGAAAACGACGCGGCTCTCCGAGCGGCTTTCGCTCGAGCTCAAATGGGACGTCTTCAATATCTTCAACTGGGCGAACTTCGCCAATCCGAACTCCGACCTCAGCGATGAGACGGACTTCGGCCAGATTACGAGGACGGTCGGCGCACCGCGTGTGATGCAGTTCGGCGCGAAGCTGAGGTTCTAACGAACGAGGACGGAGATAACGAAAATGGATAAGAAGTACATTATCGCATCTGTCGCCATCGTCGCCGCGATCATCGGCGGACTTGCCCTGGTCTTTTCGGGCTCGTCCGCCGAGGCGGAACCGTTGACCAAGTTGACCGAAGCTGACGTCGAGGCGATCGCCCGTTCGCAGGAGCAGCTTGGTGACAAGTCGCTCGTCGAGTCTCTCGCGGTTCCCGAAGCCAAACAGGCCTTCCTGAAGGGCATGAAGGAGCACCTCGCTCTTGCTGCCGCGGCCAAAGAAGAGGGCCTTGATGACGACCCGCTATTCAAGATCAACCGCGACTATAAGGTCGATCGGTTGCTCGCCGATCTGTACGAAGCAAAGCTCGGCCATAACCCTGAGAACCCTTTCAAGATCTCGAAGGAAGAAATCGACCGCGTCTTTGCCGAGAGCGGCAATGCCGCCGCGTTCAAGCGCGACATGGACGCACTCCAGCAGATACAGAACGATGTCAACGCCAAAATGGGCACCGGCATTCAGCCCGGCATTCTCGCAGGCGAGGGTTTGGAGCGGGCGAAGAAGAGTTGGGCACGTGCCAAGGTGCTCTCGGACCGTGCGAAGGCGGACACGGAGTTCATGGAAAGCCAGGAGGTCAAGCTTCGGGTCAATGTTCTTGTCGCCGGCCTGCTCTCCTCTGACCTGCTGCGGAAGCACTGGTCCGAACGAATTCGTGCGACCGACCGCGAGATCACAGAGTTCATAGCAAAGCGGCCCGAGTATGACCTGAAGCGGAAATGGCAAAAGGCCGACGAGGTTCTCAAGCGAGCGCTCGCAGGCGAAAGCTTTGCCAAGCTCGTAACTGAGTTCACCGAACACCGTCCGACCAAGACGACCGGCGGGCTGATCGAGAACATCATCGCCGGCGACAACCCCGGCCCGGTCGAGAACGCACTTCTCGCCGCGACCCCCGGAAAGGTACTTCCACAGGTGGTCGAGAGCGATCTCGGACGGCATGTTCTGATGCTCGTTAAGCGTACTGAAAAGCAAAGGAACGATGGCCGCGTGGTAACCGAATACAGCTACCGCCAGATCCTATTTCAAAACAAGTTCGAACAGCCCGGGGTCAACGATCCGGAGATCCCGCCGCCATTCATGACAGCCGAAGAGATCGCTCGAATGCTCATTGAGCGTGAGAAGCGAGACCGATTGGTCGCCGAATATATGGCGAAAAGCAAGATCGAAGTGCCGGGTGAAGCACCGGCCGCTTCTGAATAGAAAGGGCACCCGCGCCCGAATGTCCGTAATCGTCTGAATAACTATTTTGTCCTGAGCCCTAAGAGTGATGAGAGTCACAAACAAGGAGATGAGAATGAAGAGAAAAGATTATCGTTTTACGCTCGGTGCGGTTCTAGCCGCCTGCGCGATCCTATTTGGCTCGGCGGCCGTTGCCGACGCGCAAGCAAATTCTAAGGGCGGAGACCTGGCCGGTGGTTTCACGCTTCTGATCAATGAGGTCGAGGCAGACCCCGGCAATCAGCAGAACGACTCGTGCCAGTACATAGAGCTCCGCGGAGCGCCGGGCTCGACCGTTCCGGCAAACACCTACTTTGTCGCGATCGATAGCGACGCTGCATTTCCCGGACGCCTTCACCATGTTGTCCCGGTCGGCGGCGTGACTGTCGGCTCGAACGGCCTTATCTACCTCCGCAATACCGTCGCACCGGTTTGCCAGAACCGCACGGCAGCGGCCGGAACTACAGTTGTTGACTATAGCTCGGTCATCCGCATCGGCGGTGGAAACCTCGAGGTCGGCTCCGAAAGCTTTGCCATCATCACGACGACCGCGAACATCTTCGCCGGCCTTGATATCGATGCTAACGACGACGGAGTTCTCGATATTTCGGTTAGCACCGTTTATGACGCCGCTGCGTTCTTGATCAATCCGGATGAGCACTATGTTTACCCGAACGGTATAGCACAAAGCGCGATCCTTGGAACGCCGTTCCAGGACGTGCCGGACGCGTTCGTCCGCTTCCCGGGCAACGACACGCCGAATAGCTCGGCTGCTTTCTATTACGGTGAGATCGCAACGTCGCCCGATGAAGCGGTCGCATTCGTCGATCCGCGAAGCGCCAACTTCCCGACCGGCGGCGTTCTTACGCCTGGTGCACCGAACGTTCCGGCCGCGGCTCCGACCACTCCGGCACGTGCCGACTACGATGGCGACGGCCGCACCGATCTTTCGGTCTTCCGTCCTTCGGAAGGCAACTGGTATCTCTTCGGTTCGACCGCCGGCTTCAGCGTCCTGAACTGGGGCATCAGCACTGACGTCATCGTCCCGGCTGATTACGACGGTGATGGCAAGACGGACACGGCGGTCTTCCGTGCGGCGGCCGATGCTGCACAGCCCGACTTCTGGATCCTCAACAGCAACGGCTTCACCTTCTCAGGCTCCTCATGGGGTATCGCGGGCGACGTTCCGGCAGTTGCGGATTACGACGGCGACGGCAAGGCTGATGTCGCGGTCTATCGCCCCTCGAACGGCACCTGGTACATCGTCCTCAGCTCGAACGGTTCGGCCGTGATCGTCAATAATCCGGGCGACACACCCGTTCCCGGCGACTATGATGGCGACGGCCAGGCTGACGGCATCATTTACACGAACGGCAACTGGGTCGGAACGCTTTCGAGCGGCCCGCAGGTCAACATCGCACTTGGCCAGGCCGGTGACATTCCGGTCCCCGGAGACTACGACGGCGACGGGCGCGACGATCAGGCGGTCTTCCGACCTTCGGATGGCACTTGGAGGCCGATCCTCAGCAGCAACGGCTCGCAGCCGGTCATTCAGTTCGGTGCCGCAGGCGACATCCCGGTCGTCGGTGACTACGACGGCGACGGTACTGAAGACCAAGCGATCTATCGCAACGGCCAGTGGTGGGTAAACCGCTCCACCGGCGGCGTCACGGTCCAGCAGTTCGGTATCAGCACCGACCGGCCGACACCGCAGTTCGCTCGTCCGTAACATTTGAGTCAATACCGGAGGCCGGCCAACCCGGCTTCCGGAATTAGATCGAAAGATCATTCCGGCCCTCGAATTTCGGGGGCCGGTTGTTTTTGTCCGTGGCTTTTGCTGAATTTAAAAATGAGGAGGGCGAGGTCTTGCCAAACCTCGCCCTGTTTTGGAGAGAACTGTGAACCGTTCCGACTTTTTCCGATCGGAAAATCGTTCAGTCTTGTTACAGTTCAATTTCTACATTAGAACACCGCAGTAAAATGGGTGTTACGGCAAAGCGAAATCGACGTTAATACTTGCCTCACTCCTCGACCGGGCAGCTCAGGTCTTCATTCTCGGTCAGCACTCGCCGAACGGCCGAACGCCAACCGAAAAGAAAACCGGCCGCAAAGGCAAGGACCAAACCAACCGCAACGACAGCCCCGGCAATTGTCTCCGGCAAAGACGACATTGACTCATCCTCCTCGCGCTTCCATGACGCAAAGGACGCCTGCTCGTAGCCCTTACCGACTTCGGAAATGGCCTCAGGTTAAATGTGGAAAGCGCGTAAGGGAATTATAGGAAAGCGATGTGAACTCTAGGTTGCGGGAGGCGAAAATGTGAAGGCCGGTACCGTCTGCCGACCCACCTAGGCTCTATAAATGCTTGCTGTGTTTGATGAAGGCGGCTTCCGTCAGGTAAACGTTCAGCTCGCAGATATCCTTTACGTAGTCGCCGATGCGTTCGAGGTGCTTTGCCACAAAAAGCAGGTGTGCGGCACCGGTCGTCGACTGCGGGCTGTCGATCATCATTTCAAGCAGTTCGTTGAAGACCCGTTTGTAACTCGAATCGATCTCCTTGTCCCGCTTGATGACCTCACGCGAGAGCTGCGCATCCTCAGAAGTAAAAGCATCAAGTGCCGAGCGGAGCATCTCAGCGGCCGTCTTGGCCATGATCGGAAAATCGACGTAGTTCTTTATCTGCGGCTCGTTGTTGAGAACGATCGCTGCCTCGGCGATGCTGCTCGCGTGGTCGGCTATCCGCTCGAGGATCGGCGTGATCTTAGCGACCGAGATAACGAACCGAAGGTCATGCGCCGCCGGTTGCTGGAGGGCAAGTATTTCGATGCTCATCTGGTCGATCTCAAGCTCCATCTGGTCGATGATCTTGTCTTCGTCGAGCACCTTTTTCGCGAGCTCGCTGTCCCGCTCTACCAACGCCTGCATCGCCCGGTTGACGGCCGCTTCGGTTGCGCCGCCGAGCAGAAGGATCTTGTCCCTCAGCAGGTCCAGTTGTTGGTCTATGATTCTATGTTCCATTGCTACAAGATTACCACAGGGTAAAACCCCTAAATATAAGCCTTTTTTTCGCTTTATCCAAACCGTCCGGTAATGTAGTCCTCGGTCAGCTTCTCATTCGGGTTAGTGAACATCTTCTGCGTCGGGTTGTATTCGATAAGCTTGCCGAGCATAAAGAAGGCCGTCCGGTCCGAAACACGGGCCGCCTGCTGCATATTGTGCGTCACGATCACGATCGTGTAATTCTTTTTGAGCTCAACGACGAGTTCCTCGATCTTCTGTGTTGCGATCGGGTCGAGTGCCGAGGCCGGTTCGTCCATCAGGATCACATCCGGCTGAACGGCCAGGGCACGCGCGATACAGAGCCGCTGCTGCTGCCCGCCCGAAAGACCGAATGCCGATGTGCTCAACCGGTCCTTCACTTCATCCCAGAGGGCCGCATCGCGAAGAGCCTTCTCGACACGGTTGTTCATATCCTCTTTGCTAGAGTGAATTCCGTTGATGCGGATCCCATAGGCGACATTCTCAAAGATCGATTTCGGGAACGGGTTCGACTTTTGGAAGACCATTCCGACCTTCCGGCGAAGTGCGACGACATCCGTTCCCGGTGCGTAGATGTCCTTACCGTCAATGATCACTTGTCCCTTGACAGAGGCGATCGGGATCGTGTCGTTCATCCGGTTCAGCGTCCGAAGGAACGTAGATTTTCCGCAGCCCGACGGGCCAATGAAGGCCACGACCTCACGCTCCGGTATCTCAAGCGAGATATCGTAGAGAGCCTGGGCCTTCCCGTAAAAGAAATCGAGGTCCTTTATGCTAATTTTGCTCTGCATCCTGTTCCAACCTGCTAATACTTCTTCCGCGTCAGGTACCTCACAACAATATTGATGACCAGAATGAACCCGACCAGAAGCAGCGTCGCCGCCCATGCCATCGCATGTTCCACCTCAAACGGGCCGGTCGCGAAGTTGTATATTTGGACCGTTAGCGACGACATCGGCTGGTCGTAGTAGAAATTGTAAAAACGGCTGTTGAGTGCCGTGAAAAGCAGCGGCGCCGTCTCGCCAGTGATGCGGGCGATCGCTAGCATTGCCCCCGTCGCGATGCCGGAGGTCGCCGCCGGCAGAACGATGTTCCACGAAACGCGCCACTGCGGTGCACCGAGAGCCAACGCCCCCTCGCGCATCGAATTTGGCACGAGGTTTATCATCTCCTCGGTCGTTCGTGCAACGATCGGGATCATTATGATCGCCAAGGCAAGTCCGCCGGCGAGTCCCGATTGCCGCCCCATCGGCATCACGACCACCGTATAGATGAAAATGCCGATAATGATCGAGGGCACACCGATCAGCGTATCCGCGATGAACCGGATCGTATTGCCGTACCAGTTTTTCCCAAACTCAGCGAGGTAAACGCCGGCCGCGATACCGATCGGAAGCCCGATCGCCGCTGCCAGAAGCGTCATCATCGCTGAGCCGACGATCGCATTTCCGATGCCGCCGCCCTCACCGACCGGCTTTGGCGTATCGGTCAGGAATTCCCAGCTCAGCGACGAGATGCCCTGATAAGCAATAAAGCCGATGATGATCAGCAGCACCGAGGTCGCAAAGACCGCGCAGATGGCAGTAAGCGACGTCATCACCAGATTGGTGATTCGCCTTTTGCTATGTACTGTCGCTGCCTCAGCCATCAGTTTTCAAATTTCCTAAGTGTGTTTCGAGGCGTTCGCCCGCCCCGCCACGCTCATTATCAAAAGCTTCGCAAGCCCGTTGATGACCACCGTAACGAGGAAAAGCACGAGAGCCATCTCGATCAACGCGCTCAGGTAAAGCTCATCTGTCGCATCGGCAAAGTTTGCCGCGAGTACCGAAGCGATCGTATATGCCGGCTCGAAGAGTGATGCCGTGATCTGCGGCGAATTTCCGATCACCATCGTCACCGCCATTGTTTCGCCGACCGCACGGCCAAGCCCAAGCACGACCGCTCCCGCGATGCCCGAAGCCGCGTTACCTAGCACGATCATGGTCGTTTCCCACTTCGTCGCGCCAAGTGCAAGAGCTGCTTCACGCTGGGTGTTCGGAACGGCCTCAAGCACGTCACGCACGACCGCCGTGATGATCGGCGTGATCATTATCGCCAGAATTATGCCGCCGGTCAGCATCCCGATGCCGGTCAGCCGCCCTTGGAAAAACGGCAAGAAGCCGAGGTTATCCTGCAGCACCGGCCCGAGATAAGTGCGAATAAAAGGTGCGAGCACGAAGATGCCCCAGAGGCCGTAAACGACCGAAGGGATCGCCGCCAAAAGTTCGATCATGAATGCGATCGGCTTGGCGATCTTTTTCGGCGCCTGCTCGACCAGAAAGACCGCGATGCCGAGCGAGATCGGTACGGCGATCAGAAGAGCAAGGATCGACGAAACGACCGTTCCGTAGATGAACGGCAGGGCGCCGAAAAGTTCCTGCGAAGGGTTCCACTCGCGCGCCCAAAGGAAGCCGATGCCAAAACGCTGAAGCGTCGGCATCGAGCTTTGCACCATCATGTAAAACACCGCTGCGACAATGAGCAGGATGCTCGTTGCCGCAGCAAAGAGAATGGTGCGATAGACCTTGTCCCCGAGGGTGCTCGACTGTGTCACGTTCGGTTATCGGTTACTTTTAACTACTGCCGGAGCGGTTTGCCGCCGCTGGTGATCGACAAGAGCTTTGCATCGACCTTTTGGACCAGCGTGTCCGGAAGCGGGGCATAATGCAGGTCAACGACAAATTTCTCGCCGTCGTTTATCGCCCACCAAAGGAAATCGACCAACGCCTTGCCCTTTACGGCGTCTTGCTGGTCCTTGTAAACAAGCATGAAGACCGTGCCCGAGATCGGATAGGCCTCGGGCCCATCGGCGTTCGTGATCTCGAACCGAAGGTCGTCAGCCATCTTGTCCGTGAAAGCGGCCGCCGCCTTCGATACGGTCGAACTGTCGGCAGTTACGAAGTTGCCGGCTTTGTTCTTGATCTGTGCCGCCGGCAGGTTGTTTGCCTTGGCAAAGGTAAGCTCGACGTAGCCGATGGTGTTCGGTGTGTTCTTGACCTGGCCCATCACGCCTTCGTTGCCTTTGGCGCCGATGCCGATGCCCTGCGGAAGTTGCGGGTTCTTGGTGCGGCCAACCTTTTCTTTCCACTCCGGAACGGTCTTCGAAAGATAGTCTGTAATGATATCCGAGGTTCCGCTGCCGTCAGCCCGGAAGACTGGCGTGATGTCCGAATCCGGCAGGTTGAGGTTTGCGTTCTCGGCCTTTAGCTTCGGGTCGTTCCACTTACGGATCTTGCCAAGATAGATGTCAGAGATAAGCTCGGGCGTGAGCTTGAGCGGCTCTTTGACATCGGGCAAATTGTAGGTCAGCACGACGGCGCCGAGAACGACCGGGATGTGGACGATCTCACCGCCCGTGGTCTGCTTCATTTCGTCGTCGGACATCGCGGCATCGCTTCCGCCAAAATCGACAGTTCTGTTCTGTATGCCCTTGATCCCGGCACCCGAGCCGGTCGAACTATAGTCGATCTGAATATTCGGGTTGAGCTTTCCAAATTCGCTGCCCCACTTATCCATCATCGGCTTGACGAATGTCGAGCCGGTTCCGGCGATCTTGATCGTTCCCGAGGAGCTTGTCGTTCCGTTGCTGCTGCCCATCTGCTGGCCGCTGCAAGCAAGCGAAACCGCAGCAAAACCGGCAAGAGCTAACGTTCCAAGTCTTTTGAAAAAGTTACGTTTGATATTCATTTTTTCTGTCTCCGGCCCGGAGTCCTATAACCCGCCTTACGAGCTGAAACCCGAGCTTACTAATGAATTGTAAAATTATAGTCGATAGAGCTTTTTATATAGGTTACATTACAATTAATTTGTGCAATAATCTCCCTACACGGGAAAAAAGTTAACATCGCGTTAACATCAAAGTAACACGCGGGCAATATCCTGATAGCTTACCCTGAGACGCAGTTTCTCCCGAACCGGACGGCTAGCCGTCGGAAACGAGTGCAGTAGGTAAACGGATTATGGACCTGATAGACGAAATAGGCAGCGACCTCGCGGTTGCCTTTTTGATCGAGAAGCGCCATTCGCAAAAGATCGAGAGCCGTGAAGCTATTGATCTGATCAACCGGATACAGGGCCTGCTTTCCGAAACGGGCGATAAATTACCCGCAAATGCTCCCCGGCTTCAAGATATTGCTGCTTCCCAGCGGTCTCATTAACCGCTCGCAACACTCTCAATCACACTAGTTACGGGTCTGAGCTAGCCCTCAGGCCATCATCTTCCGAGATTGCGGCGAACTTCGCCCTGCCGGCATTCATCGTATTCCTGCCTTTGGTGCCCACGTTGCCCGACCCCGGCAAATGGAATAACATCCTCACTACATTTCGAGGAGGGAAAGATGAGAAAAGGTCATTTTGTGAAATATATCTCGGCATTTGTTTTGACGCTCTCAATGGTCGTATTGCCGCCGGCAATGCTCGCCCAGACGGCCGTCAAAATGCCGAAGAACAAGTACAAGGTCCAGGACGACGTAAAGCTCGGCCAGCAGGCCTCGAGCCAAGTGGACCAGCAATTTCCGATCCTTCGCGACGCACAAGCGACGCAGTACGTCCAGCGGGTCGGAGCCCGGCTCGTTTCGGCGATCCCGCCGCAGTTTCGCGAGCCCGCGTTCGACTATGAATTTCAGGTCGTAAACGCCAGCGACATAAATGCCTTTGCACTGCCCGGCGGGCCGATGTACGTAAATCGCGGAATGATCGAGGCCGCTCGCAATGAGGGCGAAATGGCCGGCGTTATGGCTCATGAGATCAGCCACGTTGCGCTTCGCCACGCGACCGCCCAGCAGACAAAGCTGAATAATCCGTGGAACCAGATACTCGGTATCGGGGCAATCCTTGGCGGTGCGATCCTTGGCGGCGAGGCCGGAGCACAGGCGGGCCAGATCTTTGCCGCGGGCTATTTCCTGCGGTATAGCCGCGAATATGAGACACAAGCGGACATCCTCGGAGCACAGATAATGGCCGATGCGGGCTATGATCCGCGAGACCTCGCCGGTATGTTCCAGACCATCGCCGGCGAAGGCGGTGGCCGAAGTCCCGAATGGCTGAGCAGCCACCCGGACCCGGGCAATCGTCAGCAGAAGATCCTTGCCGAAGCACAGCGGGTCGAGGTGTCGCCGAATCCGATCAAAGTAACGCCGGAGTTCCGGCGGGTTCAGGAAAGGCTTCGTTCGATGCCGCCGGCCAAATCAATGGCTCAAATACAGCAGGAAGCCGAACGCGGCCAGAGCACCAGTTCGGGCGGAGCAATGTCCGGCGGACGGTATTCACAGAATGTTCCGTTGCCGTCGGCACGCTACCGGTCATACTCGGTCGGCAACTGGCTGCGGATGAACGTTCCGCAGAATTGGCGCGAGTTCAGCGGCCAGCAGGACGCAACCTTTGCACCCGAAGGAGCTTATGGTGAAGAAGGCTTCACACACGGAATGATGATCGGCGTCCACCGCGGGCAGAGCGGGCAGTTCAACCGCGACACGGACGAGTTCGTCCGCGGGTTGCTGCAGGCGAATGGATACTTGCGGCAGCAGACCGGCTACCAAAGTGTTCGGTTTGCCGGCCGACAGGGTCTTGCGATCCAACTTGCAGGCCGCTCGCCGATCTATGGCGGCACCGAACTTGTGACCATCTACACGACACCGCTTCGCAGCGGAGAGACGTTCTATCTGATCGCCGTCTCGCCGCAGCAGCAGGCGGCAAACTACGACCGAACCTTCCGGACGATAATCAACTCCGTGAGGCTCAACGACGCCTCGCTTTAACAAGCGTCAAGAAAAAGAAGATCCCGGATGCGTCACAAGCGTATCCGGGATCTTCGTTTGTACATTCCATTAGTCACCGCTCACTGCTCACGGCTCACTGCTCACTGCTCACGGCTCACTGCTCACTGCTCACGGCTCACTGCTCACTGCTCACGGCTCACCGCTCACTGCTCACGGCTCACTGCTCACCGCTCACGGCTCACCGCTCACCGCTCACCGCTCTCTCCGACATCAATACCATCAATAGCACTACCGCAACAAGCGAATTCACTGCGCTCGTGATGAACGCCGTTTCCGCGTTGAATTGGTACCATAGAAACCCAAACAGCAGCGAGGCCGGAAGCACCGTTATCCCAAAAGCGAGATTGAAAAGCCCGTAGGCCGTTCCGCGTTTTTCGGGTTCGACCATGTCGGCAACAAGTGCCTTTTCGGCCCCTTCGGAAAGCCCAAAGTACGCGCCGTAAATTATGAAAAGTGCCCATGCCTGCCAGGCCGAATCGATGAACGCAAAGCCGAGATAAACGAACGCATAGACCACCCAGCCGCCGGCGATGAGGGACCGCCGGCCGAAGCGGTCCGAA
Source organism: uncultured Chloracidobacterium sp. (assembly GCA_964526245.1). Taxonomy (GTDB): domain Bacteria; phylum Acidobacteriota; class Blastocatellia; order Pyrinomonadales; family Pyrinomonadaceae; genus OLB17. The sequence goes on along the minus strand of CAZGLZ010000016.1, from coordinate 21,499 downwards.
AGGTCGCCGCCGAGGAGCGAAAACACGACCTTGCTAAAGTGAAGCGCCATCCATAGAAAGGGCAGCATCACCGGCGAGATGCCGGCCTGCTCCGCGCGAAGCAGCAGGAACGCATCGGTCGAGTTTGAAAGCGTGAAAAGTGCGACGATAAGCAGATACCGCTTGAACCTGCCATCAAATCCTTTCAGCGAAAGCGTAAGCTTGGGCGGTTCGGCGCCAATATCTCGGGCGCCGTCCTCGCGGACGAAAAAGACGATCACGAAAAGCCCGAGCACGACCGGTATCGAGGCAAACAGAAACACCTGCTGATATTCACGGACCGTCGGCTCTGCCGCATCAAGTGCGATGTAGCTCAACAAAAGAAAAGCGATCACCGGACCGATCACTGCCCCGAGGTGGTCCGCCGCACGGTTAAACCCGAAGGCAAGCCCGCGCCGCTCGGGTTCGACGTCCGCGGCAAGCAATGCATCCCGCGGAGCCCCGCGAATGCCTTTCCCGACCCGGTCCGCAGCTCTGACGACCAGCACCTGTGGCCAAGCCGTTACAAATGCAAGCAACGGCCGTGTTACCGCCGCCAACGAATAGCCGAGAAAGACCGGCAGCTTTCGTTTATTGAATTTATCCGAGAGATAGCCGGAGAAGAGCTTGAGAATGCTCGCGGCCGATTCGGCAAGGCCCTCGATTAGTCCGATCGCAAAAGGCGATGCCCCAAGTGCGAGGAAAAGGAACGCCGGGAGAAGCGGGTAAATTATCTCGCTCGATGTGTCGTTAAGTAGGCTGACGAGGCTTAGGGCAAATACATTTCGCGGGAGCCCGCGATAACGGGCCATCCAATCGCGGATCTTTGAAAGCAGGAACACTCAATGCCTCGCAGGAGAAAAAAGTAGCGGCTATCTTCGGCGTGCCGGCGGCGACTTCCCGGCCGCGTCGCTGCCAAGGGCGTAATACCAGAGCGTTCCGCCGCCGGCAATGGTCCCGATCAGCATCGCGCCAAGAAGAACGAGCCGAAGAGCGAGCCTCACGCTCTTTCTCAAAACACGAAAAACGATGTAAGCCACCGCCGCCCCGACAAGCAGTACAACGATAGCCAAAACGGCCAGAATGATTCCGGACGATTCCATTACTTCATTCGCTCCTTTTCGGTAAGCTTCCGCTCAATGTGCTGAAGGTCTTCCTCGGTCAGCGAAGAACCCTCGGCCGGGAGCAAATATTCTTCATCGACCCACGCGCCGAAATCGATCAACCGGCACCGCTCCGAACAAAAGGGCCGGAACTCATTGCCTTCATAGGGTGCCAACCGCCCGCAGGTCGGGCATTTTATTTCCTTCAGCATCGCACCTCAAAACGAAAGGTTACCACATCGCGGCGGCCGCCGTAAGCCGCTCGCCGTGGCCGATTTTTGTTGCTTGGCGGCCGATTTGATGCAATCATTACTACGTTGACAGAACATCCGGAGCATCAGTTTCGTTAATAACTTCATCACACAAGCTCGCGGAGGAATTATGAGCGATATCAAGGACCGGTTCGAGTCGTGGCAGAAAGAGGCGAAGGAAAAGTTTGGCGAGATCGATAAGCAGTTGGGCATCTCAGAGAACGTCATTGAGGGCGTCAAGACCGTTGCCGACACGGCACAGAAGGGCGCCGAACGGCTCAAGGCCGAGGCCGAGAAGACCGGAGTCGGCAAGCAGGCCGTAAAGGTCGCCGAAGAGACCGTTAAGGCCGCGACCGACACCGCGAAACAAGCTTGGACCGCCGCGGAACCGATCCGCGAGGCGGCCGGCGATGCCGCCGAAAAGGCGACAAAGGCAGCGGGTGACGTTATCGGTTCGGCAGGTGAAAAGGCTGGTGAGATCATCGATGATGCTCGCGAAACCGTCTCAAAAACTGCCGAAGGTGCGACAAAAGCGTTCAACCTCGGCACGGGCTGGGCAAGGACCGTCGATTCGGCGATGACATCACTTTCGAAAGCCTCGTCATGGGTCGCCGAAAACCCGCTCCAGGCCGCTGCTACCGGTTTTTCGATGGCCGTCGGTGCAGGGCTCGGCGCCGTTTTTACGGGCTTTAGCTCGCACTGGCTTTTCAACTCCGCACTTCCGGCATGGTCGGTCCAGAAGGTCGCAGAGCAGTTCAACGAGTATCTCCGCTCGCGTGAAAAAATGATCGCCGAAGGCAAGCTCGATGAGGCCCGTACGGAGCAGGTCCGGTTTGAACGCGACATTGCCCGTTACTTCGGTGCCCCAATGCTCGGAGCATTCTCGTTCGCATCGGGCGCCGTGATGATGACGAACGTTTTCAACCCGAAGACCATCACCGGAGCGCCGATCGATTGGCTGATCGGCGGCAATCCGCTGCTCGAGGGCGTCTGGTTCTTCGGCAACGGTGTCGTCTGCTTTAAGACCAGCTACGATTTCTTCATGATTGCGCTCGAGGGTCAAGAAGATGTTGAGAAAATGGTCCGCGAGATCAAAGGACTCTTACCCGCTTGAACAGTGGTCAGTGGTCGGTGGCCAGTCGTCAGAGGTTAGTGGTCAGATGGTAGAGAATCGCCGCAAGCAGGTTTCACTGCTAACTGCTCACCGCTAGCTGATTTTTATCGGAAACGGCAAAAAGCTCAGTATAAAAATAACCAGAACACCGAAGGCGAAAAGCTTACGTTTGCCGTCGAGCGGCGAGGTGTCCCAGGGTTCCGGATGCCCGATCCGCATCATTATCCCGAGCAGTATTGCGATCAGAAAACCGCTTGGGCTGTTAAAGTAGAACATCCCGAGCACGGACAGGACGGCCATTACGGCGAAGGCGATCCGCCCGGTCCAGTAATGAACCCGCTCGCCGAATACCGCATAGATCGCATGTCCGCCATCGAGTTGCCCCGAAGGGATCAGATTGAGCGCCGTTACAAGCAGCCCGACCCACGCTGCGTAGTAGAAAGAATTTCCGTAAATCGCATCTGTCCCGGTTCCGGCGAGCCAACCGATCGCTTTCATCAGTAGCGGATCGGAAAAAACGATTCCTTGATAATTTGCGACCACCTCCGGCGGCGCCTTTTCCGCGGTAAAGATGCCCAGAAATGCGATCGGAAGCATGGCGATAAAGCCCGCGATCGGCCCTGCGACGCCAATATCGAAAACGGCCTTTCGCGACGGCATAGGCGAGCGGATCTTGATGAAGGCGCCGAAAGTTCCGGCTGGCCCGATGAGCGGCGGCGTCGGGATAAAATAGGGAAGCGTCGCATCGACGCGGTAAATGCGGCAGGCGACGTAATGCCCCATTTCGTGGGCGACCAGGATAAATAGCAGCGAGCCGGAGAACGATAGGGCCCGGGCCAGATTGGCCCAATCAGAAGTAAGATAACCGACTGCGGAAACGATCAGCGAAACGTAGCTCGCCGGGGCCACGATCAGAAAATCGAAAAGCTCCTTCCAGCTTTGCGGGTCGGCCTCGGGAAAGATCATCAGCGGGCCAAAGGGATAAAGGCTTCCCGCGATGGTCGCCGTCACCAAAGTAAGCAAAAGCAGGCCGATGTGCCGCCAGGGTCGCAGCTTTTCGCGTTCGAGGATAAAGGCTCGTTCGTATGCGGCCGTTTCGGGTAGTTCTTGCATTCTCTGGCTGAAAATAAGTATCGCAAACTACTTGGCCCGATGCATTCGGAGTAGTTTGCGATTGGTGCAAAGCTGCCTCTAATTTTCTATTCGTCGTGGTCTTCGTCGGAGTTTCCTCCGGTCAGTTCCTTTCCGGGTTTGAAGCGTATCGTCTTCCCGGCCGGGATCGGTACTTCCTCGCCTGTCCGCGGGTTTCGACCTACGCCCCGCTTCCGCGGCTTAACGACAAATACGCCAAAACCCCGCAGCTCGATCCTTTTGCCCTGAGCAAGAGCCTCCTTCATCGCGTTAAAGAGCGAATCGACCACCTGCTCCGCCTTTTGCTTCGGAACTCCGGTCTTATCGGCGACCTGATTGACGATGTCCAGTTTTATCATTTTGCCCTCCGGGCGGATCCGCTGACCCAGGGAAAGAACAACCCACCTCGTCAAAATTGATAATAAACCCGTAAATCCACTTTTGTCAACATTTTGCGGTGAGCCTGCGGAGCCGCGATCCGGCACTCGCTGCCACAGATTTTTGCTAACAATTCGAGTCTCTGTTCGGCCGACCCGCGCCGGCCGTGGCCAAAATCCTTCGTCCGGCGACGGAATTGATGGTAAAATCTCGTCAAACTTTCTCAAATATCAAAAAAACGAGGTGGGCAGATGCGTTGGAGACAGCAGCGGCAGAGTTCTAACATCGAAGACCGGCGTGGCATGGGCCGCGGTGTGGCATTGGGCGGCGGCGGCATCGGCGTGCTGATAATTGCCGCTCTTGTCTGTCTTCTCGGTGGTGACCCGCGCCAGTTTCTCGAAGGTCTTCCGGCCCAGCCGCAAACCCAGCAACAGCCCGCCGCAAACAACGCCCCACCGGACGAGAATCGTCAGTTTGCCGCCGCCGTGCTCGGCAGCACCGAAGACGTTTTCTCGCAAATACTTCCGGCCCAGGGCGGCCCGCGCTATCAGCCGCCAACGCTCGTTCTCTTTTACGGAGAGGTCTCATCGGCCTGCGGCTATGCGAGCGCCGCGATGGGACCGTTCTATTGCCCCGGCGACCGAAAGCTCTATCTCGATTTTGCGTTCTTTAATGAGCTCAAACGCGAGTTCAAGGCACCCGGCGATTTTGCCCAAGCCTACGTCATCGCCCACGAGGTCGGGCATCATATTCAGAATTTGCTTGGAACGATGGGACAGGTTCAAGCCCGCGGCCAGAATAACGCTCTCTCGGTCCGTCTCGAGCTGCAGGCCGATTGCTACGCCGGAGTTTGGGCTCACCATGCGGCCAAGAAAGGCATCGTCGAACCGGGCGACCCCGAAGAAGCTCTACGAGCGGCCGCGGCCGTCGGCGACGATATGATCCAGAAGCGGACGCAGGGCTACGTCGTTCCCGAATCGTTCACCCACGGCTCCGCAAAGGAGCGAATGGAATGGTTTGCCCGGGGATTCAATGGCGGCGATATGCGGCAGTGCCAGACGTTCCGCTAGGCGGATATCACCCCGCCGAGGTCGGTGTGAACGGCCGGCCGTAAAGCTCCTGATAGATCCAGCCGAGCACGCGGGCCTCGGCCGTGTAAAGCGTTTCGATCCAGGAACTTGTCAGATAAAGCCGCCGTTCCGTATTGGTGGTCAGCTTCTCTGCATTCTCCATTATCGTCGCGGCCGGGTCCTGCAGTTTGTTCGCGTCGGCGATCTCCTGCTTTGTTTCTTTAGCATCGTGGATGGCCGCGAGTATATCGTTCAGCCAGAGCCCGAGCAGCGGCTCGGAATTGTTTTCCTGCACTGCCTGAAAGACCCCGATCGCAAACCTCGCCTCGGCATTCTCGAAGGGATAGGTCGGAACGCCGTTCGCTTCGTCATCGGCCTGTTTCCAGAAGAAAAGCTCGTTAGACATTTCGTGCCGGATGCGTGCCGTCCGCTCGTCAAAGTTCAGGAACCACTCGATCAGGTCGGCAAGCGAGTTGTTGTCCAAAGCCCCGGAGGCGTCGCGTTTAAGTTTCGGCGGCTCCTGGCCGGCCGCTGTTGCTGCTTCGTTCATTTGTTCTCAAGTTTACACAGTTTCACGGCGCGTTTCATCCATCGGACCGAATTGCAAGTTCGTTGACAAACGCGGTTTTTCAGCCGATACTTAGGGCACCTCAAACTCCCGCGGAGACGCAACTATGGCAACCAGCTACACAACTTGTCCGAACTGCCGAGCCCAAAATCCCGGAACATTCCAGAACTGCTCGAACTGCGGAGCTTTTATGGGCGTAGGCTCGCCAATGCAGCAATCGCCGCAAATGCAGTCGAAGCCCGTCGGTGCCGATAAAAAGATCGCCGCCGGCCTTTGCGGCATCTTGCTCGGCGGCCTCGGCATTCACAAATTTATACTCGGCTATCAGCAGGAAGGCATCATCCTGCTATCGGTCTATCTTATTTCCTTCATCATCGCGATCGTGACCTGCGGCATCGGCACGCCCTTGATCCTGATCCCGACGGTCATCGGCATTGTTGAAGGCATCATCTATCTGACCAAATCTGACGAAGAGTTTGTACAGACCTACGTTATCGGCAAAAAGCCTTGGTTCTAGGTCTTAGGGTCTGAGGATGTTTACCGGATTGATAGAAGAACTCGGCCGCGTCCGCTCGGTCGAACGTCAGGGCGAGAACGCCCGAATTGTTATCGAGGCACACACCGTGGTCGAGGGCACTGCCTCCGGCGATTCGATCGCCGTTAACGGCGTATGCCTTACAGCGCTCGATATAGGCAAAGATTCGTTTGCGGCGGACGTCTCACGCGAAACGCTCGACCGTTCGACGCTCGGCGGGCTCGCGGCGGGCTCACCCGTCAATCTTGAACGAGCGGTTACGCCCGCAACCCGCCTCGGCGGCCACATCGTACAGGGCCACGTCGATGCCCGCGGAGCGTTTCTTGGTGCCGAGAAAAGCGGTGACTTCTGGACCGTCCGGATCGGCTTTCCGCCTGAGATGGCCCGCTATCTGGTATTCAAGGGATCGGTCGCGGTCGAGGGCATCAGCCTAACCGTCGCCTCGCTCACCGATGACCACTTTGAGATCGCCGTCATTCCAAAGACTTGGCAGCTTACCAACCTCTCATCGCTTAAACTCGGTGAACCCGTGAACCTTGAGGCCGACGTCATCGCAAAATACGTCGAGCGGATGATACAGGCACGGGTGCCCGATTCGCGTATAACGATGGAGACGCTCGAAAAGGCCGGCTTTGTTTAGCCCGCCGCGGCGGCTCAAAACGTTATGAGATTCGCCAGATATACATTCGCCATTGCCGGTATCTACGGTATCATTGCCCTCGTCCCGCAATATTTTCTCGAGAAGCAGATCGGCATCGACAGCCCGCCGGCGATCACGCACCCGGAGTATTTCTACGGCTTCATCGGCGTGGCTCTGGCGTTTCAGGTCGTTTTCCTGATCATTTCCAGCGATCCGATCCGCTTTCGCCCGATAATGCCTGCGGCCGTTCTTGAGAAGATCGCTTTCGTTATCCCAACGTTCTACCTTTTTTTCAATGGCCTCGCTCCTTGGCAGATCACGGCCGGAGCCGCCATCGACCTATTGCTCGCGATTCTCTTCGCGATCGCGTTCATTCGCACGCCGAAGCAATAAAAAAGACGGCACCCGAAGATGCCGCCTTTTCTTCTGAATCGCGCCTCTTTACTTCGGCCCACCGGCGAGTTTGCCGATAAGGGTGAAGAGCGGAAGGTACATCGAGATAACGATGCCGCCGATCGTGACGCCGAGGAAGGCGATCAGTACCGGTTCGATCATCGCGAGTAGGTCGGCGATGGCCGAGTCGACCTCTTCTTCGTAGAAGTCGGCGATCTTGCCAAGCATCGAATCAAGAGCACCGGTCTGCTCACCGACGCCGATCATCTGGCCGACCATGTGCGGGAATACCTTGGTCGCCTTGAGCGGATCGACGAAGTTCTCACCGCGTTCAACACCGGCACGAACCTTAAGGATCGCGTCCTCAATAATGACGTTACCCGCCGTCTTGGAAGTGATATCGAGCGACTGCAGGATCGGGACACCCGAGGAAAGCAGGGTAGAAAGGATGCGCGAAAAGCGTGCGACCGCGATTTTTCGTAGCAGCGGGCCGATAATTGGAGCTTTGAGGAGCAGTGAGTCGATCTGCCATCTCCCCTTCTCGGTCTTATAGTAGGCACGGATACCGACCGAGGCGCCGATCAGAAACGCAAGCGTACCGAGCCCGCCCCAACCGGCAAGAAATCCGCTTATCGCCATAACAATCCGCGTCGGGAGCGGAAGTGCCTCGCCCGGACCGAGGAGTCCGATAAAGATCTGCTCGAACTGCGGAATGACGACGATGAGAATAACCGCTATCGCTGCGATAGCTACGAGAATGACCGCCGCCGGGTAGATCGATGCCGAGATGATGCTCCGCTTCAGTTTGACGACCTTCTCGATAAGGGTTGCAAGCCGCTGGAGGATCAGGTCGAGCACACCGCCCGTCTCACCGGCTTCGACCATGTGCGTATAGAGCGGATCAAAGACCTTCGGGTGCTTTTCAAGGGCGGCATAGAGCGTCGAACCTTCTTCGACGTTCTGCCTTACCTGCCGGAGCGTCTCTTTGAAAAAGACGTTGTTCTGCTGCTCGGCCAGAATATCCAAGCACTGAACGAGCGGAAGGCCCGCGTCGATCATCACCGAGAACTGACGTGTAAAGACGGCAAGCTCCTTGGCATTGACCTTTTTTCGCGTGCCGAGCTTGGGTATCGAGATGACCCGGCCCTTCTCGGTCGCCTGCGTCATCACGATCTGCTCGCGGCGGAGCAGCGCCCGAAGTTCGTCCTGGCTTGCTGCTTCGCGTTCACCCGCAACCATCTCGTTTAGGCGGTTTCGTCCTTTATATACAAATGTTGGCATCGCGTTTTCTATGCTCCTTTGGTTTCAGATCCAGTGCGTTATCTTGCGGGCGGCCGCTGGCCGATCGGGCGGCCCTGTGCGTAGGGGCTCGGGTGTCCGTTCGCCGGCATTCCCGGCTTTGCCGCTCCGCCGTAGGATTGGTTCAGGCCCGAACCGCGTTCCAGAAGTTCCTTCAGCTCGTCGGCGTTCGAGGTCCGCTGCATCGCTGCATCGACCGTAATGAGCTTCTTATGCACCAGCGTCGCAAGCGACTGGTTAAATGTCTGCATCCCGAACTTGTCTTGGCCGGTCTGCATCATCGAATAGATCTGGTGGATCTTGTCTTCGCGGATCAGGTTGCGGATGGCCGAGTTCGGCACAAGGATCTCAAGTGCCATGCAGCGTCCGTCGCCTGAGGATTTCGGCAACAGGGCTTGACACATGATCCCTTCAAGCACGAGTGAAAGCTGCGTTCGCACCTGTGCCTGCTGGCTTGCCGGGAAGACGTCGATGATACGGTTAATGGTCGAGTATGCCGAGTTCGTGTGCAGCGTAGCGAACGTCAGGTGGCCGGTTTCCGCGATTCGGAGAGCCATCTCGATCGTTTCAAGGTCGCGCATTTCGCCGACGAGGACGATGTCCGGGTCCTGGCGAAGCGCGGTCCTGAGGGCCGAGGCAAAGGAATGGGTGTCGGCCGCGACCTCACGCTGATTGACCACACAGCTCTTATGGTTGTGAAGAAACTCGATCGGGTCTTCGATGGTCAGGATGTGGTCGTGCCGTTCGCTGTTGATCTTGTCGATCATCGCGGCGAGCGTCGTCGATTTACCCGAACCGGTCGGCCCTGTAACAAGGATCAGCCCGCGAGGCTTGTTGCAAAGGTCCGAGACGACCGGCGGAAGGCCGAGAGCCTCGAAGGTCTTGATCTCGTAGGGGATCGCACGAAAGACCGCGCCGACCGCTCCCTTCTGGTTGAAAAGGTTGGCACGAAACCGCGACATTCCTTTGAGGCCGAATGAAAAGTCGAGCTCGAGGTTCTCTTCAAAGCGGTGCTTCTGGGCATCGGTCAGAACCGAATAAGCTAGCCGCTTGGTGTCCGCAGGCGTCATCGGCGGGAAGCCGTCCAGCGGTCGAAGGTGGCCGTGAACGCGAACCTGCGGGGCCGAGTTGGTCGTCAGGTGAAGGTCGGAACCGCCGAGGTCGGTCATTCGCTTCAACAATTCGGGAAGCGTCACCTGCGATGCAATGTTGTCTGTGGTTTCGATACTCATGATTCTTTGTGTGCGGGCGTATCATGCAGCCGCAAGGTATGGCGGCTTGCGGCTGCACGGTTGGTGTTTGAAGGCGTTCGCTATTCGCGAACTGCGGCCTGCTGCGTACGGCGGGTGCCGCCGCGAAGTGACTGAATCACCTTTTCCGATTCTTCGGCTAGGCGTTCGGCCGAGTCGGTCGCCGAGTTCGTCGCAACGCTGTAAACGCGTCCGCCGGCCTCGGTGAAGTAGAACAGCCGTGAGTGTACGCGGCCGTCGCGGCCCTGCGACTGGGCAACTACGACATAGACCGTGTCGTCGCCGACCTGCTTTTGGTAGTCATTGACGACCCACCCATTCTCCTTGATCATCTTATTGATGACGTCGCGGCGAAGGGCCGTTGTCGGAATGCCGCCAACGGTCTTGTTGTTGAACCGCGACGATGAATCACCCGTAGCCGCACCTACGACCGAGATCGAAGCCGAACCAACGCTCGATCCGCTGTTGCCGGCGACGTCGAACTTCAGTTCGCTCGAATCGGCACTACCGACCGACCAGTTCTTTGGAGCCGGAGCACCCGAGGGCAGCACCGCTGCGGTTTCTTTCGGCTGAGTCTTGCCTGCGGCAACCGCGGCACGGCGTTCCTCTGCAACCTTTCTTGCCTTAGCAAGCCGCATTTGGCGGAGCCTCAGGGCACGACGACGCTGAGCAACCTGCCGCTTGCGGCGTTCCTGGGCACGATAAAGCTGCCACCAGCGCTTCGAATATTTCTTGACACCGCGCCAATACCTTTTCTTTTTCTTCTTGTTCTTATAGCGCTTGGTCTTGACCGCTCCGGCCTCGGCATATTCGGTCGCCAGCGGGATGAATGTCCCGAGCCCGAGCAGTAAAGCTATCGAAATTACGATCGCACGTATTGCCATACTTCCTCCTGTGGTTAAAGCACTGTTTCCTTCACGACCTCATCTATCGTCGTGATCCCTTCTCTGATCTTGCAGAGCCCCGACTCGCGAAGAGTGATCATTCCGAGCTCGATCGCCTTCTTGCGGATCTCGATCGCACTCGCACCGATGATGATCAGCTCGCGGAGCTCATCCGTTACTTCCATTACTTCATATAGGCCGACCCGGCCCTTGAAGCCTGTGTTAAGACAGGTGTCGCAACCGCGGCCTTTATAGAGCCGAAGGTCATCGACCTCACTCGGCGAAAAGCCGATCTCGATAAGCAATTCCTTTGAGACCTCGACCTCTTCCTTGCAGTCCTTGCAGATCCTGCGGATGAGCCGCTGAGCCTGGATTAGGTTGACCGAGGTCGCTACCAAGAAGGGCTCGATGCCCATGTTGACAAGCCGCGAAACGGTCGAAGGAGCGTCGTTCGTGTGAAGCGTCGAGAGCACGAGGTGGCCGGTGAGTGCCGCCTTGATCGCGATCTCGGCTGTTTCGAAGTCGCGAATTTCGCCGACGAGCACGATGTTCGGGTCCTGACGCAGGAAGGAGCGAAGGGCAGCCGCAAAGTTGAGCCCGATCTGTTCCTTCATCTGAACCTGATTGATGCCCTCAAGGTTGAATTCGACCGGGTCCTCGGCCGTCATGATGTTCGTCTCAGAAGTGTTGAGCGACTGAAGTGCGGAATAGAGCGTGTTCGTCTTACCGGAACCGGTCGGGCCTGTGACGAGTACCATTCCGTAGGGATTGGCGATCGCCCGCTTGAACTTCGCAAGGCTCTCGGGCTCGAACCCGAGTTTGGCCATATCAAGCATCAGCTTGTCTTTATCCAGAAGCCGGAGTACGACCTTTTCGCCAAACAGGGTCGGCAGCGTCGAAACGCGGAAGTCGAGTTCGCGTGAACGGTCATCGACCTTTACCTTGATCTTGATGCGGCCGTCCTGCGGCAAACGCTTTTCGGCGATGTCGAGCTTCGCCATGATCTTAAGCCGAGAAATGAGCGCGTCGCGCATCCTCATCGGCGGCTGCATAACGTCGTAGAGAACGCCGTCAATGCGGAACCGGATCCGGAAGAGCTTCTCGTAGCATTCGACGTGGATATCCGAAGCTCCTCGTTTGAGGCTGTCCACCAAGAGCACATTGACCAGACGAACGACCGGTGCATCTTCTGAAGCACGCGCCAGGTCGGCAAGGTTGATCTCTTCATTCGTATCGACGATCTCGAGCTCTTCGCCGTCACCGTGAAATTCAAAATCACCAAGCGAAACGTCGATGTCGGCATCTGAGAGCCGATCCCCGCCTTTGCCGTTCTTTGAGGCCTTTCCGTTACCGTTCTTGCCGTTGCGGCCGCCGGCGACGAAGGACTCGGCAAATGCGGCATCGAAGACATCAATGTCCATCGTGCCGCTGTAATATTTGCCGATCGACATCTGGATCGAAGCCTCAGATGCGATCACCGGTTCGACGTTAAGCCCCGTCATGAACTTGATATCGTCCATGGCAAAGACGTTCGTCGGGTCGGCCATCGCAAGTGTTAGCGTCGCTCCAACCTTCGAGATCGGCAGTACTGTGTATTTGAGAGCGACCTCCTGTGAGATGAGTTTGATAACGTCCGCCTCGATATGAAAGAGATCGAGATTGATGGAGGGCACGCCGTATTGGCGTGAAAGGACGGCCGTTATTACGTCATCGGAGATCATCCCGAGTTTGACTAGGCTGGACCCCAAGCGGCCGCCGTTCGTGCGCTGATAGTCGAGCGCTTCACGAAGCTGCTGGGGCGTCAAGAGGTTCTCGCGGACAAGGATTTCCCCAAGTTTAGCTGACATTTATTTGCGTCGGGTACCTGAAAAAAAGGAAACCGGGTCAGAAGTAGAGGTGAAGAGTCTTTCTTTGACTAATTCAAATGAAGAGACGGCGTTACAACAGTGGAAAACACCGTTGTAAAAAGATAATACGCATTTATTCTGACCGTGTCAAGGCACTTTTTTGACAGAAAACAGGTCAGAATGAATCGGTGTGCCGTTTATCGAGGTCGCCGGAGCTGTTCGATGAAGGAGCGGACGGCGGTTGCCTCAACGCTATCGGGAAAGATCTCAAGAAATTTTTGGTAAAGCTCGATGGCTTCGGCGGCCTTGCCCTGCCGCTCAAGCAGCCGGCCGAGATACTGGAAAACGACCTTTGCATCCGGCGCTCCGGCGAGTTGCTCGATCGCCTTCCGCAGATTCGCTTCCGCAAGCGAGTAGTATTCAAGCGTCGCGGCCAACGAATCTTCGCCTCGCGGCGTTTCGGCACGGTCAGCGTAGAGCATTCCAAGCCCGGTCAAGGCCTCGGGCTGAAATCCCTTCCCATCGGCCAAAGCTCGTTCGAACTCGGCCTCGGCCTTTGCGAAGTCGCCCTCCTCGCGATAAAGTCTGCCGGCGATCGCCGAGATCTCGGGAAGCGTTGGAGCGGCCTTTCTAGCCTCGGCAAGCGACGCCTCGGCCTCGATGAAGTCTCCCGTCTCGATGAGATTCCGCGCCCGTGCAAGATGTGCCTCGACGAAAACCGGCCGCAGCTCGATCGCCTTCTCGAAGAGCTCGATCGCTTCGCGCCGGTCGATCGAAGCCTGCCGCTCGGCGGCCTGAAATGCAAGCTCGGCCGCGTCGTCCGTCCGCTTGAGGGCAACTGCCACCGTTCGTTGCGTCCCGGCTTTGACCGCAACGGGAGCAAAACCCGCCGCCCTTACTCGCACCTCGATCGGAGCTTTCGGCGGAAGCTTGACCGTAAGCTCGCCGTTCGTCCCGGCTGTTCCAAAATAGATATTGTTGAGCCAGATCTTTGCCCCCGGTTCGGTCTTTACCGTCAACGCCGCAGTTGCAACCGAAGTGGTTCGCTGGGCGAGACCGATACCCGCAAACGCGCAAACAAAAAGTCCAAGGGCGACGATCTGCACCGTCCCTTTAAGGATCGCTTTTCTATTGTGCTGGTTCGGTAACCGCATTCTCCTGCTTCTCTTCAACCGCCGAAAGCCCCCGCTTTGGCCAACGTTCCGCAAGTGTCCGGGTGATAGAACGCAGGTCGCGGACGCGCTCGGCCTCAGCAACCTCCGGCCGAAACTTCACCGAAAGCACCGTCTTTTCAGTTGATGCTTCAGCTTCCTCCGAGGTTGTCGGCGGCAGCCACAGGGCGGTCTCCACTGTCGAGTATCTGTCGGTGACCTCCATCGCAAACGCCTCGAGCGGGTCGGTCTTTTTCGTCAGTTCGGTAAGTGCATTGCGCAGCTCTTCAAGCTCTTTGGAACGGTTCTGGTCTACCTCGCTAAGAGCTCGGAGGCCATCAACCAAGCTCGCCTCAAACTCACCGGTGATGTTTTTGAATTCCGAAGGTGACACGTTCATCTTGTAGATCTTCATATCCAAAGATGAAAGGCCAAACTCGTTCTTCACACGCCGGAGCCGCTGCTCTTCTTCGAATGATATGGGAGCACCGAAGGCGTAGATCTTCAGCAATCGTCGGCCGTCCTCTTCCGATAGGGTCCAGCGGAAGGCTTGACGGTCGTCTTTCCTGAACTCGGCATTGATCAGATTGCGGATGCCGCGCTCCGTCTGAAGCCGGTCAAGCACGCCCCACATTATCAATCCGCTCGGGATGGTCACAATAACGGCAAATGCGATCACGGTCTGCCGCACTCGAGCCCCTTGCTCTTCATTGAGCTTTGCTTTTTTAGGGAATCTTAGCCAAAGGGCAAGCAAGTATGTCGCAAGCGAGATAAAGAATGCGTTTATGAAAAAGAGATAGAGAGCCCCAAGAAATGTCGTCCAGTCACCGGTCGCAAGCCCGAAACCGGCGGTACAGACCGGAGGCATTAACGCGGTCGCGATAGCCACGCCGGGAATGGCATTTGTCTTTCGCTTACGCGAGCCGGCAACGACACCGGCCACTCCGCCGAAGAACGCTACCCCGATGTCGAGGATCGTCGGAGTTGTCCGGGCGCTGAGTTCGGAGGTCATTTCTGCAAAGGGCGAGATGAGAAAATAGATAATGCTCGTCAGTAACGAGACGAACGTCGCAATGCCCAGACTGCCGACCGAGGTCTTCAGGAGCTGACGGTCAAGCGTTGCGACGCTAAGCCCGACTCCGAGTATCGGCGACATCAGCGGCGAGATGAGCATCGCCCCGATGATCACCGCCGTCGAATTCACGTCAAGCCCGATAGAGGCAAGCAAGGCCGAACAGACCAGCAGCCACGTATTCGCCCCGCGGAGCTTTACGTTTTCGCAGATCTCCTCGATGGTTCCACCGACGTCCGTGCCGCCGCGGATCGAGAGCAGAAAACGCAGATAGCGGAACCACCGCGTCAGCAGTCCCGGTGCCTTTTTCTCATCCGATCCTTGTGAATTCTCCTCTGACATCGTGCTCCTCAAACGGATCCGGAATACCGTCCTTATTCTTATCCTCGGCAAAGAAATGCTTTATCAGCGGCGGTGCAATAAGCGTGGTCGCAACCGCCATAAAAAGAACCGCAGCGAAGAACTTGTCCGTAATGACAGCGAGCCCGAGCCCGATCTGTGCGACGACGATGCCGACCTCACCCCGCGGGATCATTCCGACGCCGACCTGCGCCATTTCTCGCCGCGAGAGGCCCCAGGCTCCGAGCCCGCAACCGATGAATTTGGTGATGCATGCAAAGAACGTGATGACCACGGCAAGGGCGACCACCTCCCATTCCTTGAAGACCGCAAGGTTAAGCTGCATCCCGATATTGACCAAGAAGAACGGCACCAGGAACTCGGTCACGCCTGAGGTCAGCTTGTGCATCCCATGGTTCTCCTCGGTCGGTTCGGCAAGGGCCATACCGGCAAGAAATGCGCCGATGATCGCCGCGACACCTACGTACATCGAGGCGACCGAAAGCCCGAGGCACAAGATCAGGCCGGTATTGAAGAAGGGTTTATCGAGCCTCAGTGCCGCGACCCGCGGTGCGAGCCGCTTCATCGCATGCGAGCCGATCGTCGCGACAAGTGCGGTAAACCCGATCGCCAGCAGGGCAGTTTTGCCGAGTTCGACGTAGTTGACCTGTCCGGTACTAACTGCAGAGACGACCGAAAGTATGATAAGCCCGAGTATGTCGTCAATGACCGCTGCGCCGAGAATGATCTTCGAGGTTCGCTTATCGAGCAGGCCGAGCCCGCCGAGCACACGCGCTGTAATCCCGACCGAGGTCGCTACAAGTGCCGCCCCGATGAACATCGCCTCAACGAACGAGCCGTCCCAAGCCATCGCGATCAGATAACCGGCGATAAAGGGCAGAATGACACCGAGCGTTCCGACAAGAAATGCCTTTTTCCCGACGCGAAGTATTGACTGCGGCTTCGTCTCAAGCCCGACCATGAAAAGCAGAAAAATCACGCCGATCTCAGCAACGATACCGATGATCTCGGACGGCTGCACCCAGCCGAGAACGCTCGGTCCGATGATGACGCCGGCCAGGATCTCACCGACGACGGCCGGCTGCTTTAGCCGCTCAAATATCTCCGCCATCACCTTCGCGGCGGCGATCATGATAAAGAGCGCAAGTAGAACCTGCGCGTGCTCAACGGCTGCTCCTAAGACAAGTGGCATGCTGCGGTAAGTTTACTCCCGGAAAAAACTCAAGTGGAAATTCTAACAGCAGACGACCCGAGCGCAAGACCGCCCGGCGGACGAACCGCCGAAATTCGCTTGATTTTTTCGCGGTACAACCTATACTCTTATCTTTCAGGCTGGGTAGCTCAGATGGTTAGAGCGTGGGATTCATAACCCCAAGGTCGGGAGTTCGATCCTCCCCCCCGCCACCACAAATTAAATGAGAGGCTGCCTGAGTGCATATTCAGGCGGCCTCTTTTTCTATCTCATCACGGCAAGGGTCAGCGTCTTGCGGGTTTGGGGGTGATGGTGCCGGTATCAGAGATCTCCGGGGCGTTTGGGCCAAAGTCGTTGAGCGAGAGCGAGCGGACCTTGCGGATCGCGTCCCCCGTCCGGTCGAGCACGGGGATGCCGCGGCCTTCCTGGCGGCCGGCGTGGATCTTGCCGGAAATAAACCGGCCATCGCGGTCAAGTTCGGTTTCGAGGATTGCCGTAAGGGCCGTTTCGGCCTCGAGCCGGAACCAGCCATAAGTGGCAAAGTTGCCGAGCGAATAGGCGATAAGGCGGTCTTTATAGACCTCGATGCCGCGGAGCACGTGCGGCCCGTGGCCGAGCACAAGGTCGGCACCGGCATCGATAACGGTGCGGGAAAAGAGCGGCAGGTTTCCGCGCTTTTCGCCAAAGTACATCTCGGTCCGGTTCGGGACGTTCTGATTGGCCGTGCCCTCGGCTCCCCCGTGGAATGAAACGACGACGATGTCGGCTTTCTTGTCCGCCTCGGTCACGAGCCGGCGGGCGGTGACGAGGTCGTTGACGTTCGGGACGATCGAGTTGTGGGCAAATCCGATGAAGGCGACAGTCAGCCCATTTACTTCGAGGTACGCGGTCGAGTGTTTCAGGCGGTCGCTGCCAGCGTGTTTCAGGCCCAGAGCGTCGAGCGTTTTCCGTGTATCGGCGATTCCTGATAGGCCAAAGTCGAGCGAGTGATTATTCGCGAGACTCAGCACATCAAATCCCGCTTCTTTCAAATACTTTCCATAGCGGGTCGGCATCCGGAAAGCGTAACAGCGAATCGGCTCGTTCGGCTTCGGCGGGCGGCATTTTTCCGATTCGCCGCCATCGGTCATCGGCCCCTCAAGGTTACCGAAAGCGATATCCGCGGCCGAGAGAAGTGGTGTTACTTCCTTGAGCAGATCGGCACCGTCGTTCGGCGGCATTCGCGTGTCATTCGGAAAGGGTGAGCCAAGCATTATGTCGCCGACGGCAGCGATAGTGATGGTGTCTTTTACCTGCGGCGTTGGCGTTGCCTGCACCTCTGCAAAGCGAGACGGCTCGAGTGTGACAGCTGGTGCCGATTCGCAAGCTGTTAGAGCTCCCAACCAAGTAGCTAGGGCCGCAAAACCAAGGGCAATGTAAACCGTATTGACCATCTGCTCCGGGGAAACGAAGGCGGCCGACCGCCCTCACTCAAATTAAGATGCCCGTTCGGCCTCAGGCCGTTGCAGGCGCAAGTTTCTCCGAAACCTCGGGCTCGCTCGCCGCAGAGATCTCATCGGTATCGGCAGAGAGGCAGCGGTCTACGATCTGCTTCTGTTCGAGTTCGTGGATCGTGTAAGACCCGGTCGCCGGCGAGGCTGAAGCAACGCGGCCGATGTAACGGAGATTGCGGCCATCGGCGAGAAGGCTTCGCAGCCGCGGTTCGACGAACGTCCAGCCGCCCATGTTCTGCGGTTCTTCCTGGGCCCAAACGATGGCCTTCGCGTTCGGGTACGAGGCAAGCGTTTCCGTTATCGCCGCCGACGGGAAGGGATAGAACTGCTCAAGCCGGACGAGTGCGACACGGCCATCGTTCGCTTCTTCGCGGCCGGCCTGCAGGTCGTAGAAGACCTTGCCGGAGCTAATGACGACGCGGGTGACCTTCGAGCGATCCTCGATTGCCGCATCATCGAGCACCGGACGAAAGCCGCCATTGGTCAAATCATCGATCTGCGACGAAGCAGCCGGAAGCCGGAGCAAGCTCTTCGGCGTCATAACGACCAGCGGGCGAACGCTGTCGCTCTTGACCTGCCGCCGGAGCATATGGAAATACTGTGCCGGTGTGGTCGGGTAGCAGACCTGCAGATTGTTCTCGGCACAAAGCTGCAGAAAGCGCTCGAGCCGAGCGGAGGAGTGCTCCGGCCCCTGGCCCTCGTAGCCATGCGGAAGCAGCATCACGAGCCGGCACTTCTGTCCCCATTTGTCCTCGGACGCCGCGATGTATTGGTCGATGATGACCTGCGCTCCATTGGCGAAGTCGCCGAACTGAGCTTCCCACATCACAAGGGCGTTCTTAGCCTTGACAGCATAGCCGTATTCAAAGCCGAGAACGGCGTTCTCTGAAAGTGAGCTGTCAAAAACCTGAAACCGGGCTTGCGGGTCGGCGTCGCTGCGGATATCGCCGAGCGGCGACCAAAGGTCACCGGTGTTGGTGTCGTACATTAGGGCGTGCCGCTGCGAGAATGTGCCACGGCCGGAGTCCTGTCCGCTGAGGCGGACGCGGTGGCCTTCCTTGACGAGCGAACCGAACGCCATCGCCTCGCCGAACGCCCAATCCATCGGCACTTCGCCCGTGCCCATCTTGGCACGCCTACCAAGCTGGCCGACCATCTTCGGGTTGATCGAAAAGCCATCGGGGATAAGCGTGATCTTTTCGGCGATCTCACTGAGCACCTCGCGAGCGGCGCCGGTCTCGATGACGGCCGAGCCATCCTCTTCGGCCGGATGCGGCGGGAGCTCGGTCCGCTTCTTTGTCCCGCCCGCGATACCCTTGGCGCGTTCGAGAATGCCCTCGTACTTGGCAACGATCTGGCCGGTCATTTCGGCAAGTTCCTCAGCCGTTATCACGCCCTCGCGGATAAGGTGCTCGGCGTACAGGTGCCGTACGCCCGGATGAGCCTTGACGCGAGCATACATCAGCGGCTGCGTGTAGCTCGGCTCGTCGCCCTCGTTATGGCCAAGCCGGCGGAAGCCGACCAAATCAAGCACGACGTCCTTGTTGTATTCCTGGCGATAATCGAGTGCGATCTGCGTTACGCGATAGGCCGCCTCCGGGTCGTCGCCGTTGATGTGGAAGATCGGCGTCTGCGTGATCTGTGCGGCGTCGGTCGAATAGATCGAGCTGCGGCTCGCCTCGGGCGAGGTCGTAAAGCCGATCTGGTTATTGATCACGATATGTATCGTGCCGCCGGTGCGGTATCCGCGGAGGCTTGCGAGCTGGAGCGTTTCCATCACGATGCCCTGGCCCGCAAATGCCGCGTCGCCATGGAGCAGCACAGGCAGGATACGGTCGTGAACGGCGTCGCGTTCGCGTGCGTCTGCCTCTGCGCCGCCAAGAAGCTGATCCTGGCGGGCACGAGCCATTCCCTCGACGACCGGATCGACGAACTCCAGGTGCGATGGGTTACAAGCGAGTTCGATCTGGATCTCTTTGCCGGACTTCGCTTTCCGTTTGCCGATGGCCCCTTGGTGATACTTCACGTCGCCCTCATCGGCCGGGAAGCTCGGGTGCGAACTTCCTTCAAAGATCGTGAAGATCCGCTCGGCGAGGTCGCCCGTATGGACGTCGCCGACGATATTCGATAGAACGTTCAGCCGGCCGCGGTGGGCCATTCCCATAAAGATCTCGTCAACGCCGCGGTCAGAAGCGCTTTCGACCAATTGGTCGAGCATCGGGATAACGGTCTCGCAACCCTCAAGCGAGAAGCGCTTTTGCCCGAGATATTTTTTGTGCAGAAATTGCTCGAACTGTTCGGCCTCGATGAGCCGAAGCAGAAGCTCCTTTCTGATCTCAGGAGCGAGCGGTTCGGTATCGACGAAATGCTGGCGTATCTGCCGCCGTATCCATTCCTTCTCTTCCTTGCTTTGAATGTGGCGGTACTCGGTGCCGACCTTGCCGCAATAAGCACGGCGAAGTATCTCGAGAATGCGGCGGAGCGTCAGTGTCTTTTCGCCGTGGAGACCGCCCGTGATGAATTCGCGGTCGAGGTCCCAGATGGTCAAGCCAAAGTTCTCAAGCTCAAGCTCCTCGGCACTGTAAGGCGCCATATCGAGCGGATCAACGTCTGCGAGCAAGTGGCCGCGGGTGCGGTAGGCATTGATGAGCTGCAACACGTTCGCCTGCTTCTCGGTCTGTTCGGCGATGCGGTCGCCGCCGAAGAGAGCGGGGTTGAAGTCCTCGGACCAACGCATCGGCGGTATCTTGATCTCGAGCTCGGCAAAGACCTTGTCGTAGAAGCCTTCCTGCCCGACGAGCAGCTTATGGATCTTTGCGAGGAAGAAACCGCTCTCCGCACCCTGAATGACACGATGGTCGTAGGTGCTGGTCAGCGTCATCGTCTTGCTGATACCGATCTGCGAAAGTGCGGCCTCTGTCATCGCCTGATATTCGGCCGGATATTCGATGGCACCGGTCGCGATGATGGCGCTCTGGCCGGCCATCAGCCGCGGGTTCGAGGCAACGGTGCCGATGGTTCCGGGATTGGTCAGCGAGATGGTCGTGCCCTGAAAGTCGGCGATCTCAAGCTTGCCATCGCGGGCCTTTGCGACCTGTTCGTTATAGGCGTCAAGGAACTGGCGGAAGGTCATCCGTTCGCAGCCCTTGATGTTCGGGACAAGCAGGCTCCGAGAGCCATCTTTCTTTTCAATATCGATGGCGATGCCGAGATTGATGCTATCGTTCTCGACCCGCGAAGGAGCTCCCTCAACAACGGCAAAGCCCTTGTTCATCTGCGGATATTCCTTGGCCGACTGGACGATCGCCCAGGCGATGAGGTGTGTGAACGAGACTTTGCCCTTGCCGCGTGACTTTAGCTGCTCATTGATGACGCGGCGGTTCTCCTCAAGCAGCTTGACCGGAACGTCGCGGAAGCTCGTCGCCGTTGGAACCGAAAGGCTCTGCTCCATGTTCTCGACGATCTTTTTTGCCGGGCCGATGATGGCCTTGGTCTCAACGCCGGCCGGTGCGGGCGGGGCTGAAGAAACCGGCTTGGCGGCGGGTTCGGGCTTTACGGCGGGAGTCGGTTTTGCCTCTTCGGCAGGCCGTGCCGGAGAGTCGGGGTCGGGCCTTCCGCCGGCCAAAAGCTCGCCGAAATAGTTCTGCCATGATTCATCCACCGAGCCGGCGTCATTCTTATAACGCTCAAGCAGGGCCTCAACGTAGCTGGCATTTGCCCCAAAGTTCTCCGTTATGAATTCCGAGATGT
>CAZGLZ010000015.1:0-49731 GCA_964526245.1 uncultured Chloracidobacterium sp. | reverse complement strand
GCGGCACTCAAAATAACTGCTTTGTTCGTGTCTGTCATATGTCCTCAGATAATAAATATATATTTTCTAACTATAAGGTCGAATTATATCAGTGCAGATGCGATTTCTCCATTCTAAAAGCGGTGGAAGCGTTCGCGGGCCTGCCGTTCGAGTTCCTCTCGATGGTCGGGATGGGCGATGCGGATCAGTTCCCTCGCCCGTTGGCGGAGGTTCTTGCCGTAAAGATCGGCGACGCCGTATTCGGTGACGATGTAGTGGACGTGAGCACGGGTCGTTA
This sequence comes from uncultured Chloracidobacterium sp., assembly GCA_964526245.1. Lineage (GTDB taxonomy): Bacteria > Acidobacteriota > Blastocatellia > Pyrinomonadales > Pyrinomonadaceae > OLB17. The sequence goes on along the minus strand of CAZGLZ010000015.1, from coordinate 49,454 downwards.
CAACACCGGCCCCTTCCTTAAGGAACGGCACGATCTTGCTCTCGCCACGCGAGGTGCTCGAGGGCAAAGCAATGATCGGCTTTCCGCCTTCCGAAAGCGATGCCCCGCGGATGAAGTCCATCTGCCCGCCAACGCCGGAATACTGCCGCCGCCCGATAGAATCCGCGCAAACCTGTCCGGTCAGGTCCACTTCAATAGCACTATTAATCGCCGTTACCTTCGGGTTGCGGCGGATCACGGACGTATCGTTGACATAGCCGATATCGAGCATAAGCACCTGCGGGTTGTCATCGACAAAGTCGTAGAGCCGCTTCGTGCCCATTACGAAACCCGAAACGATCTTGCCCGGATGTTTCGCCTTCTTGCGGCCGTTAACGACACCGGACTCGACCAGGTCGATGAGCCCATCGGAGAACATCTCCGTATGAATGCCAAGATCCTTGTGGTTTGTGAGAGAGGCGAGAACGGCGTTCGGTATGGCACCGATGCCCATCTGGAGCGTGGCCCCGTCTTCGATGAGTTCAGCGATCGAGCGGCCGATCGCTTCGTCGACCGCGGTCGGAGCAGGAGGAGGGACCTCGGGCAGCGGCTCATCGACCTCGACGGCGAAGTGAATGTCATTGATATGAACGAGCGCATCGCCAATGGTTCTTGGCACATGCGGATTGATCTGTGCGATCACGATCTTCGCCGTATCGGCGGCCGCTCGCGCGATATCGACCGAGACACCAAGCGAGCAGAATCCGTGGGAGTCTGGCGGGGAGACGTTGATCAAAGCGACATCGAGCGGAAGCACCTTGCGCCGAAAAAGTGCCGGAATCTCAGAGAGAAAAACGGGAATATAGTCGCCGCGACCTTCGTTCACGGCCTCGCGAACATTTCCGCCAACGAAAAAGGCGTTAACGTGAAACGAGCTTTCGTGCTCGGGCAGCGAGTACGGCGCCCGACCTTCAGTGTGCAGATGTACGAGTTCGACGTCCCGAAGCACGGCGGAGCGTGCCACCATCGCGTCGATGAGAACTCGCGGAGCCGCTGCGACCCCGTGTATGAATACGCGGTCACCGGACGAGATGGAACCGACGGCCTCTTCAGCAGAAACAAATTTCGCCATTACGTAAGTATTGCCCCTTTTCCGACCGAAATTTCAATAATGCGAAATGGCTATGTTATCTTAGGTACCTATTTCGATAAAGTCTTGAAACCAAACCGCAAGGAGAATGGCCCGTGCTTGTTTGTCTTGAAGGGAGTTCGCCGACCATCTTCGGCGAAAACAATTACAAATACTACGTTTGGGAAGCCTATTTGACGACGCGTGAACACCACGCGAAGTACATTCCCGGCCCGGCTGCTATCTCGATGTCCGGCAGCCAGATCAATATCCGAAAAATGGCCGATTGGGCATGCGCATTTATCGAAGCCCGACAAGAGAGCGTTTTTCTAATAGGCTGGAGCCGCGGTGCTGCAGCGTGTATCCAGACGGCCTACAACCTAAAGAGCAAAGGACGTTCCGTCGAAGCAATGTTCCTTTTCGACGCCGTTGATCAGGATACCTCAACGAACTCGGACCTCAACTACATCCCGAGCAGCGTTGTGAATTGTTATCATGCGATTGCCACAAAGAAGAGCTGGATGGACCGGCAGATTTTTCCGACCTGTGGCCAGCAGGCGGCCAGCGGAGTGAATCTGGTCAAGAAAGATTTTGACACCACTCATGGCGGTATTGCCGGTGCCGGAGACGGTGTGGGCGATGCAGGTTCGAAGGTATGGATGTGGGAGCAGATGCGCAAACACGGCGTCGTCTCTTAGTTGGCAGCCTTTTACGTCTTGTCTTCGTGCAATACGATACCTGCGTTAGCGGCAGGTACGACCTTCGAATCACGAATGCAAACGTAATAGCCACAAAAGATGAGAATGATCCCAACGAATTCACCGATATACAGGGCTTCTACCATGCCGGCCTTTGCCATTCCTCCACCAATTCCCGGGAGGATCGCTCCAATTGTAATCAGTGTATTGCCAATGGCCCGATTGAATCCGTTTTCGATCTTCGAAAATCGAACAGCGCTATATGCGGCTGATCCTATCAAAAAGATCGCAGCATAACCGTTTATAAACGGCGTCAGAAGCCGCACCCACTGCCACTCGAGAGCGGCACCACTCGGACGAAAGCTCTCAAGCGCTGATACATTTGTCGGCGAAAGGATCACCGCGATCGACGCGAATATCACGAAAGGGAGAGAGAGCCCTGTAAGTACCAATGCTGTTCGTCGGCGGAAATGTAGAAAGACGGACCCCTGTGCAAGCGGATAGCCGCCAAGGATCGCCCCGGCTACGTACCAATACTTGTTTAGCACCGGTGTGTTCCCGCTAAGGGTAACAATGGACTCAAGTAGTGTCCCAAGCCCGTATGTGAAAACCCCGATCGCCCACCAAAGGAGATGCGAGCCGCCGCGGCTAAGATATCTCTTCCCGATATGGATGAGAAAGAATGCTGAAAAAAGTGTTGAAAGTATCGGAAGATAGTGAACAATATGCAGGTTCGTGAAGACTGATTCCATGATTTAAATCACCTCAATACGGTGGTCATTTGTTTGGGCCGATCGGATTTGCCGATCGATCGAAAAGTGTCATACCCTTTCAATATGTCAGATACTTACGGCTTCGTGCCCGGCGATTTTCTCGCGTTTCAGCTTGAATCGGGATTCGGGCTGATTCGAGTCCTAGCTATTGGAAGCGACGGCGGTCAAACTGTTTGGCATGTCCGAGGCTATTCGGACCTTTTTCTCGATATCGAATCAGCGGAAGCCCAAGCGTTACACGGGTCGCTCTCAGTTGCCATTGATCACGTCGCCTTGACCGAGCGGGCATTTGAAAGTACTCAGGTCTCGCGACTTGCTAATCAAGAACTAACTTCGGATCTCGTTTCTCTCGTACAACAATGGGAAAAACATCCCGAAAGAACGATTTCCGACCGCTCAGTTCGCCTTCATTTGGGCCTAAGATAAACCACGACGCTTCAATTCGCGAGTGATCAATGTGAGTTCCCTGCTCACCTGACCGGTTACCGATGTATTCTCTTCCGCCCGGCGGATTAGATAGGGAACGGCATCCTTGACCGGACCGTACGGCACGTATTTCGAAACGTTGTAACCGTTCTTTGCCAACACATACGAGAGGTTGTCGCTCATTCCGAGCAACTGCGAAAAATGTACGTGTGGATGGTTATTCGCGATATTTTCATCGTACATCCGCTTTGCGAGATGGTAGCAACTGGCTTCATTGTGAGTGCCGGCGACGAATGCGACCTCGTCCAGATGCTTGAGGCAATAATCGACCGCGGCATCGTAATCAAGGTCTGAAGAGGCCTTATCGGGCTGTATTGGTGACGGATATCCCATTTCCTTAGCCCTTTCTCGTTCCTTTTCCATATAGGCACCACGAACGATCTTAATGCCTAGTTTGTAGCCACCCTTGTTTGCCGCCCGTCGAGCCTCCTTGAGGAACTCCAAACGATCATGCCGATACATCTGGATGGTGTTGAACACGATCGGTCGTTCCGAATTGTATTTCTCCATCATCTCGGTCGCGATCCGGTCGATTGCATCCTGCATCCACGATTCCTCTGCGTCGATGAAAACGGGCTGCTTCAGCTTAAAGGCTAGCCCACAAATGTCATCCACACGACGCGAGATAGACTCACACTTCATCTGACCCTTTGCGTCGAGCTTTTGCTTCGACGACATCTTCTCAAGCGTTCCAAGCGGCGCGATCCCAGAGAATTTAAAGACAGCAAAAGGAATATTTGGGTCGTCCTTGGCACGTTCGATCGTTCGCTTGATCTCATCGGCTGTCCGATCGAAGTCTTCTTCCTTCGTTTTACCTTCAACGGAGTAATCGAGTATGGTTCCTATCCCTGCTCTCCCCAGCCGCTCGATAGCCATTTGCGAATCCTCAATGGTCTCGCCGCCGCAAAACTGTTCGAAGACCGTTGCCCGTATTAGGCCCTCGACCGGAAGTCCGATCGAAAGGGCAAACTTTGCCGCACCCGTTCCGATCGAATTCAAAAGCGGTGAATTCATCATCTTGAACAACCGGTACTTTTCTTTCAGTTCGGTATCAGAGCGGTCGGCAAAGGCGGTGGCAGTGTCGTTGAAGTCAAGGGTGAAGTCGCTCATATCTATGGCGTCTTAATGGCGCGAAAGCTTAGGTTATTGAAAAGCTTAGCTTTTGTAAAATTGTAAGGCGAACCCAGATGAATTAGTATCTAGGTTTTTATTGACCAGTTAAGGTTATCTATATGAGTAAAGGCTTGCCGAAACGCTCCGAGAACTACTCGGAATGGTACAACGAATTAGTTAAGCGTGCCGGGCTTGCGGAAAATTCAGCGGTCCGCGGTTGTATGGTGATAAAGCCGTATGGCTTCGCCATTTGGGAAAAGATGCAGAGGGCCCTGGACGATATGTTTAAGGCGACTGGGCATCAGAATGCCTACTTCCCGCTTTTCGTCCCGCGGTCGTTCCTTGAGAAAGAAGAGGAGCATGCCGAAGGCTTCGCGAAGGAATGTGCTGTAGTCACGCACTATCGCTTGAAAGCGGATCCAAGTGGAAAGGGGCTGATCGTCGATCCCGATTCAAAGCTTGAGGAAGAACTGATAATCCGGCCAACATCTGAGACCGTTATCTGGAACGCCTACAAGAATTGGATACAGTCATGGCGCGATCTTCCGATCCTGATCAATCAATGGGCAAACGTTGTCCGCTGGGAAATGCGAACGCGCATTTTCCTGCGCACGGCTGAATTTCTTTGGCAGGAAGGCCATACGGCTCACGCGACGGAGCAGGAAGCCGTAGCTGAGACCGAGCAGATGCTTGGGGTCTATGCCGCCTTTGCTGAGAATTGGATGGCAATGCCGGTGATCCAGGGAGTCAAAACTCCTAGTGAACGGTTTGCGGGTGCGGTCGAAACGTACTGTATCGAGGCTTTAATGCAGGATGGAAAAGCCCTGCAGGCCGGAACTTCACATTTCCTCGGGCAGAATTTTGCTCGATCATTTGATGTTAAGTTCGTTAACAAGGAGAACCAGCTCGAGTTTGCCTGGGCCACGAGCTGGGGCGTCTCAACCCGGTTGATGGGAGCGTTGATAATGGCACACTCCGACGACAATGGTCTCGTGCTGCCCCCAAAACTTGCCCCGATCCAGGTCGTGATCATCCCGATCTATAAGACCGAAGAGGATCTCGCGAAGATCAGCGAACGAATAGATCCGGTCATGGCCGAGCTCAAGTCGCTTGGAATAAGTGTTAAATACGACGACGATGACAAACAGCGGTCCGGTTGGAAGTTCGCTGAGTATGAACTCAAAGGCGTACCTGTCCGACTTGCGGTTGGAATGCGTGATCTCGAGAACGGCACGATCGAGGTCGCCCGCCGTGACACGCTTACCAAGGAATCACGGCCGATCGATGGCGTAGTGGAACACATAAGAACGCTTCTTGATGAGATCCAGGCCGCGATCTACGATCGGGCTTTACAGTTCCGAAATGCAAACATGTTTCCCGTCGATACTTGGGACGAATTTAAGGAACAGATCGAGAAGGGCGGCTTTATCTCCGCCCATTGGGACGGAACAGACGAAACGGAGGCCAAGATCAAGGAGGAAACTAAGGCAACGATCCGGTGCATCCCGCTGAATTCTATTGAGGAAGCCGGAAAATGTGTCTATTCCGGAGCCGAATCGACAAAACGGGTAATTTTCGCCCGGGCCTACTAGTCTACATTTCGTCAACTTTTTCTAGGTAAGGGGCGTCTAAGCTTGTGGCCACGGGGAATTGCCGAACACGGGCCGTTTTTCAATAGTCAGCGATCGGTTTTGCCAATGTTTGGAGATCTGACGGATGAACAGCTTGTGACCGCGGCCGTGGGCGATGACCCCGATGCTTTCGGCGCTCTTGTGAAGCGTTGGGAACGAAAGATATTTGCACTTTGTTTCGGTATGCTTGGCCGCGAGGACGAAGCCAAAGACGCGGCACAGGAAACGTTTGTTTCGGCTTATCGCAACATTAAGAATTTTCGTGGTGACGCAAAGGTTTCGAGTTGGCTGCATCGGATCGCGGTTAACCAATGCCTGACGATCAAACGGCGCCAGAAGGCCAGGCCGGAAGAGTTTCTCGACGAAGAGACCAATGAGGCTGAAAGGGTATTCATTGCTCCGGCTAAGAGCTCACCGGCGAACACTGCCGAAAAAGCCGAACGGCTTTTTCACGTCAGGAACGCGGTGACGTCGCTTCCGCCTGAGCTCAGGCAGGTTGTCGTAATGAAAGAATTTGAAGAGATGACCTTTCAAGAGATCTCCGAAACACTTGAGGTTCCATTGAGTACGGTCAAGAGTCGGCTATATACGGCTCTTAAGCAACTGCGGGCGAAACTCGACCGGCTGCCGATAGAGGTGGCGTGAAGGCAATGAAGGAAGAGAAACTACAATTTGAGAACGGATGCGAACGGTCATCAGAGATCCTTCCTTACATCTACCGGGAGAACTCCCATGCCGACCGGGATATCTTCGACGCACATCTTGCCGATTGCGCCGAATGCCGCGACGAGTTCGCGGCGATGTCATTCTCGCGATACTCCGTATACGAGTGGCAGCGGGAAGAATTCGCGTCGCTTGCAACGCCCGATCTTGCTGCCGTCTTCGCGACAAAAGTGTCTGATGGCGAACCTTTAGGGTGGCTGGACGGTATCCGTGAATGGTTTACCCTGCCGCAACGCCTGGCCTTCGCAGGCGGATTCGCGGCGATTGCGGTAGGAATTATTTCTGGAGCGTTCTACCTTTCATCATCGGATCAGGCGGCGACGCCAGACATCGTCAAGGAAAATGAGGTGACGATTTCCCAACCCACAATCGACCGGGGAACCGCACCAATCCCGGAGATTGTACAGGCTCCAGACGCGATGCCGGAACGTGCAAAACCAGCCGAGGCTGTTCGTACGCTTTCTAAGCCTGTGAACCGAAAAGCTGCTGTTAACCGAGGTCCGGCAGATAAGAAGCCGTCTGAAAGCTCGTTAGCGACGGTGCAACCTGCGGACCTGCCACGATTGACCGAGGACGACGATGATCTTGATTACGGGCTTCGTCTCTCAGACCTCGTCGCAGATATCGAAACCCGTGAGGACAAATAGATGCTGAATAGCCTTAAAACACTTCCACGCGTTTCGCTCATACTCGTTGCGGCTTTTGCACTTTTTGCTACTGTCGGCTTGGGACAGGACGGTTCCGACCCGGAAGAGCCTGATGCACCGCCCGCACAAGAAAGGCCGAATCTTATGCGTGCCCTTGGGCTGAGGCCTGAGCAGGTGCAACAATTCCGCCGATTTAATCAAGATTGGAGGCCGAAACGACAGGCGGCTGCCATGCAACTCCGGCTTGCGAATAGGGAGCTTGACCAAGCTATTTACGCCGATCTTTTAGATGAAGGCCAGGTACGATCTAAGCTCGCTGCTTTCCAAGAGGCCCAGAAAGAGGTTGCCCGCTTGCGGTTTGAGGAGGAATTGGCAATTCGAAAGATTCTCGATCCCGAACAGCTTCAACGATTTCGGGAACTACGGCGGAGATTTGCGGAGAACCGGCAGCAACGAATGCTTCGCCGACAGGATAATCAGGCCCAACCGTCGCGTCAGGATCGTCCGGGCCAAAGACTGTCACCGAGAAATCGGCAGCAAAGTCCTATCAATTAAGAGGCTTTAAGCTCGATGCATCTCGCCGCCCCGGAAAGGGCGGCTTTTTGTTTGCCGTTTTCCCGCCGTCGTTGTAACCTTAGCCTGTTCTTCGATGAAACGCCGCCGACCCGTTTTCTGATGAATCCCCTTTTCAGATTTATCGCCGAGCTTCAGGATGTGAGCCTTTTGCTCTGGCGTTCCGTCGTTAGTTTACGCCACGGCCCTCGCTACTTTGCGGAAACACTCCGGCAGATGGACATGATCGGCGTGGGCTCGCTCCCGATCGTCCTTCTTACCGGGTTCTTCACCGGGGGCGTGCTTGTTCTGCAGACCTATCCGACGCTCGAATATTACAGCATACAAAATGAATCCGGCCGCTCGGTCGCAACCTCGCTTATTCGCGAACTCGGCCCGGTGCTTTCGGCCCTAATGGTCTCGGGCAGGATTGGATCGGCCATCTCGGCGGAACTTGGATCAATGGTCGTCTCGCAGCAGATCGAGGCAATGCGAGCACTCGGCACCGATCCGATCCGCAAGCTGGTAGTACCACGGATCGCTGCATTGATCCTGATGTTGCCTCTTCTCACCGTGGCCGCAGATATATTCGGGCTGATCGGTGGCGGAATCGTTGCAAATTATATTTACAGTCAGGACGTGCAGGTCTTTGTCGAATCCGTCCGAAACGGCATTTCGACGAAGGACATAATCGGCGGAATGATAAAGCCGATCTTCTTCGGACTGATAATCGGCGTGGTAGCCTGCCATAAGGGACTCAGCACTCTCGGTGGCACGGTCGGTGTCGGCCGGTCCGTCACTAATTCTGTCGTAACTGCATCGATCTGGGTCATCATCTTCGACTTCTTCCTCGCGAAGGCATTGCAGTATCTTCTCGACATCGGCCGACTGTGAAACGTATAATCGGGGAAATTTATGCTCGCTGACGACGGCAAACGCGCACTTCCACTCTCGGACGAGATCGAATTCTCCGATATGGAAGCAGCGATCGATGCTCCGGAGAGGGTCGCTCCCGTCATTGAGTTCCGGGATGTGTGCCTTGCATTCGACGAGAAGGTGATCCTCAACGGTATCAGCTTTTCCGTACGCCGCGGCGAAACGAAGATCATCCTCGGACGAAGCGGCGGCGGGAAATCGACCATCATCCGCCTTATTCTTGGGCTCATTAAGCCTGATGCCGGTCGAATCCTGATCGATGGCGAAGACATCACAGACTACGACGAGCCGGAACTGATGCAGGTGCGGCAAAAGATCGGAATGGTATTTCAGGAAGGAGCGCTGTTCGATTCCCTGCCCGTTTATGAGAACGTAGCCTATCGGCTTCGCGAACAGGGCGTGGAGGAAGAGGAGGTCGAGGCCGAAGTTCGACGCATGCTACGGTTTGTCGCACTTGAAGACGCGATCGACAAGATGCCGAACGAGCTTTCGGGAGGAATGCGGCGGCGAGTCGGTATCGCACGAGCGCTAGTCGGCGACCCCGAGATCGTTCTCTTTGACGAGCCGACGGCGGGCCTTGACCCCCCGACGGCAAGGACGATCTGCGAACTCGCGATCAAGCTCCGTGACCTTCACGACGTCTCCTCGATCTTCGTTACACACGAGATGAACAATCTTCGTTACCTTTCATCCGAGTATGCTGTTATCGATGAGAATGGAGAGGTGATGTTTGAGAAGGAAGGCGAGAGGCTGTGCATGATCAATACGGAGATAATGATGCTCCGCGACGGCAAGGTCGGATTCGAAGGTAAGGATGAAGAGCTGATGCGATCCGAAGATCCATATATCAGAACTTTCGTACACGGGAAATAGGAGTACGGGCAAGAATGGTACAAACACGAAACTCATTAACGCTTTCGCAACTGCGCGTCGGTATCTTCGTATTGGCCGGGTTGCTGGTCCTTGCTTTTCTGGTATTAAATTCGACGGGCGACTTTAACCCGTTTGCGAAGAGGCTCGTGCTGAAGGCGAGATTTGCGGCTGCAGACGGCCTGAAGCCCGGCTCAGATGTACAGCTTGCCGGTATCCGCATCGGCCGTGTCGAAGATGTGATTTTTCTCCCGCCCGATTCACCTGAAAATGAAAAGATCGAAGCTCGGATGCTAGTTGATGCCGAACTGAACGGTCGCCCGATAACGGAGCGGATCAGGACCGACTCAACCGCACAGCTCATCGCAGTCTCGGTTCTGGCAAATGAAAAGATCATCAATATTTCTCCCGGCTCGGCTGACGGCTCGCCAGTTGCCGAGAATCACGTTCTTGATTCAAGCGAGGCGATCTCGGTAAATCAACTCACAAAGACCGGCAACGATCTTCTTCAGCAGATAAACAAACTTGCCGTTCCTGCAAACGAGATCCTTAACAAAGCCAACCAAGGTGAGGGCACGATCGGCCGGATCGTTAACGACGAATCGCTTTACAACAATCTTGATGCGACTGTTGCAGAAACAAAGCTTACGATGGTGAAGCTCCAGAGCACTATCGAAAAAATAAACAGCGGCGAAGGTACCGCGGGACAGTTGATCAACGACAAGCAACTCTACGAGAACCTGAACAAAACCGTCGCCCAGCTCGAAGGGATCTCAAACGACATTCGAGCCGGACGCGGAACCGCGGGTAAGTTTGTTACCGATGATGCACTCTACAATGAAACGCGGGCCGCGATCATAGACCTTCGGACCACGGCGAACAAAATCAGTGCGATTGCAGACGACCTCAAGGGCATCACCGGGCCGCTCTCCGGCGGAGAAGGCTCACTCGGCAAATTCCTAAAGGACGAACAACTTTACGACAATGCTCGTGACACTCTGGCCCGCTTTAATGCGACCGCAGCCAAGCTCGAAACGATGCTCGGCGATGCCCAGGCCGGAAAGGGTACGGTCGGGCGACTCGTGACCGATGAGACGCTCTATAACAACCTCAATCAAACAGCCTCGAATATTAATCAATTCTCGAGCGAAAGCACAAAGCTGATCTACGATTTCCGCCAGAATCCAAAGAAGTTCCTGCGCATAAAACTCTCGCTTTTCTAGCGTTGAAACAAGTTCCGAGCAGCGTTTGACGCTGTGTGTTCATCTAGATATACTGCATAGACGTCATAGGTATGCAGTATATCTAGGCGTGTATACACTTATATGGAAAAGTCCGTTCGTCTGCATAAGATCCTCGAACTTGTAGGAGCTCGTAACATTGCCCGGCAGGATGAGATCGTTTCGCTGCTTACGGAACTCGGTTATGGCGTAACGCAGGCTAGTGTTTCACGAGATCTCGATGAACTCGGGATCGTTAAGGTGGATGGCTTTTACACCTTACCGGCTCTTGATAAGCGGAAGGCCAAGCTTGGCGTAAGGAGCGTAGAAGCAGCCGGTGACGTGCTCATCGTGGTAAAAAGCGAACCCGGTTTCGCTTCTGCTGCGGCGACGCAAATCGATTCGGCGGGAATGGGAGAGGTCGTTGGCACGATCGCCGGCGACGACACGATATTCGTCGCAGTGCGTAAACCGAATCAACAGCGCGCAGTCATCAAACGACTTTTGGAAATGTTCGGTAGTTAGATGGGCGAAAGCACTAAAAAGATAAAGATCGGAATATACGGCGGTTCAGGATACGGCGGCAGCGAACTACTTCGAATCCTGCTCTTTCATCCAAATGCGGAGGTCGTTTTTGTCACGGGCAACGAGCACGCGGGGAAACCGGTTAGCGAGGTTCACCGCAACCTTACTTCCCTTACGGACCTTCGGTTTGTCGCGATCACGGACGACCTTAACTCGCTCGGTGATATCGATGTCGCGTTCTTTGGACTACCTCACGGTCAGGCATTAGAACTTGTTCCGCGGTTGCCGAGCGGCGTTAGAGCGATCGATCTATCCGGTGACTTCCGGATCGATGACCCGGCCGTTTTCGAGACATTCTACAAGAAGAAACATGCCGGTGACCTGCAAAAGCGATTCGTTTACGGGCTAACAGAAACGAACCGTGAAGCAATCTCGGGCGCCGAGTATATTGCTAATCCCGGCTGCTTTGCGACCGCGACGGCACTAGGGCTCTCGCCCCTGATCGCCAAGAACCTCGTCACCGGTAAACTCATCGTTGATGCGAAGACCGGATCGTCCGGGTCAGGAGCGAAGCCTGCCGCCAATACCCATCACCCGCAACGGGTCAATTCATTCTACGCTTACAAGCCATTTACGCATCAGCACGTCCCCGAGATCGAGCAACATCTTCGATCACTCGGCAAACTCGATAAGCGTCTCGTATTCATGACGCACAGCCTGCCGGTTTCTCGGGGTATTTTTGCGACTTGCTATGCTGAGATTGAACGTGACTTGTCCACTGCCGAATTGACCGGGATATTTCGCGAATTCTATCGGGATGCGTTCTTTATCCGAGTTGTTGATGGCTCGCCGGATATCAATTGGGTAAAGAACACGAATTTTTGCGACATTTCTGTCCATGTTTCGGGCCGGAACGCCGTCGTTTTTTCAGCGATCGATAATTTGGTCAAAGGTGCAGCAGGTCAGGCGGTTCAAAACATGAACCTAATGTTCGGGCTCGAAGAGAAGACCGGGCTGGTGTTTAGCGGAAGCAATCCGTGATGAATTTTAACGATATAAAATTTAAGGAGGACGCATATCAGGTTGCGACCTACGCCAAAATGCCGTTCGCGGTCGAGAGCGGTAGTGGTGCCTGGGTATGGACAAGTGAGGGTGAAAGGTATCTTGACCTATACGGAGGCCACGCGGTATGTGCAACGGGACACTCGCATCCACGCGTTGTCGTCGCGATAAAGGAACAGGCGGAGAAGCTTCTCTTCTATTCCAACCTGGTTTACAGCGAGATCCGGGGCCGAGCAGCAGAAAAGCTCGTCTCAGTAGCCCCTGGTGAACTGACCCAAGCCTTTTTCTGCAATTCGGGTACCGAGGCTAATGAGAACGCCATGCGGATGGCCAGAATGGCGACCGGACGCCATAAGATAGTTTCGTTCACTGGCGGATTCCACGGAAGAACCGCGGACTCTATCTCGGCGACGTTCTTGGGTAAGTATCGAAAGCTTGGTGAGCCAAATGTGCCCCATCACGTTGAGGCACCGTTCGGCGACCTCGAAAGTGCCGAACGCCTGATCGACAGAGAAACCGCCGGAGTCATTATCGAGCCGATCCAATCGATGGCGGGAGTGAACGAAGCGACGCCCGAATATTTCTCAGGGCTTCGGGAGATCTGCGATCGAAATGGGGCAGTGCTCATTTTCGACGAGGTGCAGACCGGCGTCGGCCGCACCGGCAATTGGTTTTTTGCCGGCAGCAATCTTGCCGCGGGTGCAGTTCCGGACGTAGTGACTCTGGCTAAGTCACTGGGTAGCGGGATTCCGGTCGGGGCCTGTTTGGTCAAGGAACGGGTCGCGTCCTCAATTAATCTGAACGACTTGGGGACGACGTTCGGTGGCGGCATGATCGCGATGGCAGCCGTGCTCGCCACGCTCGAGGCAATTGAAGACGAGGACATGATCGCCAACGCCAGGCTGGTCGAGGAGCGGCTACGCGATTCGCTCGGCGCGGTCCCGGGTGTAGTGGGATTGAGGGGAAAAGGCTGCTTGCTCGGCATCGAGTTCGATTCACCATGTAAGCCGAAATATGACGCGTTGCTCGAGAGCGGAGTGATTACCGGCACTTCAAGTAACCCGAACGTTCTCCGTCTTTTGCCGCCGCTTTGTGCCGATGCCGAAGTTGCCGCCCAAGCGATCGGTGATGCTTTGCGAGAACCATTCAATGTTGTTTCTCAGCTGTGATGAGTTTGTTTAACCTTTATCGGGCAGAATTACCAAACAGAAATGAACTTTTTGTCAACCGGACAATTTGAGCTGCGAGACCTCGATCGATTGCTGGAGTCTGCGGTGAAATATAAGAATGGCCACACCGCTCGTCCGCTAGAGGGCAAATCGGTGGCACTGGTCTTTTTCAATCCGAGCCTTCGGACGCGGGCATCAATGCAGGTCGGTATTTATGAGCTCGGTGGCAACGCCGTGATCCTCGAACCGGGCAGTACGTCCTGGACCCTTGAACATCGCGAGGGAGCGGTTATGGACGGGAACAAGACGGAGCATTTGAAAGAATTTGTCCGCGTACTTGAGCGTTATGTCTCAGCGATCGGAATTAGAACGTTCGCGGATCTGAAGGACTGGGAAACGGAGCGAACAGATCGAATATTGAACGCTTTCGCCCGATACGCGAGCGTTCCGGTCATAAATCTCGAATCCGCGATGCATCATCCTTGCCAGGCAATGGCGGATATGATGACGATCCAAGAGAAACTTGGCGATCAGAAAAAGAAGGTGCTTCTGACTTGGGCATGGCATCCAAAACCGCTGCCGATGGCCGTACCGAACAGCTTCGCTCTCGCCGCGGCACAGTTCGGCCATGATCTACGGATCGCCCATCCGCGAGGCTACGAGCTCGATGAGGAACTGATCCGCGAAGCAAAGCATTTTGCGGCGGCGAATGGAGGTAGTGTGGAGATCACACACGACCTCGAGCAAGCTTACGAGGGCGTTGAAGTGGTTTACGCAAAAAGTTGGGGCGGAAAGGACTTCTATGGCAATTCAGACGGTGATATCGCCCACAGGCTGCAACTTCGGGAACAATGGATAGTTGATCAGCAGAAGATGAACCTCACGAATAGCGCTATCTTTATGCACTGTCTTCCCGTTCGGCGAAACGTGATCGTAACGGACGAAGTGATCGATAGCCCACGTTCCGTGGTAGTTGACCAAGCCGAAAACCGCTTGCATATTCAAAAAGCGATACTGACGGAGCTCTTGAAATGAACATCGAGACACTAGATCTTCTGCGCGAGGCCTTACCCTACATTCAGCGATTCCAGGGCAAAACGTTCGTTGTTAAATTCTCGGGCAAGGTTACCGAGGACCGCGAGAACCTCGCATCGCTTGCTGAGGAATTAGCCCTGCTTCATCAGGTCGGGATCCGTGTTTGCGTCGTCCACGGCGGCGGGAAACAGCTTACCGAACTTGCCCAAAAGCTTGGCGTTGTCCAGACCGTGATCGAAGGCCGCAGAGTTACGGACGACGACACACTCGACCTCGCAAAGATGATATTTCGCGGGAAGATCAACACGGAGATCCTCGCGCAGCTTCGCGGGCGTGGGATCGATGCCGTTGGGCTTTCAGGCGTAGACGGAGGAGTGATCAAGGCCGTTCGTCGTCCGCCGAAGAATGTCGTAAACAAGGAAACCGGACAGGTCGAGTCGGTCGATTATGGGAATGTTGGAGACATCGTCGAGGTCGATACGCATTTGCTCGAACTTCTGCTCGGCGGCGGATATCTCCCGGTGATCTCGTCGCTGGCGGCCGATGACAGCGGGAAGGTCTTCAACATCAACGCTGATACGATCGCGGCTGAGATCGCCGTCAGCCTCAAAGCCGAAAAGTTGATCCTGCTTTCGGATGTGAACGGGATCTACTTGGATCCTAATGATAAATCGAGCAAACTCGACAGGCTCTCAACCGTGGATGCCTTCAAGATGATCAAGAGCGGCAAGGCGACCGGCGGCATGATACCAAAGCTCCAGAGCCTAGCCTCATTGCTGAGCCGCGGGGTCGGCTCCGCTCATGTCATCAGCGGTTCAGAACGCAATGCCCTACTCGCCGAGGTCTTCACAGACGAAGGCACCGGCACAATGGTTACCGCATAAGCAGAAAAACGGACACAGCATTTGCCATGTCCGTTTCTTCTTGGTGCTGAGGGCGGGACTCGAACCCGCACGGATCGCTCCACACGCCCCTCAAACGTGCGCGGCTACCAATTACGCCACCTCAGCAAACTTTTCAAACTCGGGCGAACTAATTGTTCGCTGCCGGCCGTTCCTGGCCGGTCTCTTCCGCATTCGCATTCGAAGCCGGAGCCGCAGAATTCGCGGCTGGCTGCGTAGCGTTCGCATTCGACATTGGCGCGGAATTCGCGTTCGAATCTCCGACCGCAGACGGAGCAGTGGTCTCGGTCACGGGTTCCGCGACCGTATCGAGCACCGAAACCCCGCCGCGAAGAGCCGGAAGCGAGATCAGGAATGCCGAGACCATGAACACCGATGCTGCAACGATCGTTATCTTTGCGAGGATCGTTGCTGTCCCGCGCGGATTGAAGGCCGAACTCGAAATATTGCTCGTGAAGAGCGCACCCGCGTCGGTCTTACCCGGCTGCAAGAGAACCGATGCGATCAGAACGATGCACGAGATAAAAAACAATGTATAGAGAACGTAGATCAAATCTTTCTACTCCCGCAAAGCCGATCAGGTTCATACCCGATAGTTTACGATCTTTGCAAAACTTTCAGCCTCGAGGCTCGCCCCGCCGACCAGTGCACCGTCGATATCTGCCATCGACATCAACTCGCCAATGTTGTCCATTTTGACCGATCCTCCATAGAGAATCCGCATCGCTTCGGCCGCCTGATCACCGTGTGTCCTGGCAACCTCCCGGCGGATATGCCCGTGCATTTCTTGAGCCTGTTCCGGCGTGGCGGTTTTACCCGTACCGATCGCCCAAACAGGCTCGTAAGCGATAATGATACGTTCCATATCATCGGCTGTCAAACCCGCTAAACCACCCGCGAGCTGGCCCGAGACGACCGACTCGGCGTTGCCCGCTTCCCGCTCGGCGAGGTGCTCGCCGACGCAAACGATAGCGGTCAATCCGGCGGCCAAAGCTGACTTCGTCTTACGATTAACGCTTTCGTCCGTCTCGCCGTAGAACTGCCGCCGTTCGCTATGGCCGATGATGACGTGCGAGCATCCGGCGTCCTTGATCATTGATGGAGTAACCTCGCCGGTATGGGCTCCAAACTCGTTTTGAAAGGCACAGTCTTGAGCCGCAATATGAATATTCGATCCCTCCAAACGGTCGGAAACCGTTCTCAACGCGGTAAATACCGGAGCGATAACGACCTCGTAATGCGAAGCGTTGGCAACAAGCGGCTTTAGCGCAAGGGCGGTCTCGACCGATTCGCGTATCAGCTTGAACATTTTCCAATTTCCGGCGATTACAGGTTTTCTCATTTATTTGTCATCCAAAGCCGCGACTCCCGGCAGAACATCGCCGGAAAGGAACTCAAGTGTTGCTCCGCCGCCGGTCGAGATATGCGAGATGCGGTCCGCAAGTCCTGCTTGATTAACGGCAGCAACCGAATCGCCTCCGCCGACGATCGAGATCGCCCCTTTGTCAGTTGCTTCGGCAACAGCATTCGCAATCGCGATCGTGCCTTCATCAAAAGGCTTTTCTTCGAACATTCCCATCGGACCGTTCCAAACGATCGTTTTCGCTCCCTCAAGGGCGTTCGCAAAAACCGCGGCCGTCTCAGGACCAATGTCGAGTCCCACAAGGCCGGCGTTTGTGAACTCGATCTGGATCGCCTTTCGCGAATTCAGCGGGTCATACGAGTCAACTACCTGATGATCGGTCGGCAGCAAAAGCTCAACTCCGGCAGCCTTCGCTTGGGCTTCGATTTCAACAGCTTTCGGCATCATCTCGTCCTCAACCAGCGATTTGCCAACCGTATACCCCTGGGCTTTGAAAAAGGTGTATGCCATCGCACCGCCGATCAGGAGCTTATCGACCTTTCGCTCAATGAGCGACTCGATCACAGGAATCTTATCCGACACCTTTGCTCCGCCGAGTATCGCGACGAACGGCCTTTCAGGGTCGTTGAGGGCCTTCCCGAGAAACTCAAGTTCCTTTTCCATCAGCAACCCGGCGACACACGTTTCGACAAAGTGAGTTATTCCTTCTGTCGAGGCGTGGGCACGATGGGCTGTCCCGAATGCGTCGTTTACATAAACGTCTACACCTTCGGCAAGCTGCTTGGCGAATTCCGGATTGTTCTTCTCCTCGCCCGGATCAAGGCGGAGATTCTCACGCATCAGCACATCGCCATCTGAAAGCGTCGCTACCTGGGAGGAAAACTCGTCGGCTTCAAACGAGACCGTTCTTCCGAGTAGGTCCGATAAACGTTCAGCGACAGGGCGAAGCGAGTATTTCGACGGGTCATACGGCGTTCCCTTCTCCTCTGCTTTCTTCTTATCCTTTAGCGGCCGGCCGAGGTGTGAGGCAAGAACGACCTTCGCACCTTGCTCGATCGCATATTTGATCGTCGGCAAGGCCCCGCGGATCCGCGTGTCGTCCTCAATCTTGCCATCCTTGATCGGGACGTTGAAGTCGACCCGGATAAAGACGGTCTTCCCTTTTAGGTCTATGTCCTTGATGCTCTTTTTGTTCATCTATTAACAATAGCTTATAGCTATTAGCTAATAGCTATAAGCTATATGACTAAAACCACGCCCTAGAGTCCTTTTGCAGCAATGAACCTCACGAGATCCCGAACACGGCAAGAATAACCCCATTCGTTGTCGTACCACGAGAGGATCTTGATGCAGGTTCCATCGATGACCTTTGTGTTTTCTGCGTCAACGATCGAGGAATTCGGATTGCCCCGGAAGTCGATCGAAACGAGCGGCTCCTCTGAGAAGGCGAGAATTCCCTTCAATTCCTCGTTCGCCGCGTCCTTGAGAACTTGGTTGACCTCTTCGGTCGAGGTTTCCTTTTCGACGTTCATCACAACGTCAACGAGCGAAACGTTCGGGGTCGGTACACGGACCGAGATTCCGTCAAACTTTCCTTTGAGCTCCGGAATGACCAATGCAACTGCCTTGGCCGCTCCGGTCGAGGTCGGGATCATCGAAAGAGCCGCGGCCCTAGCACGGCGGAGATCCTTATGCGGCAGGTCAAGAAGCTGTTGATCATTGGTATAGCTATGGATCGTGTTCATCAACGCGTTCTTGATGCCAAATTTCTCATGAATTACCTTCGCGACAGGTGCGAGGCAATTCGTGGTGCACGAAGCGTTCGAGATGATGTTGTGGCTTGCAGCATCGTACATGCCCTCGTTAACGCCGAGAACGATGGTTACGTCCTCACCCTTTGCCGGAGCGGAAATTATCACCTTCTTGACCGAGCCGCGGATGTGCTTACCGGCATCCTCCGCTTTGGTAAAGCGGCCGGTTGACTCGATCACGACTTCGGCACCGACGGATTCCCAATCTATCGCGGCCGGATCCTTTTCCGAAAAGACCTTGAACGAATCGCCGTCCACGGTTATCGTGTCACCGTCGGCCTTGATGTCGTTATCAAGATTGCCCATTACCGAGTCATACTTAAGAAGATGGGCAAGCGTCTTGGTGTCGGTTAGGTCATTTACTGCAACAAAATCAATGTCCTTATCACCGAGGCAGGTCCGCAAAACATTACGGCCGATCCGGCCAAATCCGTTAATTCCAACTTTGATACCCATAGTTTTATAGTTTTCTCCAGGCTGAAATGTTAAAACGAAAACGATAACCGAAAACGTCCGTTGTTTCAATTGTCGAGAACCGGAGGTTAATCCTTTTGAAAAAGGCAACTGTTCAAATTATTGAAACAATGGAGGTAAAAAGGACGTAGTTAGCGTTTGTGTCAATGGGCAAGTGTTGCGGCCCGAATGATTCGGAGCAATCAAAAAATGACGAGATCAAAAGAACTCAAGACCCTTTTCTTAACAACTGTCGCGGGATGTTTGCTTATGACGGCTTCAACGCCGGCACAGGAGAATGGAGCGGATCCAAAGCTTGAGCCCGTTGCTGCGGTCAAGACTTTCCCTGAAAAGAAGGATGAGCCCGTTCCTGCCTCGGCGACTGAGACGCCCTCCACACGAGCCGAACTCGACCTAAGACGCCCCGGTGTTCAACAGGCTGATCCGCTTTCCCTTTCGCTTCAGGAGGCCATCAGGATGGCTCTCGAAAGCAATAACACGATCGCTATTGTCCGTGACGACGTCCGGATCAACGAGCAGCGGGTTCGCGGAATTCGGGGTTTTTATGATCCGGTCTTTTCCGCAACGCCAACCTACAACCGCAATTCTACGACCGGTTCGACCGCGACAAACGATTTCACGGTCAATTCGAGCCTGACTCAGCAATTAATGACCGGCGCGAATTACAGCCTCTTTTTCAACAATTCCCGAACGGAAAGTGCATTCAGCCAAGCCCAGGTCAGTTCAGGTGCGATCACGACCGGAAGCAGTGCGATATATTCGTCGAATTACGGCATCCGGCTAACGCAGCCGTTGCTTCGGAACCTGTCTATTGACGGCAACCGGCGTAACCTAAAGATCGCTCGCCGGCAACTTCAGCAATCGGACGCCGACTTCCGTCGCCAGACGATCGATACGATAGCTCTTGTCCAACGAACATATTGGGACCTCGTTTTTGCCCTTCGCGACCAGCAGAATCGGCAGGCCAATCTCGAGCTTACCCGCGAGAACCTTCGCCAGGTAGAGGCTCGAATCGCCGCTGGAGCCGCTGCTCCCTTGGCGAAGGCCGAGGTCGAAACCGAACTCGCAAACCGGGAAGGTGACCTTCTGCTTGCGACCCAGCAGGTTTCAAACATCGAAAACAACTTGAAGGCGTTGATACTCCGCGAGGCCACCGGGCCCGAATGGTCACGCAGCGTTGTACCGACCGATCGTCCTGCGATCGATCTTGCCCCTGTCGCAATGGAAGATGCGGTTAAGGATGCGATGGCAAATCGATATGAGCTTCAGCGGCTTAAGCTTGCTCAGGACATCAACGAGATCGATCGCAAGTATTTCAAGAATCAAACGCGGCCCCAGATCGACCTCAACGGAGCATTCTCGCTCTCCGGCTTTGCTCGGGGCGGCCCGAATGACCCGGTGACGACGAACTTTTTCACGTCGCTTCAGGACGTCGCACTGCTCAACGCGATCAACAGCACGCGTGCGTCGATTCCCGGACTCGACCCAATACCGAATCCACAGATCACATTTCCCGCCGGACCGTCATTTCTTTCGGGAGGCTTCAACCGCTCACTTGCGAATACATTCCGTAGCGATGCACCGAACTATTCGATCGGCGTGACGATATCGTTCCCGATAGGAAACCGCACGGCCAAGGCGAACCTGGCGACCTCTGAGATCGAACGCGAACAATTGAACGCCCGCCTTCGGTCACAGGAACAGACCGTGATCGTTGAGGTCAGGAATGCGGTTCAAGCGCTCGATATCGCTCGGCAGCGTATCCTAATTGCCCGCCGGGCTAGAGAAAATGCGGAGATCCAACTCGAAGGCGAGCGTCGTCTTTTCGAAGCGGGCCGTTCAACCACATTCCTTCTTTTCCAGCGTGAAAACGCTTTGACCAATGCCCGGAATTCGGAGATCCGTGCGGAAACTGACTACAACAAGGCCCTTGCCGATCTGCAGAAAGCGACTTCGACGACATTCGCGGCGAACAACATCGATGTGGTCTCGCCTATCGAAGATAAATAGACCCATTCCGGATCCAGAAATGAAAAGCGTGGTTTCGGCCACGCTTTCGTTTTTCTCTTTCTAATGCAACAATTACGTCTGTGAAGATCTCCGCCTGTATCATCGTTTACAACGAAGAACAGAACATTCGCGGCCTTTGCGAGACCGTCGCCTGGGCCGATGAAATCGTCATTGTTGACTCTGATTCATCGGACCAAACCGTAGAGATCGCTCGCGAATATACGGACAAGGTCTTTAATCGCGAATTCCTGGGTTTTAAGGACAAGCATGAGTTTGCCGACTCGAAAGCAACCGGCGACTGGATCTTTTGGATCGATGCCGACGAGCGGGTTACTGAGGAGCTGAAGGCCGAGATCGCGTCTTTGAGAACAAAAACTGATGCTGAGCTTCCCGACGGTTTTCGAATTGCTCGTAAGACGGAGTATCTCGGTGAATGGATCCGTCATTCTGGTTGGTATCCCGACTATCAGATGCGTCTTTATCGTAGATCGGTAAGCTACTGGGACGGCGTCGCACCGCACCAAACGGCTCGAGTGCCGGGACGGGTTGAAACTCTAAAGGGCGAGCTGCTTCACTACACGAAGCAAGACCTGTCCGAGCATCACCGCGTTACGGAGCATTACGCGACTCTTGCCGCTCAGCATCTCTTTGAAAATGGGAAAGCTGCCACTGCGGGCAAAATATTCGTATCGACGATCGCGGCCTTCCTACGGACATTCATTGTGAAACAGGGCTTCCGTGATGGCATCCGCGGGCTTATTATCGCATTCTTCACGGCGTATGGTGTTTTCTTGAAGTACGCCAAACTTTGGGAGCTTGGCCGGGCAAAATAGGGAATGAAAACGGTAATTTTATGCGGCGGCCGGGGGACGAGACTGAACGAACTCGGCAAGGTGGTGCCGAAGGCTCTGGTCGAGATCGGCGGCCAGCCGATCATTTGGCATTTAATGCACCTCTATGCGTCTCACGGTTTCAGTGATTTTCACCTTTGTTTAGGACACCTGGGGCACAAGATCAGAGAATATTTTGGCTCTTCCGGGAGCGTTGAGAATCACGTGAGTTTTCCCGTGGCCGAGGAAACGAACTGGAATGTCTCCCTTTTCGATACGGGCGAAGACACAAACACCGGCGGACGCATCGCCATGATCGCTGATGCTCTCAAGCCTGAGGAACGATTTTTCGTGACATACGGCGATGGCTTGGCAGATGTGGATATCAGGGATCTTCTCGAGTTCCACAAGAAACATGGAAAACTTGCGACGATGACCACGGTTCATCCGCGGTCGCCCTTCGGTTTGGTGGAGATTGGCGAAGACGGCGCGGTTACTTCGTTTCGCGAAAAACCGCGGCTCGACGTCTGGATAAATGGAGGCTTCTTTGTCTTTGAACGAAATGTACTGGACCTTCTCGGCGGCGATCCGGTATTGGAAGAAGGCCCCTTGGAAACATTGGCTGCAAAGGGCGAACTGATGGCGTACCGCCACACCGGCTTCTGGAAATGTATGGATACCTACAAGGACAGTCTTGAGTTCAATTCACTTTGGGAACTTGAAGCTCCCTGGAAGGTCTGGAAATAGACGCGGATTCTTTACGATGCAGACATCATTTTGGAAAGATCGGGTTGCTTTTGTGACCGGCGGGACCGGGTTCGTCGGTGCGCATCTCGTCAAGACGCTTACCGAGAACGGTTCAACTGTCATTTGCCTCAGACGCGATCAGATGACGCCGAGTTCGCTTGATGCACTCGGCATTTCAAACCGGGTTTCATATGTCAACGGCTCCGTCGAGGACCACGATCTGATCGAACGCGTCCTCAACGAGAACGACGTTGATACCGTCTTCCATCTGGCAGCACAGGCGATCGTCGGCTCGGCAAACCGCTCGCCGCTCTCGACATTTGAGACGAACATTCGCGGGACGTATATGCTGCTTGAGGCGTGCCGCCGTTCTCCACTCGTAAGCCGTATCGTCGTTGCCTCTAGCGATAAGGCATACGGCGAACAAACTGAGCTTCCCTACACCGAAGATCTGAAGCTCAACGCCCACTATCCCTACGATGTTTCTAAGGCGTGTACGGATATGATCTCCGCCTCTTTCGCGGCGACATATAGTTTGCCTGTCGCTGTTTCGAGGTCAGCGAACATCTATGGACCGGCAGATATGAATCTTTCCCGGATAATTCCCGGAAGCATCATTTCGGTTCTCAAGGGCGAAGACCCGATCGTCCGCAGTGACGGCACGCCGGTGCGCGAGTTCATTTATGTTGACGACGTCGTCAGTGGATATCTCGCTCTCGCTGAGAATATCGAGGCTGCCCGTGGGAATGCGTTCAATTTTGGAACGAATGCTCCCGTGCGGATAATTGATCTTGTTAACACGATCATAGAAGCCTGTGGGGCAGCTGATGTAATTAAGCCGAACGTATTGCTTCAGGAGAAGATAAAGAACGAGATCGATGCACAGTATCTTTCAGGCGAGAAAATGAAGGCAGTGACCGGCTGGACTGCTTCGGTCCCGCTTCAGGAAGGATTAGCTCGAACAGTTGATTGGTATCGTGATAATATCGACCTGTGGAAATAATCCACGCATTGCCCGGTGAAAAAGCGAACCAACGGGCTCTCCCGGGCATCATAATCGTTCAGCAACTCAGAGAAATAATTTATGCGGTATTTTTGCGGAATCTTCATCTTGGCGGTCTTTGCGGCTTCTGCCGCTTCGGCCTCGGCCCAAAAGGGCGTTGATTCGCAGACCCAAACGATAAAGGAGGACGCGAACAAGACCACGAGCCGAACCACGGATGCTTCACGCTCTTTCGATTGGGGTAAGGGAAAGACGCGTGTCCGCGAACGGCTCCCGAATCCGTATCAAATGAACTCTCGGCGGGATGTCTTGCTTGAGACGATTAAAGAGGTGTTGGCTGAGAACAAGCTTGTTATGGACGAAGCGTCCTCAAGGCTCTCCGAGGGTATTATTGTCACTCAGCCTTTCGTTTTTGGCCGCGGGCCGGTCATAGCATCGTCGGAGCTTAAGCGCTACGGGATAATCGAGTTTGCTGACACTGCCTGGTCGAGGGGGCAGTATTCTCTGACGATAGAGGTGCAGTCGATCGACGGCATCAAAAACAATGTTTCCGTGAATGCCAAGATCGAGGGCCGTTCCGGCCGCGGCCTGACAACGGAATGGGTGACAGTCGCGAGCTCCGGTGTTGCAGAAGAAGAATTTCTAGTCAAACTTGTTGAGCGGGTAACAGGCGTTGTGATGGACCCCTCGCAGAAGGTCGAACAGCCGTAACAAACCGAAATGCGTTTCTTTTCCCTTCCAGTTTTCTTGCTTATTCTCGGCTCTGCGGGCGTAGCTAATGCCCAATCGGCAGAGAACGAAGGGATGTTCCCGAATGACGTGGACCGTGTCCGCACGCGGCCCTCGAATTCGATCCGCGAAATGGTCGAGAAACAACGTGCCGCGAAGCGTAAAAAGGAACACGAAGAGATGCTAAAGCGTGGCGAAGAGGCCATGGAACTCATCGGCCAACTCAATACGTCGTTTGAGACTGCCGGCGGACTTACAAAGGACGATCGCGAAAAGCTCGACCGGCTTGAGAAGCTCGCGTCGAAGATCAGAGACGACCTCGGCGGCGATGGCGATGGTGACGACAGGTTCACTGCCGAGGAAACCCCGCCAGCCGATGTTCGCCAAGGATTTATTGCTCTAAAGGAATCGACCGAGAAGCTGGTCAAGGAACTAAAGCGGACAAGCCGGTTTACGATCTCAGCCGCTGCAATTCAAACCTCGAACGCGGTGATTAAGTTCGCTCGGTTCTTGAGAATCGCTCCGTAACCCCCAGATGTTCTCAAAGGTTTTTCGCTCTTTATTTCTATTCTTCTTTGCGGGATTCGCTGTGTTCACCGCGACCGCTCAGGATGAGGACACCCCGCTAACCATCGATTCAAACCTGGTAGTTCTAAATGTATCTGTACGCGATAGCCGCGGGCTCCACGTCTCGGGCCTTAAACAAAAGGCCTTTTCCGTGCTTGAGGATGGTATCGATCAGCCGATCTCATTCTTTGCCGCCGAGGAAACCCCTTTTGCCGCAGTCATTTTGTTGGACAGCAGCGGTAGCATGGGTTCGAACATCAGCCTTGCCCGCTCGGCAGCCATCAGATTTCTTGACGGAATTCGGGCAAAGGATAAAGTTGCGATCTATCGGTTCGATACCAGGGTGAACCTCGTCCAGGACTTTTCGAATAGCCGAGACGTTAACGAGCGCATTTTTGACGTGAAGGCCGATGGGATGACGGTCCTTTACGATGCCATTTATAAGGCGGCCGAGGAACTGGGTAAGCGGCCTGAAAAGCGACGGGCGATAATCGTTCTTTCGGATGGGGCCGACACTCAGAGTGGGCGGTCCGCAGCTCGTGCCTTGAAGGCAGCATCCGCCGCGAATGCAGTCATTTACACCGTCGATATGTCGCAAAATGGGCCCGGCTCTACCGGCCGCCAACAGGCTCGTGCCGTATTGAAAGATTTTGCTGAAAAAACGGGCGGAACGTTCGTCGAAAAGCCAGGCGGTGCAGACCTGAGAACCGCTTTCGAAGCGATCGTGGAGGAGCTGGGAGTTCAATATACTCTCGGCTACGAACCGCTTAACGAGAAAAAGGATGGTAAGTGGCGATCGATAGAATTGCGGATCGCAAGGCCAAACCTTACGATCCGCACGCGTGACGGCTATTATGCCGTGAAATAGGGCCTATTCGTCGTCGGCGAGAACGAAGGTAAGGATCATCGCGACGCGGTACTCGTCAACCTTACCGTCAACAATGCTCACCTTTTGTTCCTTGACCCACGCACTCCGAAGATGTTCGATCGTTCGCGATGCTCTTTCAACACCCTGTTTTACTGCATCGTCAAAACTTACCTTCGAAGTGGCGATAATTTCGATATTTTTTGCAACTGACATGTTCCCTCCCAGTTAAGCTGCTTGAAGCGAAGTGAGGTTACGCGAACGATCTGCGTGCCGTTCGATAGCGAGCGAGACCAACTGATCGATAACCTCGGTGAAAGAAACCCCGCTGCCGGCCCACATTTTCGGGTATCCCGAAGCATCCGTAAGGCCCGGCATCGTGTTGATCTCGTTTATCAAAAGCATACCGTTATCGGTCCGAAGAAAGAAATCGACGCGAGCGAGGCCCGAACCATCAATTGCCTTGAAGGCCGTTATAGACATCTCCCGGATCTTTGATTCGAGTTCGGCGGAGACTGCCGCAGGCACGACAAACTCGTTGTTGCCCGTTCCTGCGTACTTCTCGGTGTAATCGAGAAATGCTTTACTCTTATCCCGGATAACATACTCACCAGGCCGGCTCGCCAAGGGTTCGTCATTGCCGAGAACCCCGCACTCGATCTCACGCATTTTCAGAGCCTCCTCAACTATCACCTTGCGATCAAATCTTGCTGCAAGTTCTATCGCGGCGCTGAGTTCGTCCAAATTCTCAGCCCGGGAAACGCCGACAGAAGAACCCAGGTTTGCAGGCTTAACGAACGCCGGAAAACCGATCTCCGTTGAAATTCGGCCAACGACGGCGTCCGGATCGGTCTCGAAGTCCCGCCTCAGCAGCCACGCATATTTGCATTGCGGCAACCCGGCTTTCTGGAACAGCGACTTCATAACCACCTTGTCCATCCCGCAGGATGAGGCAAGCACGCCGCATCCGACGTAAGGCAGGCCGGCCATTTCAAGCAGGCCCTGGATCGTTCCGTCTTCGCCAAAGGTGCCATGTAGCACCGGAAATGCGACGTCTATCCCGACGCTCTCGGTATCCGGCTTCAAAGAGGTTAGTCCGTTGTAGGATGCATCGCCGATCAGTGCGAAATCGCCATCAAGTGCTTCGGTAGCAAAAGCGTTGTGGACGTGCTCAGGTAAAAGCGCGATCGAGGCCCGCGGGCTAAGCCATGCTCCGGCGTGAGTTATAGCGATGGGAACAGGCTCATATTTTTCTTTGTCAATACTTTCAATGACAGCCGCCGCCGAACGTACCGATACTTCATGTTCGCCCGAACGGCCGCCAAAAATGACTCCAACGCGAATTCGCATAATTATTTGCAGTTCAAAGGATCGTCTTTCCGAAGGCGGAAAGAATAAGTTCACAGGCAAGTTCTACGGTGAGATTGCTCTGATCGAGGAGCGGGTTGACCTCAACGATCTCGAACGAACGCATCTTACCTGATTCGGCAATGAGTTCAAGAGCAAGATGAGCCTCGCGATATGTAGTTCCACCGCGGACAAGCGTTCCGGAGCCCGGTGCGAAGCGTGGATCGATCATATCAACGTCGAAGGTCACAGCAAACCCCGCCGGAGCTGCCCCCGCAATGCGAATCGCATCCTCAACGCAGGCCATCATCCCGCGTTTATCAATATCACTCATTGTGAAAAAGCGGTCGCGAAGGCCCAGCTTCTCGATCATCTCACGCTCGCCTGGGTCAATATCTCGTGCCCCGATGTGTGCAAAGAATCGCGGATCCAGCTTCGCTCCTGCGGAGGCGACGTTGACCAATTCTTCGGCTCCGTGACCAAGGATCGCAGCCAGCGGCATACCATGAATATTGCCCGATGTACTCGTCTCCGGCGTATTGATGTCCGCATGAGCATCGAACCAAATGAGCCCGATGTCCTCGCCCCGTTGTTTGAAATGGGTCGAAATCCCCGAAAAGCTCCCGATCGCAATACTGTGGTCGCCACCAAGGATGACCGGCGTCGCACCACGGCCAAGAGCACCCATAACTTCCGTGGCTATGTTTTCGGAAGACGCAGCGATCTCGGCGAGGTTATGAATATCGCCGGGGACACGTGGCCCATCGACAGGCTGAACAAGGGTGACATTACCACGATCTGTTACTTTGAAACCCAGTTGTTCAAGGTGCCGAATGACCCTGCTGCCCCGGATCGGGCTGTGTCGTATTGCCTCAGCCCCAAGCTCACTTCCCGACTTTCCCGCACCAAACCCGAGCGGAACGCCGATGATCTCTAATTCTCTTTCAATTGTTTCCTGCACAACTTGTTGATATCCATCAATGCTCGCCAAAGCCCCGTTTGAACAGGTCTTCGACTGCTGCCAGTGCCGTTGCCTCGTCCGGCCCATCTGCCTGCAAATGTAGTTCGGTGCCGATCGAAGCGGCAAGCGTGAGCAAATTCAAAATTGACTTTGCATCAGCAAAAACGCCCTTGTCCGGGCGAATGATCTTAATTGTCGATTCGAAGGTCCCGGCAAGGCGGACCAACTGCGCCGCCGCCCGAGCGTGAAGCCCGAGATCATTGACCACCTTGACCGTTGATTCAACCATTATCTGCTTTTCGGGAGTCAAGTAATGCCGCAGTCCGGTAAATAGCCCCTTTCCCTGCCTCTTCGATCAGCTTCGAGGCCTCGCTCAAAGTTCCTTCGCCTTTGTAGGCTGCCAGCTTTACTACCATCGGGAGGTTAACGCCCGTTACGATCTCGACCTCGCCGTCCTTAAGAAACATCGCGGCAATGTTCGTTGGGGTCCCGCCGAACATATCCGTCAGGATGACCACGCCGCGGCCAGACGAAACCCTCTCGATCGCCCTCTCGATCTCCTTTTTCGCAAGCTCGACGTCGTCGTGCCACCCTATCGAGACCGCGGTCAGGTGGCTGGTCTCGCCAACAATGGTCTCCGCTGCCGAAAGTAGCTCATTTGCTACCTGGCCGTGAGAGATAATGACGCCGCCAATTCTTTCCATAGAGCTATTTTTGCATATCGCGGTGCGAGACCGAAGTTTTGAATCCGCCCTTTGCGATTATCCGGTCTAGTTCGTTGGCGACCATGACCGAGCGATGCTTTCCGCCGGTACATCCTACCGCGATAGTCAGATACGCCTTGCCTTCGCTCTGGTACTGCGGCAAAAGGTAAAGCAAAAGATCCGAAAAGCGTTTGATCGTTTCCCTTACTTCGGCCTGTTCGCGAAGGAATTTGACGACCGCCCGGTCCGCTCCTGTTTTTTCCCGCAGCCCCGAGACGAAATATGGATTAGGCAGATGACGCACGTCGAACTGCAGATCGACATCTCTCGGCGTTCCGTATTTGTGGCCGAAACTCATTATCTGCACGAGCAACTCCGGCCGCACGCCCGCATCACCAAAGCGCCGGAGGATCTCACGTCTAAGCGTGTGAACCGAGTGTTCCGATGTGTCGATTATCAGGTCGGCCTTTTCCCGGACCGCAGCCATCGCTTTTCGTTCTTGGCGTACAGCGTCGCGAAGCCCTTTGCCGCGTTCTGCGGGGTGTGGCCTTCGCGTTTCGGAGAAGCGCCTCATCAGGACCTCTTCCGATGCCTCCAAAAAAACGACCGTTGGCTCGAACCGCTTCTTCTTGACCTTATTGATCTCTTTGGCAAAGTCGGCTAGAAAATGTCGTTCGCGGATGTCTATTACAAGAGCCGCCTTAGGTATCGGGACGATACCTTCCTCATTCGGCGACATCAATCGGACAAATGGCGAGATCATCGTTACCGGCAGGTTATCGATACAAAAGAAACCGAGATCCTCGAATGCATTCATTGCCGAACTCATCCCCGATCCGCTGAGGCCGGTAATTACCGCAAGCGAGGCGTTCTCGGTTGGTTGTTTCTTTGATCTCGGCACAATTCCAGTAGATTACGACGCCACTTTTCCTTCGCTCGCCAATGCCCTTGAATGCCTTTCCAGAACCTCTTTCGCTGCATCCGACCCCTCGCATCGGAGCATATATACCTTGACGGCCGTCTCGACCAAAGAAGCGAGGTTCCGTCCGGGGCGAACCGGCAACGAGTACTTCGGAAGGCGGCTCCCGCAGATCTCCTCCGTTTCCATCTCGAGGCCGAGACGGTCGCCCTCCATCTGTTCTTCTGAACGACGAAATTCGATACAAACCGAAAGCTCTTTAGAACTCCTGACCGAGGCTACGCCAAATAGTTCGCGGACATTTATGATCCCGAGGCCTCGTATCTCCAAAAATCCGGCCGTGATCTCATTCGACGATCCGACCAATCTCCCGCCGAGGCTTTTGATGCGAACTGAGTCGTCGGAAATAAGCCGGTGCCCGCGGGCGACAAGATCCAAGGCACATTCTGATTTACCGATACCCGATTCGCCCCGAATCAGTACACCGAGCCCGTGCATTTCCACCAGGACACCGTGTATCGTCGTTTCCGGAGCGAGCCGATCCTGAAGGAACGAGGTGATCAGAGCGATCGCACGAGAACTTACAGCACCGCTCCGCAAAAGCGGGA
This sequence comes from uncultured Chloracidobacterium sp., assembly GCA_964526245.1. Taxonomy (GTDB): domain Bacteria; phylum Acidobacteriota; class Blastocatellia; order Pyrinomonadales; family Pyrinomonadaceae; genus OLB17. The sequence continues at coordinate 19,066 of CAZGLZ010000015.1, read as the reverse complement.
TCCTATGCCTATCTGCGAACGCGATAACCTCGTCGATCGGCTCAAGGCCCTTCGTGATCAGCAAACACGCGATATTTTCGGCTGGCAACGAACTGATGGCGTCCGCACGCTTTTCCGGTGAAAACCCTTGAAGAAAAGCGGTCTCGCTCTTGCCGATCATCTGCAGCCGGCCATAGTGAATGTAGCTTGAGTACCCCGCAAGCCCGAGGCCGAGCTTTTGAATACGCTCCGACCGGAGTTCATTCGTCTCAAGTCCGTCGCCGCCGGCGATCAGCTCAAGGCCCAACTCCTCCGGAGCGGTATTCAGGAACTCCGCGACCGAGATCGAGCGCGGATTCGCGATACTCTCACTAAGCATATGTTACGGCTCGATCAGCCCAAAATTCCCGTCCTTTCTTGAATAGACGACAGATATGCGCTCATTCTCAGAATTCCGGAAAACGATAAAGTCGTTAGCGGATTCAGCAATGTGCAGTGCAGCCTCTTCCGGCAACATCGGTTTAACCGCATACCGCCGCGAACGGATGATCTTTGGGGCTCCGGGAACCGGGCGAACCTCAACAGCTTTGTTCGCGATCGCTCCGGCCTTCTTCGCCTTATGGGCCTTGTCGATGACCTTATTCTTCAGCCGCAGTGCCTGCTTCTCGATCTTGTCGATGGACTGCGAAAGGGATTTATACATATCCGAATTCGCCGTCGCGGCCGTCAGTACGTCGTTTCGCCATTTGACGATGATCTCGGAGCGGTGCCTGCCGCGTTCGACCTCGATGATAACCTGTGCTTTTGCAGGCTTACCCTGAAAAAGATGGTCGATGCGTTCAAAGTGCTGTTCAACGTGTTTTTTGAGGGCGGGAGTTACCTCAATGTGTCTTCCTGTATATTCGAATTTCATGGTTCTGGAACCTACCTCAAATTGAGAAATCAATAAAGCTTAAATGATCGTTTTTCGCTCTCGCGAACCCGGGATCTTCATTTGATCGCGGTACTTTGCAACCGTCCGACGCGAGAGCTTGACGCCCTCCTTACTCAGTATCTTGACGATCTGGTCGTCGGTGAGTGGCTTTTTCGTATCTTCTTCTTCGATCAACTTCTTGATCCGAAGCTTCAGGATGCGGGTCGAGACCTCTTCCCCGTCCTCATTCATCATTCCTTCGCTAAAGAAGCGACGGAGCTCGATGACGCCCTGCGGCGTATGCGCGTATTTTCGGTTAACGACACGCGAAATCGTTGAGAGATGCATCCCGATATCTTCTGCAATGTCCTTGAGCATCATCGGCTTGATATACTCGACGCCCTTATCGAGGAATTCTCGTTGCCGCCCGACAATGCATTCTACGACGCGATAGATCGTCTGTCTTCGATGCTCGATGTTTCGCAGAAGATCAACAGCCGAGCGGACCTTTTCGCGGATGAAATCCTTCGTTTCCTTGTTCGTGTCGTTCTTATCAAGGAGCTGATGATAGGTCTGGCTTATCCTTAGCCGCGGTGCTCCATCGTCGGTGAAATAGATCACGTAGTCGTCGTCGATCTTTTCAATATAAACCTCAGGAGCTACGAAGACAGCCTCGTCAGCCGAAAAACGACGACCCGGAAAGGGATCGAGATCGCGAATGATCTGGATCTCTGCATCGAGGACTTCGAGCGATTCGCCTGTGGCCTTAGCCAGATGCTGCAATCGATGCGGCTGCAGATCCTCGAGATGATCTTTGACGAGTGTTACCGCGAGCGAATTGCCTTCGCCCATCGCATCAAGCTGAACCAAAAGGCACTCCCGCACATCGAGGGCGGCACACCCGACGGGGTCGAGCCGCATTATCATCTGCCGGATCTCTTCGACGCGATCGGCACGAACACCGGTCATCATCGAAATGTCATCAACCGAAGCAGAAAGCCGCCCATCCGGATCGAGGTTCCCGATTATCGCCCGCGCCGCCTCGAGCGTTCGGTCGGACATGTCCTGCATCGAGAGCTGCCACTCGAGGTGTTCTGTCAGCGAAGGCTTGTGCGAAAGGAACTGCTCAAAGCTTGGAACATCGTCCTTGTATTCGATCTCCTGGGTCTTATATCCGGGATCGAGATAATCCTGAAACTCTCGTCCGAAATCGACCTCTTCAAAAGCATCCTGAGAGTCCCGGCCCGCATCCTCAGCGCCCTCGTTATCACCTTCGATTTCACCACTCTCGCGGGTTTTCGAGTCGAAACTACTTTCAAATTCACCTGCATCGGACGCCTGGCCGTCGTCGGCATCCTTGCGGCTATCACCCGGATGTCCATTGTTCAGGAAATCATCAAAGCCATCCGCGTTCTGGTCAAGAATTTCCTGCGAAAGCTCTTGGATCTCCTCTCCGGGAGCTATCTCTTCAAGCACCGGATTTGCCACCATTTCGGTCTCTATCAGCTCGCTAAGTTCCATTGCGGTCATCTGGAGCATCTCGATCCGCTGCCTTAGCTGCGGCGTCAGCACCATCTTTTGCTGCAATTGGGTTGTTAGCCGAAGGGATGACATTTACCGTTGTTCGAAGCCACTCCACGATTTGTGGTGCGAAATTTGCTTGCTCAACTCGATTATAGATTCTTTAGGGAAAAAAGGCGAAAGATTATTGCCTATAACTTGAACTGTTCGCCGAGGTATATACGCCGAACCTCGGCGTCCTCGACCAATTCCGAAGGCCGGCCGGCACGGAGGATCTTTCCTTCAGACATGATGTATGCGCGGTCGGTGATTCCGAGCGTTTCGCGGACGTTATGGTCGGTGATCAGGATGCCGATGCCCTGTTGCTTGAGGTACAAGATCAGGTCACGAATATCTTCGACAGCGATCGGATCGATGCCCGCGAATGGCTCATCGAGTAGGATGAAATGCGGATCGGAAGCAAGGCATCGAGCGATCTCGACCCGGCGGCGTTCGCCGCCTGAAAGCGAATCACCGCGGGTTTTCCGTACGTGCTCAACACCAAATTCCTCGAGAAGTTCTTCAAGCCTGGCGAACCGTTCGGCACGGGCCATTCCTCGAGTTTCAAGCACCGCGAGGATGTTCTGCTCGGCGGTCATTTTTCGAAATATGGACGGCTCCTGCGGGAGATAGCCAAGCCCGAGCCTTGCCCGGAGGTACATCGGCAGGCGGGTAACATCCTCGCCGTTCAGGAAGATGTTCCCGCCCTCAGAACGTTCAAGGCCTGCAAGTAGATAAAATGTAGTCGTTTTTCCCGCTCCATTTGCCCCGAGCAAACCGACGACCTCGCCATCGCGCATCTCAAGATCGACGCCGTCAACAACGGTTCGCCGGCCGTAGGACTTGCGCAATCGAGCTGCGGCGAGAGTGCCGGCAGCCTTTCCGTTTTGTGATGATGTATCCGAATCCACCAATGAGAGGTTAGTCTGGGTTTTGAACTTTGTAAACCGAGCGGTTGCGGCCCGTCCGGTTCGAGTCTGTGCGGCCTTCCGCGATCGCCCGATTGTCACGGAGAAAAACGGTGATCTCGGCCGATTGTGTTGTGCCACTGCGTGGGTCCTGAACACGGGCCGGGGAACCGCGCAAGACGACCCGTTCATCGGCGGCAAAATACAGCGCCGTCGTTCCGTTAGCGGTTCGGCCCGGCTGCGAGATCGTGATGTTCTGCTCGAACTCCGCCCGGTCTATCTCATTTTCTTTGCTGAGAAAGATCTTCGCGATCTCGGCATTGATCTGCTCCGGGCCTTGTTTGATCCGGACCGCACCTTGGTAAGTTATCAATAACGCCTCCCGCTCATAATCCATTCGGTTCGCGTTCGCAAAGACCGGTACCGAACCTCCGGTACCGCGGGTCTTTACGCCATAGAGCTGGCTTTCTACATCCGTTTCCGCACGGAAGCGGCCTTCATTCTGAAAGATCGTAATCTGTCCGCCCTTTACGAAATTATCTTTCTGCCACGCCCGCGCATTTCCGGCAAAAACCGCGACCTCTGTCCGGTGATCGATCTCCGCTGTATTGGACGTTATGTAGACCGGGTCGCTGACCGAGCCGAACGGGGCGGAATTTCCGGTCGATCCCTGGCTGTAATATGTCGTACTAACGCCGCCCGTTAGCCGTGAACGCTGGTTTCGCACGTCCCAATCGATCTCACGAGCACGGCCTCGGGCACGCGAATCCCAAGCCGTTGGCGTTCCGCCTCGTAGTTGGACCACATTCGTGGCCGAACTGAATACAAAACGCGCAGCCGAGGCGTTGCGATCGAGTTCGGTGAAACGTGCGTTGCCATCGGCAGCGAGGGTGTCAATGTCACGCGAATCTTCGCGGAAAGCCGCCGTCGCGGTATCCGATAGCATTACCTGCTCGCCGCGGCCCTCGCGGGCAACGGTCGGTATACGGCGAGTCCGAACTCCACGTCCTGCGTCGCATTTGCGTGCGAAGTTCCGGCCCGGAAAAAAATCGCAGTCGAAACGCGGAGCCGCAACGATCGTCCGGTAGATCTCGGGGCCGGCTGATACCGGCTCGATATCGAGTTCTGAGTTTCCGATCGCCTCGGCCTTGGCAAGCGTTTTACCGTCCGGCCCAAAAGAGGAATTGATCTTGTCCGCCCGAAGCGTCCGCTTTGTAGATGCTGTGTCGCCGGTTTGGGGATCAAGAACGAGCGTCGTTCGCCCGTCCGTGGTCATCGATTTAGCTGCCCCTTTATCCATTACTAGAACGATCGCCTGTGCGGCGGCAAGGCTTGCTTTTGAATATCCCGCAGCATTCGCGGGCACCACGATGGCATTTGCCCGCTCTTTCAGCTCTGCTCTAGTTAGGTCACCCGCAGCATCAAATGCTGCATCGATCCGGGCGGCCGCCAGGTCAACATTTCTTTCCGCAGAATTCTGCACGATCTTCGCATCGCCGATAACCGATGCGGCACGGAGCTTACCGCCGGTCGCCAATTGTGCATTGATCTCACCGCCGGTGATGCGTTCCCTCGGTGTTTCGACGCTTGCACCACCAAGTAAACGCGCAGATGGTGCCGTTTCGTTGTAAAGGGCCGTTCCTGCGGTCATCTTAACGGGCCCGTTTTCACTCGGTGCCGTGATCGCAACGTTTCCCTGAAGGTCGAATGTACCGGCCGGCTTATCATATTTCCCGTAATTCGCCGCGATCGTTCGTTTACCGGCGCCGTTCTCGCGGCTCTCGATTTTCACTCCATCAAAAAGCTCAGCCTGAGCAACGTCGGCTGATGTCTCGCTAACCTTCGAAAGCGTAATGACGGCCCTACCGGCCTTTAGCAGATCCTTCGATGTTTCGACCGAGACGTCGCCGCGAAGTTCAACCAGATCCTTTCCATGGTCATACGACGCAAAAGAAGAACTCATCGACCATGGCCCGGTCGTTCCCGCAACGCCCTCGAAACTTTCACCTCCTGCAATGTTTACAGAGCCGCGAAGCTCAACCCGTTTATCGTTGACGAAAACCGACGCGGCGTCAGAACTTCCCGAAATATTCTCGCGGCTAAATCGGATAGGCCGATCGGCTTCGGCGATACCGGTCGCGTGGTCATAAACGATGATATCCGTGGCAAGCTTTAACCCATCGGCAGAATCGACCGCTACATCACCGTCAAAAAACGCCTTGAATGCGTTTCCTTCCCCCGGAAGATATATCGCCTTTGCCGCCTTTATTTGATTCGGCCGCTGTTGCTCGTCAAATACTTCAAGAAACACGTTTTCGAGTTCTTGATGGTTATCAGAAAAGGTAGTTGCCTTGTCAGCCCGGATGGCGTATTTTGCGATGCCATTCTCAATCTCTCGCCGCTCATAACCGTCAACGACAGCAATTACATCCTTGGAAAGCGATGCCGGAAGGCCCCGAGCCCGAAACTCCGCGTTGGCATCGTTGCGCGAGAGATAAACGATAATGCCAATAACGGTCGCGACAAGAACTACGGCCGCAACGACGCGCATCACGAGCGGCAAATGCGCCCGTTTCTGCATTTTCCCGATATTTCGTTCGCTCGCGGCCATCAGCTAATTATCGTCTCGTATGTCCTCTATAACAAGCTGAAGGCGTTCGCTTCCCTGCCAGGAATTCACGTCCAGCGTATAGGCAACTTCGATGTTGCGTCCTAGATCCAGAGTTTGCTCCTTTCCGCGTTCAACACCGTCCCACCAAACCGCTTCAAAACGCCGGCCTTCGGGATCGCTGAGATATAGCTTCAAGTGGCGGTCCTTCATTACCTTTGGTTCGAACCGAAGAGAGAGGCCCTTCGTAGCAAGCACCGGCTTGGGATTCCCCGCACCGAAGGGCTCCATACGTGAAAGCTCGCGGACGAGCCCGATCGACAGTGACCCCGAAGACACACGAGCATCGATACTTAGTTCCGGAATGCGGTTCTCTTCTGCTATCTCTGATTCGGCGTATTCGCAAAGTGCGCGTCGAAGTGAATCGATATTCGAGGTCGGGAGCTTCATCCCGGCTGCTGCAGCATGGCCGCCAAACTGGTCAAATAGATCCGCACAACTCTCAAGTGCCCGTAATATGTGAAAATCACCTACGCTTCTTGCGCTGCCATGTGCGGTTCCATTCTCCGTGGAAAGAACGATCGCCGGGCGATACAGCCTTTCTGCTATGCGCGACGCCGCAAGCCCGATAACGCCCCGATGCCAACCCTCCCCAGCAACAACGACAAAGGGATCCGGTCCCTGATCCGCGGCCCGCAAGAGCGCAAGTTCCGTAATCCTCTGTTGTTCACTCTGGCGTTCGCGATTGCGCGAATCCAGCATCTCGGCGAGTTTCCTAGCGGCCCCAAACTCTTCGGCCTCTAAAAGTTCGACGACATGACGGCCTAGATCCATTCGCCCTGCCGCATTGATACGCGGCCCGAGTCGGAAGCCTATGTGCATGCTCGTCATTTCGGACGTACAGCCGGCCACTTCCATCAGAGCTTTTAGCCCGTAATTGCGGGTATTCGGCAGATCTCGCAGCCCTAGCGCTACGATCGCGCGGTTCTCACCCGTAAGCTGCATTATGTCCGCTACAGTACCGATAGCCGCGATCTTTAGAAACGAAGGCATCAACGTTTCCTTCCCGGCCGACCGCAAGAGCGCGTGAGCAAGCTTGAAAGCCACGCCAACGCCCGCAAGATGTTTATCCGGATAACCGCAGCTCGGCTGATTTGGATTCACAACGGCGACCGCCGGCGGATTTCCGCGTTCCTCGTCGGAAAGGTGATGATCGGTGACGATCACATCAAGCCCATTCTCAGCCGCCCATTCGAGCGGCTCGAAGCTTCGTATCCCGCAATCTACGGTGATGACGAGCGAACAACCCCTTTCCTTCGCCGCCCGAAGCGCATCAATATTCAGCCCGTAGCCTTCGCTGAAACGGTCCGGTATGTGATACTCCGTCTCCGCGCCGAGGATCCGAAGAACGCTTCGCAGCAGCACGGTTCCGGTCGTTCCGTCGACGTCGTAATCACCCCAAATGAGGATCTTTTCCTTCGAACGGATGGCCGCCTCGATCCGTTCGACGGCTTCCCCAAGTCCTTTCAAGAGTTGCGGCCCGTGCAGATGATCGAGCGAGGGCTCAAGGAACGCCCGGGCGGCTTCCGGCTCTGCATGCCCGCGGGCGATCATCAAAGCAGCCACTAGGCGATGAACACCGAGTTCGTCCGCCAAACGTTCCGCGGCGGAGTGATCATGTTTGGCGATGTTCCAGCGCTTTCTCATCTTCCGACGGTTCAAATGTTAACAACGGGATTGAGCACGCCCCGCCACAGCAATATGAGCAAGACAATGCCAAGGATCACGCGATAAACGATGAAGATCAGCGTCGAATTCTTACGAAGAAAGGCAAGGAGAAACCAGATCGAAAGATAGCCAACAATGCCCGAAACAATGGTCGAAACAATAAGCGGCCCCCAAGCGTCGTCCGGCAAAATGCTCCAAGCCTCGCGGAGCTGCAGAAGGCCCGCCGCCGTGATCGCCGGTATCGACAGCAGAAAGGAAAATCGTGCCGCTGTCTCGCGATTTAGCCCGATGAAGAGTCCGCCCATGATCGTTGAGCCTGAACGGCTCGCACCCGGCATCAGCGAAAGCACCTGCGAGAGCCCGACAACAATTGCATCAAACACGCCCATTGTACGCATCTCTTTGCGCTGGCTGCCGACAACTTCGGCAAGAGCAAGAAGCAGTCCAATGACGATCAGCATTGTTGCGATGATCCACAAATTCTTTGTGTTCGGCCCCTCAATGAAATCCTTGAAAAGCAGGCCAACAACTCCGATCGGGATCGACCCGATGATGATAAGCCAGCCGAGCCAAGCCTCGCTTGAAAGCCAAATCGGCCGAACACCCTTCGTGCCCGAATGGCGAACCGGGCTCTTTCGTGTGAGCACGCCCCAGTGATCGCGGATGAACGCATTTGTGATACTCAGGATGTCAGACGCGAAATAAACCAACACCGCCGCGATAGTGCCAAGTTGGATCACGGCCATCGTCGCGGTGATCTGCTGCGGGTCGCCGCCGTAAACGTTCGTCCAGCGACTGGCGAAAACTAGGTGCGCGGTCGAACTTATAGGAATGAATTCGGTAAGCCCCTGAACGATGCCAAGGATGATCGCTTGAATATAGTTCATAAACCGGAAACGGGGATCTCTTTGTGGGCAAACTCCTGAGGATTATAGCCTTTTGAACTTCCGGTTGGCTATTCGCGGTAACGTGCTCTTCCGGCAATCCGGTCATAAAGCCAAGCGGGCATGAACTTTCCGGCACGGACGATGGTCGCGAGCTGCCATGGAAACGCAGCAAATCGCTTCTTTTTTTCGATCGACTTGATAAACAGCGGAATCGCGTCGTCGAGCTCCATTAGGAACGGCATTTTGTTCTTTCGGCCTGATGTGAGTGGTGTCTTGATGAAGCCCGGCTGAATGATGGTGACGTCGATGCCCTTGTGTTTGAGGTCAAGCCGCAGGCTTTCAAAAAAAGCCGTCATTCCTGCCTTGCTAGCCGAATAAGCTGCCGACTTCGGCAACCCGCGAAATCCTGCAAGGCTCGAGATCGCGACAAGATGGCCGCTTCCGCGATCAACCATCTGCGGCACGACCGCGTGGACGGCATTCACTGCCCCGAGGAGGTTGATGTCGATGACCTTCTTGACCGAAAGCGGCCGATACGACCGGGTCTCCTCGTCATTCCCGCCGATCCCGGCATTCGCAATAAGGATGTCGATCCGGCCGAATTCGGAGCGCATCTCGTCAGCAGCTTCGGCCACCGCAGCTTCATCCGTAACGTCAATCGCGAAGACCCGAGCCGTTCCTCCGAGCTTACGACAGCGGTCTGCAAGGTCATCAAGCATTTCCCGGCGACGGGCAACCAGGCCAAGAACCGCTCCGCGTTTGGCAAGAGCGAGCGCGAGCCCTTCCCCGATGCCGCTTGAAGCACCCGTTAGAAAAACGACTTGACCGTCCCAGTTCATCTGAAAACTAACAAAGCTCCTCAACGTGCGACCCAAGTGCTTTCAAGACATTTGCAAGGTCATCTTGCTTCACAAGAATACTATCTCGCGAGAACGACGAAAGAGCTACTATCGAGACCCCAGCTTCAGCAAGTATTGTAGTGACCGTCGCGAGAAACCCGACGACCGAAAAGTCCATGACGATGTCGAACGTAAGAAGGCGAAACCCACGTTCGACCTTCGCCGACCGCAAAGCGTGCCACATCGTCCCGAAGTCAATCTCATCAAGCAATAATGTAACCTCGTGCGGATCGCGAAAGATCATGAACGGTGCAGACATCCGGGGGCTCAGAGATGGATCCTCGATCAGTCGCTTCCATTCGGAATCTGCAAGCCCGACCAGCACATAAGTCGATGGTTGGACAACGACCCTCGTAGCCCTTAGGATTGCCTTTGCATCTTGTCGTTCTTGCATCGTCTGGAGCTTGAGGGAATCACTAAACATCAGCGCGCAACTTCGCGCCGCCACTCTAGGATCTTTTCAAAAAGCTCTTCGGATTTTTGTCTATCACTTTCGGCTTTCTCTTTATCACCGATCTCGTCATATGCTTCCGCTCTAGCATCGTATGCCCGACGAAGCCACGGCCGCAGCGATATAGCCTTAGTAAAGTCAGCGATCGCTTCCTTAACTTTGCCTTGCTTCCTCAACACATACCCACGGTTGAGGTAGGCTTCCGGAAGTTTAGGATCGAGTCCGATAACTCGCTCAACGGTCTTTAACGCTTTGTCATTTTCGCCTTCGAGATACGCGATGAGAGCCAAATTGTTGAGGCTGAATGTGTGCTCCGGATCAAGCTCCAACGCTTTAGCAATGTCTTTTTTTGCTTCACCAAGCGAGCCTTTCAGTATCAGCGCGTAAGCCCGATTGTTATAGGTCATCGGCTCGTTTGGATCAATAGCTATTGCTCGTTCACTTGCAGTTATAAGCCCATCATTGTCCTCCAAACGAAAATAAAGATAAGACAAGGCGACCTGAGCTTCAGAGTACTTCGGGTCAAGTTCTAAGGCCTTTCTAACATCGCGGATTGCGTCTCCCAGCTTGTCGAGTTCTTCGGCAACTAACGAGCGTGCTCTATACAGCTGTGGATCGGTGGGTTTAAGTTCGATCGCTCGAGTCATGTCCTGAAACGCTGGCTCCAAACGGCCGAGGTCGAGGTTTAGGTGCCCGCGGACAACAAACCAATCTACGTTTCCCTGGTCTAGTTCAATAGCTCGGGAAACATCCGCAAGAGCATCATCAAGCCGTCCAAGTTCTTGTTTGACCGAGCCCCGAAAATAATGCACCTGCGCAATTCCTGGCTTAATGCTGAGTATGCGATCAAAGTCCGTCAGGGCTTCCTGATATCGTTCGGCTCTAGCGAAGCAGATACCACGGTAAAACGACGAATCGGTCGTAGTCGGTCGGCCCTCGATCGCCTTTGATAGATTGGGTATTGCATCATTGCAGCGGTCGAGATGGTACTGATTCACACCGAGCAGCAGGTGAAGGTCGACATCTCCGGGCTTAAGTTTCAGTGCCTTCTCGAAGTCAACTACGGCCTCTTCCCGCTTGCCCAGTTCCATATTCGAGATTCCACGGCCAAAACGCCCGACGGCACGCTCTGGCCAAAGCTGCGTAATTTCCGTAAAGATCGCTTTAGCCTGCTCAAGCCTTTTTGCCTTTCGGTGGCTCTCCGCTTCCTCGACCATCTTCACGTAAAGTTCCTCGGTTCCTTTGGACGCTCCGTCGGGAGCGTTTTGGGCACCGATGTGCGAAGTAACGACAAGGACGAATGTGAAAAGTGCGGCGATGAAAACGGGTCGGCTAATGTAAGTGGGCGTGAACATAAAATACTTCTCCGTGAAGGTTGCTACAACTGAACCGCGTCACGATCCCCGACAGCACTGCCCGGTTCGAGAAAGGTGGAGAAAATACTCAAAAAACTTTACTTCCAAATGCTCCGATGAGCAAACATTTTGCTGAACAGTTTATACGGTGTCGCACCGCCGAACTTGGCGCACTTACCTCGTTTCCTCAGGCAGTTACGTTCTAGATCTCAACCACTGTCGTCACGATCACGGGTTTGGTGCCCAGTTCCTTCTGGACGAAACGCTTCAAATGGATCCTGAGATTTTCTTTAAAGACCGCCCGGTCGGCGATCTGTTCGCGTTTCATCTCGCTAACAGCGTCCGATATCGCTCGGCGAGCCTCGGCTCCGAACGTATTGCCATTTGCGCCTATCGACACGGCGGCGGCTTCCGCCATTCCGGCCACGCCGTTGAACGTTATATGCGGATCGCCGACGAGTTCGTGGGTTTTTCGGTTGACCGTTACAACAAGCGAAATTGCGCCACCGTAGGCTAACTTTTTCCTCTCGCGGATAACGTCATATTCGATCTCCTCGAGCGATGCTTCGTCGATGAATGTCCGGTGAAGCTCGTGCTTTTCGACGATCCTCGCACCGAATTCATCGAGTTCCAGCAGATCGCCGTTCTCGATCAGGATTATGTTTTGGTCGTCATATCCTGCAACGTGGTGCTTTACATATTCCTTGTGCCGGAAGAGCATCCGGTATTCGCCGTGTATCGGGACCAGATATTTCGGCCTGGCCGTTTCGACCATGATCTTGATGTCTTCTTGCGAAGCGTGGCCGGAAACGTGAACTAGCCGCCTTTTCTCTTCAATTATATTCGCCCCGCGTTTGTAAAGATGCCCGATCAACCGGCTGATGTTTCGTTCATTTCCCGGGATGATACGTGCCGAAAGCACAACGGTATCGCCTTTTTCGATCTGCATCCCTTTGTAAGTCGAGGTCGCCATATTCCACAGGGCGGCCCGCATTTCACCTTGGGAACCGGTGACCAAAAAGCAAATTTCGTCATCGTCATAGGCCCGTGCTTCGCTCAGGTCGATAAGCGTATCGCCGAGTATCTTCAGTAAACCGAGTTCTTCCGCTATCTCGACATTCTTGACCATCGAGCGGCCGAGAACACATACTTTGCGGCCATATTCATGAGCCAGGTCGAAAATGATCTGTAGGCGGTGAATCGACGACGAAAACGTGGAGACGAAAAGCCGTCCTTCCGTTTCTTCAAATATCTCGCGAAATGCCGGGATCACATCCTGCTCTGAAGGCGTCCGTCCCGGGACTGTAGCATTGGTCGAATCACCGAGCAAAGCGAGGACACCGCGGTCGCCATATTCACGAAGCGTTTCGAGATCATAGGTCGGCCCAATTACGGGCGTCGGATCGATCTTGTAGTCACCGGTGTGAATTATTGTCCCGAGCGGCGTGGTGATTGCGAGTGAAAAGCAATCGATCAGTGAATGAGAGGCATGGATGAACTCGATATCGAAAACGCCGATCTTTACAATGTCATTCGCCCGAACGCGATGAAGAAGCACGTCATCGAGCATTTCGTGCTCGTCGAGCTTTTTCTCGATCAGTGCTTGAGTAAATCTAGAGGCATAGACCGGCAGATTGAACTTACGGAGGATGTAAGGCAAAGCACCGATGTGGTCCTCATGCCCGTGCGTCAGGATGATCGCGGTCAGATCATCGCGATATTCTTCAAGGAAATCGAAGTTGGGGATCGAGATATCTACGCCATAGGGAGTTTCCTCGGGAAAGCCCATTCCGGCATCGATGACGATCATCTCGTCGCCGTACCGGACGCCCATACAGTTCATCCCAAATTCACCGATGCCGCCAAGTGGTATTATCTCTATTCTGCTCAATCGTTTACCGCCCTTTAATGAAACCAGATATGCCTTGATAGTAGCATAATCGCCCGTTTCAAGGCTTTGGGTGAACGGCGATCGCGTCGTAAAGACGAAGCCATTCTGAAAGCTCCAGGGTCTCCGCCCGCCGCTTTGGGTCAATACCGGCATCGGCCAATGCCACAGCCGCTTCAGGATGAATTCTCTTCAGATTGTTCGCTAGCGTTTTCCGCTTTTGCGAAAAGCCCGTACTTACAAGACGCCGGAAGGCATCCTCGTCGGCCGAACTTTGGGCTTTCGGGATAAGCCGAACGACGGAGCTCCAGATCTTCGGACGCGGGCGGAAGGCCTCTGGCGGAACGTCAAACAGCCTTTCTACCGCGAAAGCCGCCTCGACCAGCACCGTCAGGTATCCACGCTCCGAGTTTCCCGGTTTCGCTGTGATGCGCTCGACAACTTCGCGTTGAAACATCAAGACGAGTTTGGACAAGCAGTGCCGCTCAGCCGAAAGATGCTGGAGAATCGCAGTTGAAATGTAATAAGGAAGATTTGCGACGAGCTTCGCCTTCGGTGTTCCGGGGTAAAACTGATCAATCAGCTCGCGAAGATCGGCTTCCGAAGCGTCGGCCTCAACGACGTTAAAGCGGCCTGTCCCGCCGAGAACATCCATCAACTGCGGAACAAGCTCGCGGTCAAGCTCAATGGCAAGAACCTTCGCCCCTCGTTCCAGTAGTTCACGCGTCAACGCCCCACGACCCGGGCCGATCTCGATAACGACCTCGTCCTTCTCCGGATGCACGGCATTAACGATCTTCGAGACGTACTTTCCATCGACCAAGAAATTTTGGCCAAGCGATCGCTTTGCCCGCATCGAGTATTCGATTTTCTCGACCATTCCCGATGAGTTTAGTCGCGATTTCAAACATCGGCAAGCAGAACAAATTTCTCACATTTGAGTTGTTTATTTCTGCACATTCGCTTATAACTTTAGCGTCCTTGCTCTTTACCGTAATTCCAGACCGCACGCTTTGCCGAGTATGAAGAAAATAGTTTACCTGCCGTGTTTGATCCTGCTGTTGGTCAACATCGCCGTTGGGGCGCAAGACGACCCAAACCCGAATTCACCGTCGCCGGTGCTCGTTGCCGGGAGCGAGAGCGACCGAATTCTTTTGCGCGGGAATGCCTCGGCTTTCCGGCAGCAACCGAGCCGCGAAATTCGGGTTCTCTATCCTTCGGCAAATGAATGGGTCACGGCGTTTATACGGAATATCCAACCATCGGAAAACGAAGGTGCGAACGCTATAAGGATCTTTGTAAAGCAAAGATCCGGAAAGACGTTCGAATTGGATGTGCGCGAGCTCAAGCGGCTAGCGAAGGACGAGTTTGCTATCACTTTTCGCGTTTTCGACCGCAGCGGTTTTCGCGGTCAACCGGTAGCGGATGGCGATTCGCTGATCTACGTAAGCTGGCGCGGAAACGCATCAAATATGCTCAAGATCGGGCTTGGCACAACCGGCGGCATCGAGATCCCGAAAACAGCAGAACCGGCAGGCATCCGATCTTCCGATCCCGAGTACGTTGGTTACCATTTTGCGGGCGACCGAGTACGGTTTGCCGAGCAAGCGGCATTCGGCCCATCGCCGATGCTCGATATGCGTTTGCGTCGCACGGGCCTTCGAACCTGGCTTGCGGAACAATTCGACGCTCCATACCCAACATTCGCGTACCCGGATCCGCCGCAGTCGCCGACGAATCCGCCGATGGACTGCAGCCTTTCGACCTTTCCGACCTGCTATCGCGAGCGCTACACGATGATCCCGCTTCAGAAGTGGTTTTTTACTGAAGCGTTTTACGGTGAAGCTCAGCTTCGCCATCGAACTGCATGGTCGCTCAGTCAAATTTGGGTGACTTCCGGGCTGACCGTGCAGCAAAGCAGTCACGCGATCGCGTACCACAAAGTTCTTTCGCGCAATGCGTTCGGAAATTATCGCCAGTTGATGTACGACATGACACTTAACCCGGCGATGGGCCACTATCTCGACATGGTTCGGAGCACCCGAACGAATCCGAACGAGAATTACCCGCGCGAAATACTCCAGCTTTTCTCGATCGGGCTTTACATGCTGAATCCGGACGGAACACTTCAGCTTGACCAGAACGGCCAGCCGATCCCGACCTATGACCAAGAGACGGTCAATCAGTTCACGAAAGTATTTACCGGTTGGACGTTTTGCAACATTACGTGCCAGAACTCCTCGCCGGGTATCGTGAACTACAAGGATCCGATGATCCTCAATCCGGCGAATCACGACCTTTCGGCCAAGACGCTGCTTCAATATCCGGGAGCCCCGAATCCGGTCATCCCGGCCTGCAAAAACTGCACGGACCCGGACCAGATAAGAAACTATGCTGAGCAGTCGTTAAACATGGCTCTCGATAACATCTTCAACCACCCGAATCTCGGGCCGTTCATCGGGAAGTTGATGATCCAGCAGATGGTTACGGGCGACCCGTCGCCGGCCTATGTCCAGCGTGTCGGGGCTGTTTTCAACGGAGAGACCGGCAGCCCTCGCGGCGATATGAAAGCTCTTCTGCGGGCGATCCTGCTTGACCCGGAGGCACGAGGCGATGCAAAGACCGATCCGCGTTATGGCAAGCTCCGTGAACCCGTCCAGCTCATTACGAACCTCGCTAGGATCTTTCCGGCGGTCGATTTCAACGGAGAAAATCGGAGCGATGGGGCGCTAGCAAGTTATGCGAACTTGATGGGACAGAATCCCTTTAATTCGCCGACCGTTTTCAACTACTACTCGCCGGACTACAACGTCCCTGGGACAAGCATACTTGCCCCTGAGTTCGAACTGCTAAACACAAATACGTCGACCCGGCGGACGAATTTCCTCCACACGCTGATCTTTGACGGGTTGACGGCAAACGCGACCGACTCGCTGCGCGGCACGTCGTTGACCTTTTCCGAATTCTTGCCGTTGGCGGAAGCCGACCCGACGGGAATATTTCTCCTTGATGGTTTGAACGCACGAATGATGCACGGTCGGATGTCGCTAGCCCAACGCGACATAATTTTGCAGGCAGTAACTGCCGTTCCGGCCTCGAACCCGATGCTCAGGATAAAGACCGCCGTTTACCTGATCGCCGTTTCATCCGCCTATCAGATCCAGAGGTAACCGATGACCATTTCAAGAAGACGATTTTTAGCACACGCCGGAGCGGGCCTGACGATGGCCGGCCTTGTATCAGGTTCACATCCTTTCGGAATAATGGGCGCTCTGGCTCAAACCTCGGATGGCGGAGAGCCACAGGACTATAAAGCTCTTGTTTGCATTTACTTCAACGGCGGTAATGACGGGAATAACACCATAGTTCCGCTGCATTCCGACCAATCCGTCAGCGGATACGACCACTATTTTCAGGCACGCGGCCCTCGCGGGCTCGCCCTGCCGCAGAAAACGCTTCTTCCGATCGCTGTGCCGCGAATCGGCGGTTCAGCATACGGGCTACACCAGGCGTTGGGGACGGTCGCAAACGGGATAAACCCGGGCCTGCATCCGCTTTGGGGAACCGGCAAGATGGCGATCGTCAGCGGTGTCGGTCCGCTGATAATGCCAATTACGCGAGCGCAATATCAGGCCGATCCGTCCGTTCGCCCTCGGAACCTCTTTTCGCATACTGACCAGACGCAGCAGCATCACAATTCACGCGCTGATGCCGTAATGCTGAGCGGATGGGGCGGCCGCATTGCGGACAAAATGACGACGGTCGCGAATCCGAACCGACTGGTGCCGACCGTCTCGTCGATCGTCGGTCCGCGACTTTTTACCGTGGGAGAGAATGAACAGCCGCTTTCGCTCGGGCCGGCTCCGGCTCCGCTCAGTACGATCTTCTCGCTGACCGGCTACAACGGAACTCCTATCGCGAACGCCCGCCTCGCGGCACTAGAAGCTCAGATCTTGCTTGAAAAAGGCCAGGATCTAGTTGACGCCTCGAACAACATCCAAAGCGAGGCACTCCGAATCAGCCGAACGCTCAATGCGGCAAACGAAGTGACCGCGGCATTCCCGGCAACTAACCTCGGAAACCAACTGAAGCAGATCGCAAGAATGATCAAGGCCCGCAGTGCTTTGGGCGTTACGCGGCAGATCTTCTACTGTTCATTGGATGGGTTTGACACGCATAACGGCCAACTCCTCGGGCAGAACGGGTTACTGACGCAGTTCAGCCAGGCGTCGCGTGCGTTCTACGAGGAAATGGTGGCCCAAGGAATCGAAGACAAGGTCACGCAGTTCACGCTCACGGACTTTAATCGAACATTCGACCCAGCGGGTACAGGCGCGAATGTCGGCAGCGACCACGGCTGGGCGAATCATCAGTTCGTCATCGGCGGCGGGGTCGCCGGAGCTGACTTCTTCGGTGTCAATTCGTCAAATGGAACGCCGTTCCCGACGCTCGTCAATAACGGTCCGGATGATGCAGATTCCGGGACGGGAGCACGCGGGCGATGGATACCGACGGCGTCTGTCGAGCAATATGCGGCCACTTTGGCCCGATGGTTCGGATTAAGCGAGGCGGACATGCCGTTCGTGTTCCCGAACATCGGGAACTTCCCAGTAACCGATTTGGGGTTCATGACGGCGAGTTAAATGCGGTGTTTTTGATCTAATTGCCAGGGTAACCGGTTATCTCGATGTCGTCGCCGAGCCGGGTCACGGTCAGGTCGCGGAGCCTTAGAGCATCAGCTAGAGTGTCAGCACCACTGCCGCCAACGGCATTCGGGGCTTCGCTTCCGCCGATGACGATTGGCGCGAGAATAAAGGTGACCTTATCGACCAACTTGGCGTCGATGAATGCGCCCGCGACCGCCGTTCCGCCCTCAACCAGAACGCTCTGGATTTCGCGACGCTTCAGCTCCGCAAGAACACCTTGCAGATTTCTCGCACCGCCCTCCACCGGAATCACATCAACGCCTTTCTCTTGAAGTGGCCCGACCCGCTCGGGATCGATGCAGTTGGTCATCACAAAGGTCGGAGCCTCAGCGGTCGTGGTCGCAAGCCTCGAAACATGCGGAAGTCGAAGGCTGTTATCCAGAACGACACGGACAAGCGGTCGGCGACGCAGCTTGCCGCTCCGGTCCGTCAGCGAAGGATCATCCACCGCCGCCGTGGTTGCGCCGACCATTATCGCATCGTGTTCATGGCGTAGTTCATGGACACGGCTGCGGGCCGTCTCACCGGAAAGAGCGGTTGAGACGCTGCTTTTAAGCGAGATCCGGCCATCTAGCGACATTGCGAGCTTTAGATGAACAAAAGGTCTCTCGTTCTTATGCCAGCAAATGAACTTCTCGTTCAGCCGAGATGCCTCGTCTGCAAGAATTCCCGTCAATACCTCAACTCCGGCTCCGCGAAGCCGTTCGAAACCCTTTCCTGAAACAAGCGGGTTCGGGTCTTCTATCGGACAAACAACGCGTGCGATACCGGCATTGATCAGTGCTTCGGTGCATGGCGGCGTTTTACCATGATGGTCGTGTGGCTCGAGCGATACGTAGGCCGTCCCGCCGGCAGCATTTGTCCCGGCTTTCATCAGGGCAATGACCTCCGCGTGAGTTACATCGCCCTTAAGATACGTACCTTCGCCCACCACCTCTCCGCTCTGCGAAACCACAACGCAACCCACTAACGGGTTTGGCGATACAAGACCGGTACCGAGGCCGGCGAGTTCGATTGCCCGCCGCATGTGCTTGATATCTGTTTCAGTATGTTCGCTCAAGTCCAAACCTCGCTACGGATCTTAGTTGAAAAGGCTGTTCACGTATCGCTCAGCATCGAAAACCATCAAGTCATCAACCTGCTCGCCAATGCCGACGTATCGGATCGGAAGATTCAGCTCTTTC
>CAZGLZ010000014.1:22181-49801 GCA_964526245.1 uncultured Chloracidobacterium sp. | reverse complement strand
CCGGTCAGCAGTTCGCCCGCTTTGAAAATGCTGCCGACGCAGCCGATCGGCACTTTGTTTCGCTTGAGCCCGAGCTTGTCGATCACGGCGCAGGCGGCTAGGCCGAGTTCGAAGCCCGCTTCCTTCACGATATTTCCCGCAACGGTGTCGCCCGCGGCGGCCGCATCGACGACCATCTTGGCAAATCCGGCGATCCGGCTGTTATCCACCTGCGGAGAGTATATCGCAACTATCAGGTTCTCCGGTCCAGATGCCCTGAAATACTCCGATGCCCGGCGGCTCAAAATGGTTGGGATGCCGCGGCCGTCCGATGCTTTTGCAACTGCCTGCAGGGCTTGGCGGGCGATGCCGACGCCGCCGCCCTCGTCGCCTGCGAGCGGCCCCCAACCGCCGGCGATCGCAGTTTTGCCCTTGGCGTTCATCCCGAGGCAGACCGAGCCCGTTCCGGCAATGACGACCAAACCGGGCTTGCCCTCGGTGGTCGCGTAAAGTGCGATCTCGGCATCGGTTACGACAACTACGCGGTTCGCCCGGATCCGCTGGAGAAAGCTTTCGCGAACCCGCTGGCGGATATCCGCACGCCGGACGCCGGCCAGGCCGAGCGTTGCCGCTTCGATATCGCCGCGGGAGAGGCCGCTTTGGTCGCATGCCTCGTTGATCGCTTTGATAATGTTGCCAACGGCCGTTTCAACACCGACGCGAAGCGGGTTCGAAGGCCCGGCAAAGCCCTCGCACTGCAGCTCGCCGGCGGCATTGAGCAAGGCGATGTGGGTCTTCGTTCCGCCGCCGTCAACGCCGAGATAGAGCGCATGCGGCGGAGGTTTCGCGGTTCGTCGTTTGGCCGGTGACGCCATAGGGGAATAAAATCATCGGACAGAAACGCCTACAGTGTCCGCGAAGCTTGACATATAATCAAATTTAACAGATTTTATGTTATCAATAAGTATGTGTGATACGGCGATTTCGGCCGATCGGATCGGTACTACAAATTAGGCCCTGCAGCTCCGCAATTTTCTTATGGAGATCAGACAACTAAAAGCATTTCTTGCGATAGCCGAGGCAAAGACCTTTACGGCCGGAGCACGGCGTGTGAATGTGACGCAGGCGGCCATCTCAATGCAGATACGCCAGCTTGAGGAAGAGGTCGGGCTGCAACTCTTTACGCGGACGCCGCGGCGGGTGATCCTGACGGAAGCGGGCGAGCACCTGCTGGAACGTGCCCGAAAGATACTCCGCGAGCACGACGCCGCGGTGGCCGAGATCGCCGAGATCGCCGGGAGCGAGCACGGGCGCTTAAGGATCGGCTCGGCCTCGGGTACGTTCGCGATGAACCAGCTCCCGGTCATCCTGCAGGAAATAAGGCGAAAGTACCCGAACTCGGAGCTGACCGTAACGGCCGGGACGAGCTCGCGGCTGGTCGACCGCATCTTACATGGCGAGATAGACACGGCCTTCGTCTCGCTGCCGGTCGATAACCTGAGCATTAGCACCGAATCGCTCTTCTCGGACGAGATCGTAGCCGTCGCCTGGCCGGGGCATCCGTTGGCGAAGGAGAAATACATTTCGGCGGCAACGCTCGCGGGCGAGAACCTGATACTCGGCGAACGCGGCGGAAACACGCGGCGGATGATCGACGAATTCTTTGCCGCAGCGAACGTCCGGCCAAACATCACGATGGAGCTTTCACGCCAGGAAGCGATCAACCGGATGGTCGAGATCGGGATGGGCGTCGGGATCGCGGGTGTGAAATCGGTCGCGAAAGAGATAAAGGAAGGGCGGCTGGTCTCGTGGTTCATTGAAGGAGCAGAGATCAAGTGGGAGCTCGGGCTTGCACGCTTGAGAGGCGGGCACTACTCGCCGATAGCGAAGGAATTTGTAAGGCTCTGCAAGGCGAGCTTCGCCGAGCGGGAAAAGGAGCTTAAGGCAAAGCGGTAGGTTTGGATGCGACGCGGAGAAGAGGAGACACGGAGAAGAGGAGAATGGAAGACAGGATGTACAGGATGAAAATGATGGTGAAAGTGGTTAAGCGGTCTTGGTTCGATCAGTTGATTTTATCCTGTCTATCCTGTGCATCTTGTTTGGTTCTTTCTCTGCTTCTCTGCGTCTCTGCGGTTCAAGTCTATGCGCAGGGGTTGCCGGTGGCGGCTCCGGCGTCGGTCGGGATGAATGCGGCGAAGCTCGACCAGATCGACCCGATCGTTTTGGCGGACATTGCCGATAAGAAAATGCCGGGTGCGGTCGTGATAGTCGGGCGAAAGGGAAAGATCGTTTACCGAAAAGCGTTCGGGTACCGTTCGCTCATCCCGACGGTCGAGCCGATGACGATCGATACGATCTTTGATGTGGCGTCGCTGACAAAACCGGTCGCAACCGCGACCTCGATAATGATACTGGTCGAGCAAGGCAAGCTCCGGCTCAACGATACAATCGGCAAGTTCATCCCCGACATCGACGACCCCGAAGCGAAGAAGGTCACGATCCTCCAACTCCTCACCCACACCTCCGGCTATCGCCCCGATTTCGACCTCGGCGAAAAATGGACCGGCCGCGAAGGAATGCTCGCCGCACTTAAGAAAGAAAAGCTTCGAGCCGCTCCGGGGACAAGATTTGTTTATTCGGATATTGGGTTCATTGTGCTGGGGGAGATCATTGAGCGAATATCAAGAAGTTCACTTTTTTTTGCTACTCAAAAACTTTCCGGACAAGCGTTCGAAAATGCTAGCTACTTCAACGCATTTAAGGACTTTGATTCCTCGACGAATCCACTAAGAACACTATTCGCTCCAACAGAGGACGTGCGTGGGCAAAACAGTTATTTAGGATCGAAATTCGAGGGTAGCGTAACAGACGGCGATGCTATTTTGAGGGGACAGGTGCACGACCCAACTGCTTTCCGTATGGGAGGCGTTGCTGGACACGCCGGACTCTTTTCAAACGCAGATGATCTCGCTCGTTACTGCCAAATGCTTCTGAACGGCGGCATCATGCCTGAGGCGAGTGATAGGTATAAAGCAGCCAGCAAGATGATGGGTGTTCCAGTCAAAGCTCCAGTCCGAGTTCTTTCCGCCCAGACCGTCGCGAGGATGACGCAGCCGTATGTTGTCAGCGAAGACGGCGAGACTCGTGGCTTGGGCTGGGACATGAACACGCGGTTTTCGTCGAACCGCGGCGAGCTTTTTCCGCTGGGGTCGTTTGGGCATACGGGGTTTACGGGGCCGATGATCTGGATCGACCCGACGTCGGAGACGTTTGTCGTCTTTATGTCGAACCGAGTTCATCCGGACGGGAAAGGCGATGTGGTCGCGACACGTGCACGCATCGCAACCATCGCCGCCTCCGCGATCGAAGACCTGCCGATCGAACGATGGAAAGAAGCAGAGGCGAAATACAACGCAGCGGTGGCTGCGCAGATTCCCAGGTTCCGAGAAGGAGTGCGGACACTCCTGTCCGCATCGCCGGTTCCTCCGGCGACAACAGTCACGGCCAACGAAGCGTCGGCCGTTGCGGACAAGAGTGTCCGCGCTCCAGTCTTGAACGGCATCGACATTCTTGAGAAGAACGGTTTTCAGGATTTGGCGGGTAAGCGGATCGGGCTCGTGACGAACCACACCGGACGAAACCTCGCAGGGAAATCGACGATCGATATTCTGCACGAGGCGAAGAACGTCGAGCTTGTTTCGATCTTTGCGCCGGAGCACGGCATTCGCGGCGAGCTTGATACCGAGAAGATCGACGACACAAAGGACGAGAAAACGGGCCTCGTCGTCTATTCGCTTTATAAGGACGGGATGCGGCGGCCGAAGCCGGAGCAGCTTGCCGGGCTCGATGCGATCGTTTACGACATTCAGGACATCGGGGCGAGGTTCTACACCTACACGGCGACGCTCAAGAACGTGATGGAAGAGGCTGCGAAGGCGAAGATCCCGGTTTACGTTCTCGACCGCCCGAATCCGATCAACGGCGTCGATATCGAAGGGCCGCTTGCCGTGGAGGATAAGCTTTCATTCATCGCGGCACATACGATCCCGGTCCGCTATGGGCTGACCATCGGCGAACTCGGGCAGATGATGAACGCCGAGCGGAAGATCGGTGCCGACCTTCGCATAATCAAGATGGAAGGCTGGCGGCGGGCGATGTGGTTCGACGAAACCGGCCAGACGTGGGTCAACCCCTCGCCGAATATGCGTTCGCTGACCCAGGCGACGCTTTATCCCGGCATCGGGCTGATGGAAACGACGAACGTCAGCGTCGGCCGCGGCACGGACACACCTTTTGAGCACGTTGGAGCACCTTGGCTTGACGGCCAGCGGCTTGCGAATTATCTTAACGGGCGAGGCTTGCCGGGAGTCAGGTTCGTGCCGGTCCGGTTCAAACCGAATGCGTCGGTCTTTAAGGATGAGCAGCTCGGCGGCGTGAACTTTATCATCACTGACCGCGGGCGGTTCAATTCCGTAAGAACGGGTATCGAACTCGCGGCCGCGATAAGACTGCTTTACCCGAACGACTGGCAGGCTGATCGCTACCTGCGGCTGCTTGTTAATCAGGATGTGCTTGACCGCCTGAAGTCGGGAGAAAAGCCCGAAGCGATCGAGGCCTCGTGGAAAGCGAGCCTTGAGGATTTCAAGCGGCGTCGGGCATCGTATTTGCTTTACTGACGGTAAATCCAAGCTCATATTTTTGGGCGGATTCACATTTTCGTAACAAAGCATTTGTTTTCAGCAAGTTGCGTGAACTTGTCGAATTTCGTGTAGCCATAGCAATAACGAAAATTTGGATAAAACTCCAAAAACGTAAATGATTCTTATGGCAAGCCATACATATTTTCCAATTCTCGAAGCAAAAGGAAGGACTAAGATGAAAGCCAAAAAACTCAGTTCCATACTGTTCGCGCTTTCGCTCCTCTTCGCCGCGGCCACGGTCGCAATGGCGCAGGAGGTGACGGGCTCGATTGTCGGAAGTGTTCGCGACGCAGCCGGAGCGGCCGTTGCGGGGGCGACCGTTACGATCACTGACCCGAGCAAGAACAATATCGTTGTCCGCACGGTTACGACCAACAACAGCGGTGAGTTCTCGGTGCCGAACCTGACCATCAGCACGTATGCCGTGACGGTCGAGGCTCCGAATTTCAAGAAACTTGTTAAGACCGATATCAAGCTCGACGTCGGTCAACGGCGTTCGGTCGATGTCACGCTCGAAGCCGGCAACATCGATGAGGTCGTAACGGTCGAGGCAGACCCGATCGCTGTCGATCTTACGTCATCGACCAGCGGTACGGTCATCAGCGGCGACCAGGTTCGCGAACTCTCGATCAACAACCGCAACTTCGTTCAGCTTGTAACGCTCGCTCCGGGCGTATCGAACGACCTTTCCGACCAGGTTTACGTTGGAACGACGAACCCTGCCGGCCAGGCAAACATCGTTCAGATCGCCGTCAACGGTGCACGTTCCAGCCAGAATACCTTCACGGTCGATGGAGCGGACGTGACGGACCGCGGCTCGAACCTGACGATTCAGGCTTACCCGAGCGTTGATTCGATCGGTGAGTTCAAGGTCCTCCGTTCGCTTTATCCGGCAGAATCGGGCCGCAGCGGCGGCGGACAGGTGAACATCGTCACCCGCAGCGGCACGTCGAAGTTCCGCGGAAGCGTTTACGAATTCATCCGTAATGAGGCCTTCAACGCGAACAACGTTGAGATCAACAATCTGACGAATCCGCCGCTTGGCCGAGACGATAACGGCAAGGCGAAGCGGACTCCGTTCCGTTACAACAACTACGGTTGGACCATCGGCGGCCCGGTCTATTTCCTTCGTTTTGGTGAAACGGAGCCCGGTGCGAGTGCCTTCAAGCGTTACGACCGGACCTTCTTCTTCTTCTCGCAGGAGTGGCGCGACGACCGTCGGTCCTCGACGCTGCAGTCGACGGTTCCGAACCAGAATCAGCGTAATGCCTTCTTTACGGTACCGATCTGCCTGCAGGCAACGGGAACGACCTGTAACCAGGTTCTCCCGGCCAACAGCACCCTGCAGAACGTCAATCCGGTGGCGCAGCAGTATCTTGATCTGATCTATAGCCGCCTTCCGCTTCCGAACTCCGGCACGAACACGCTCTTCGCTCCGGCGGCGGGCATTGCCGAGTTTCGTCAGGAAGTGATCAAGATCGACCACTCGTTCAACGACAAGGTATCGATGTATTACCGGTACCAACAGGACAGCATCCCGACCGTTGACGCTAACGCTCTGTTCTCATCGGGTTCGGGCCTTCCGGGCGTTTCGACGACCGCGACAGACTCACCCGGCCGGACACATACGGCTCAGGTCACCTGGGCCGCATCGCCGAAGTTCATCGTCGAGGGACGCTACACCTTTGGCTACGGAGCCATTCTTAGCAACAACATCGGCCTGATCGCTCTTGAGAATTCGCCGATCCGTCCGCCGCTGGCGTATACCAATGACCGTGACCGTGTTCCGACGATCAGCGGTAACGGCTTCAGCGCCTTGCAAGGCTTTGGACCCTACGACAACTTCTCGTGGAAGGGCAACCTTGCGGGTACGGCTACTTGGATCGCCGGGAACCACACAATGAAATTCGGTGCGGTCTATTCGAAGTACCGCAAGAACGAGAACGCCCTTGCGGGTAACAACGAGGGCCTTTTCTCCGGATTCAACACACCGGGTGCGACCGGCAACACGATCGCACCGGGCGGAAATGCCACGCAGCAGCTCTGGGCAAACTTCCTGATGGGAACGAACGTGACCTTTACGCAGGCGAGCTTTGATTACACAGCCGACCTGCGGCAGAAGACATTTGAAGCGTTTTTTCAGGACGAATGGCGTCTTCGCCGCAACCTGACGTTTTACTACGGTGTCCGTTATTCGTTCTTCGGTGCTCCGTGGGACAAGAACGGCCGCCTGAGCAACTTTGTTCCGGAGCTTTACAACCGGGCGAATGCTCCGCTCGTGACCGGTGCCGGCAACCGCGTTCCCGGAACGGGCAATTACTGCGAAGGCCTTATCGTCAACTCGCAGAACACCGTTCCTTTCCCGAACTGCAACCCGACGATCTCGCCCTACGGCAAGTTCGTGGTCGATGTTCCGAAGAACGACTTCGCTCCGCGCATCGGTTTTGCATGGGATCCGTTCGGTGATGGACGTACCTCGATCCGTACAGGCTACGGCATCTATCACGAACAGATCCTGAACGGCATCTTCCTGCAGAATATCGGCACGAACCCGCCGTATCAGCAGACCTGTCAGGTTGTCGGCACGCGGCTCGACAATCCGGTCCCGAATGGATGCGCGGTCATCGCCACCAACACGGTAGCGAGCGTTCGTGCGGTTCAGGACGACTGGAAAACGCCGTATATGCAGCACTGGTCATTCGATGTTCAGCGGCAGCTTATGCGACGGACGCTGGTTTCGGTCGGTTACTACGGCTCAAAGGGAACGAACCTTATCGGCGGCTACGGAGCGAACTCGCTTCCGCCGGGACTGGCACTGAACAGCCAGTGTGCGACGGGTTCATCGACGACACCGTCGGTTCCGTGCCAGTTGCCTAATCAGGCTTTCTTTACAACGGCACAGTCGACCATCCTCGACCAGATCCGTCCATATCGCGGCTATCGTTCGGTGACCATCATCGAGCCGAGATACAACTCGAACTATCACAGCCTGCAGGTCTCAGGACAGCATCGCTTCAGTGGTTCGTCGCAGCTCAACGTGGCCTACACCTGGGCGAAGAACCTTTCGGATAACCGGACGGACCGTTCGAATGCTCCGCAGGATTCGTACGACATCGCATCGGAGAAGGGGCGTGCTAACCTCGACCGCCGACACGTTCTAACCATCAACTATGTTTACGAGCTTCCGTTCTTTAGGGATCAGAAGGGCTTCGTAGGCAAGGTTCTTGGCGGATGGCAGGCATCGGGTATCGTCACCTATCAGACCGGTCTCGGGTTTACACCGACCGTGTCGGGTTTTGACCCGGCAGGCCTCGGTATCATCCCGACCGCTCTCACGGTAGGACGTCCGAACCTGACCTGCGACCCGAACCAAGGTGGTGCGAGGAACCGTACTCAGTGGTTCAATACTTCGTGTTTTGAGATCACGCCGATCAACAACACCAATCCGATCGCGAACGTGGTCGGAAGCGGCGGCATCAACTACATCGAGGGCCCCTCGACCAAGCGTGTGGACTTCACGATGTCGAAGACGATCCAGTTCACCGAGCGGTTCCGGCTTCAGCTTCGCGGCGAGGCGTTCAACGTCTTTAACCAGACGAATCCTCGCGGCCTAAGCACTGTAGTTTGGAGTGCGACGACGCAGCCGGTCTCGCAGGGTGGAAACGGCAGCTCGACCTTCGGGCAGGTCATTTCCTGGCGCGACCCGCGTGTCATGCAGTTCGGTGCGAAGTTCTTCTTCTAAACCGATCGCTCATTAGGACTTGCCCGCGTTTGCTTTTTGGCGACGCGGGCATTTTTCTTTTGTAGAATCAAGGTATGAATTCGGTACTGATCACGAACGCGGTCATCGCGGATAGCGGCAGCGAACGGCCGGATGGCTGGGTCTTGGTAGAGGAAGGGCGGATCGCCGCCGTCGGCCACGGTGAGCTCGATGAAACGGCGATCGACGCCTTTGACGCCGCGGGCGGAATGCTATTTCCGGGTTTTGTCGATGTTCATTGTCACGGGGCGGTCGGGGTTGACGTCAACACGGCAGATGCCGATGGGCTCATCGCGGTCGGCGAATTTCTTGCAAAAAACGGCGTAACCGCCTGGCTGCCAACTCTCGTGCCCGACTCCGATGAGAACTATGCGCGGGTCCTTGGCGAGATCGAACGCGTAATGGCGATACAAGCGGAGATGCCGATCGCACAGATCGCCGGCGTGCATTACGAAGGCGTCTTTGCCAATGAAAAGATGTGCGGTGCATTGCGGCCGGAGTTTTTCAAGCGGTTCACCGGTTCGGAAGTGGGCGAACTACCGCGGCTTGCACACGGCGTTCATATGACGACGCTCGCCCCTGAGGTCGAAGGCGGCATCGAACTGGTGCGGGAACTGACTGCCGCAGGTTGGGTCGTTTCGATCGGCCATACTCGGGCGGATGTCGCGACGCTCGATGCGGCGTTCGAGGCAGGCGGCCGCCACCTGACTCACTTCTTCAACGCGATGACGGGCATTCACCATCGCGAGGTCGGCGTCGCCGGTTGGGCGTTGACCCGCGGGGACGTGACCTTTGACATCATCGCCGACGGCATTCACGTCGATCCGCGGATGGTCGGATTTGCGTGCCGTGCAAAGTCGCCCGAGCGCGTTTCGTTGATCTCCGATTCGGTCGCACCTACCGGGCTTGGCGACGGCACGTTCGAACTTTGGGGCGAGAATATTTCGGTCAAGAACGGCCGCACTCAGAACGAACGAGGAAGCATTGCCGGTTCGGTCATCACGATGCTTGACGCTGTGAAGATGGCAGCATCGCTCGGTTTCTCGACTGGGGAGATAGCGATGATGGCCTCGCGTAATCCGGCTCGATTGATCGGTTTGCCCGGCCAATTCGGGCACATCACCGCAGGAACACGCGGCGATCTTGTCGTGCTCGATGCGGAGATGAATGTCGCATCGGCCTTTATCGCCGGGCGGCAAGTCAAATAAAAAGGCCCCGGAACCCGAGGGCTCCGAGGCAAATATCCTTCGGCTGAAGGAGGACTATTCCTGCGATTTGGCTTCGCGGGCGGCCTTGCGGGCGGTACGACGCTCGGCACGCTTTGCTTCGCGTTCGGCGAGTTTTGCCTTCTGCTCGTCGGTCAGGATCGCCATGATCTGCGACTTGACGGCCTCGTGCTGGGCCTTCATTTGTTCGCGGATCGGGCCCATTTCATTTTTGATCGAGGTGAGCGTCGCCTCGTCGGCACCGTTCTGTTTTACCTCGCGGAACTTCATCCGGTTTTCCTTCATTGCCTGGTGGAGCGGTTCCATTGCCGGCTTTGAAGCCTCGCGGATCGCTTTCACCTGCTCCTTTTGAGCATCTGTCAGGTCAAGCCCTCGGAGGTGCATACCCATACCGCGTCCGCCGCCGTGCATCCTATGCATTCCGCCCTTGCCCCAACGCTTTTTGCCATCGGCGTGCTTGCCCGAACCGTCGCCCATCTGTGCGAACGCGAAGATCGCTCCGATGCCGAGAACAGCGATCCCTAGAATTGCTAATTTTACCTTTTTCATTTCTACTTCCTTTTTGTCCAAAACTTACGGCCCTGATTTGCCGCACTGAACCTTTGACGAAATTCGGCCCCGTCACGAATGTAAGGTTGCAACGCGGTTTGGTAAAGATTTGTAAACCTTGATGCGTAAGGGGTTAAATTGGCGTAGAATCGCAGGTAGCAATGAGCAAGATCCTTATTGTTGACGATGACGACGAGCTTTGCGAGCTGGTCAGCGAGTATCTCGGTGCCGAGGGCTTTGAGACCGAGTGCGCACACGACGGCGAAAGCGGCCTGAAGCGGGCACTTTCGCATGAGCATGAGATGGTCGTGCTCGATGTGATGCTGCCGAAGATGGGCGGCTTTGATGTGCTGCGCAATCTGCGTAAGGAATCGCAGCTTCCGGTGCTAATGCTGACGGCCCGCGGCGAAGAAACCGAGCGCATCGTCGGCCTTGAGATCGGAGCCGATGATTATCTCCCCAAACCTTTTAATCCGCGGGAGCTTCTTGCGCGTCTTAAAGCAGTGCTTCGCCGCACCTCGGGAGAATCCACCGCCGGGCTTCCGGAGAATATAAGCGTCGGTGACCTTGAGCTTTCGCCCGCTTCGCGTTCGGCCCGGCTCAGCGGCGAGGAGCTGCCGCTGACTTCGGTAGAGTTCGACCTTTTGGCGGCATTGATCCGGGAAGCCGGTAACGTGGTAAAGCGCGAGGACCTGAGCGAAAAAGTGCTCGAGCGTGAGCTTTCGCCCTATGACCGGAGCCTTGATATGCACATCAGCAACCTGCGTAAGAAGCTCGGCCAGCGGGCAGACGGCAGCGACCGTATAAAGACGGTCCGAAGCGTCGGATATATTTACACGGTCGTATGAACCTATTCTTTAAGATCTTTCTTTGGTTCCTTGCGGCGATCGCATTGATGATCGGCGTCATCATTTTTTTGAACTGGACCATTCAAACGGAGCCGGTCGTCAGCCGTTGGCAGGTCTCTATCCGCAACCAAACGGGTATTTATGCTGATACCGCCGGGCAGATCTATGAACAGCAGGGAATGGAGGGCTTGCGGACCTTCATTGATCGGCTTCGTGTCGGCACGACGATCACCGAGATCGACATCGTTGGAAAAGACGGAAGTATTTTGTTTGCTGATGTTGCGGACCTCTCGGGTTATCAGCAGCTTGTCGGGCAGACCTTTCAGAGCGGGGATGTCGAACTCGAATTGAACTCGCCAGACTCAGCCCTTGCCGCACGTAAGTTTCAAACCGCTTCCGGAGCAGAATACTCCTTGATAATCCGCTGGACGCGGCCGCAACCCGTACAGGTGTTCGGTGAAACGCGTTTGAGATACGCCCGGTGGATCGGGCTGTTCATTACGGCGTTGATCGTTTGTTACATCCTCGCACTCTATCTTACATCCCCGATTCGTAAACTTCGCGAGGCCGCCCAGCGTCTTGCCGATGGCGAACTCGACACTCGCGTCGCCGACCGGGTCGGCCGGCGTGGTGATGAGCTTTCCGGGCTTGCCCGCGACTTTGACGTAATGGCCGAGCAGATCGAGTCGCTGATCACATCGCAGAAGACACTCTCGCGCGATATCTCACATGAGCTGCGCTCGCCGCTCGCCCGGCTGAATGTCGCACTTGAGATCGCAAAGACCAAGGCGAACGACGCCACGCGGCCGAGCCTTGACCGCATCGAAACGGAGTCGAACCGGCTCAATGAGATGATCGGCCGCCTGCTAACGCTTTCACGACTCGAATCGGGCACGGACGACTTTGAGCGGGCGAACGTGAACTTGAGAAAGCTGGTCGAGCAGGTTTCAGCCGACGCGGAATTTGAGGCGGCAGCGAAGGGGCGATCGGTCAAGGTCGTGAAGCTTGATGAGTGCAGCTTGAAGGGAAGCGAGAGCCTTTTGCAGAGTGCGGTCGAGAACGTTCTTCGCAACGCGTTGAAGTACACCAAGCCCGAGACGACGGTCGAGGTCGCTCTTGAAGCTCAGAATGGCAATGCCCGTATCGTCGTCCGAGACCAAGGCGGCGGAGTTCCGGAAGAACAACTGAAGAATCTTTTTCGTCCGTTCTATCGGGTCGGCGAGGCCCGCGACCGCGGCAGCGGCGGTACGGGACTCGGCCTTGCGATAACGGAACAGGCCGTTCACGCCCACGACGGCAGCGTCGCGGCAAGGAACGTGAACGGCGGCCTTGAGGTCGAGATCAAACTGCCCCTGAACGGCGGGCATCAATAAAGGACTTCACACAAAGGGCGACGAATGCTCCGCAAAGCACGGCCATCAGGAGCAGCATCGCCGCGGCGAATGAGAACTTGAAGTTGCCGAGTGTCGAGAGAATGCGGCCCGCCGGAAGCAGAAAGCCGAGAAGGCCGACGACGACCGCCGCATGCATGATGTGCTTGCGCAGGCTCTCCTTCGAGCTTGCTATGTGCCCGAGCACCATCAAAATCAAACCGAAGATCGCCGGGATCAGCGCCGTAAAGCTCGCCGCTCCCGAGTAGAGGCCATACGCGTAACCGATGATCCCGAGAAGGATCAGAAGCCTACCGAAAAGAATCGCTGTAGCTGGCATATCTTTCATTCTATTTATCTCTAATACCGCTTCGCAAACGGCCGGTTCCTATTTCATAACGGGAAGAATGATCGCCGAGCTTCGGCTCCCGCCGAAATAGACACGATTGCTGACCTTTCGAAAATCCGCCTGAGTACCCTGCTTGTAGTTGGCCATGTATTGCTGCGGGTTGCGGGCGACGAGCGGGAACCACGTGCTTTGGATATGGACCATTATCCGATGGCCTTTTTTGAAGGTGTGCGTAACGCCCGGCATTACGAACGAAAGCCGCGTCGGTTGGTTCGGAACGAGCGGTTCGGGCTTCTCAAAGCTGTTGCGGAAACGGGCCGGCATCGGTTCGCCGCGAAGCAGCATTTGGTAGCCGCCGGGTTGAAAGACCGACCATGCCGAGTTCTCCGGCGGTCGTTTGTCGGCCGGGAAGCGATAGTCGTCCGGATGAACGTCGATCAGCTTCACGATGAAATCCGAATCGGTTCCGCTCGAAGCGATGAACAGCGAAGGCTTGATGTTTCCGGCGACCGTGACGTCACGGTCGAGCGGCTCGGTCTGATAGACAAGAACATCAGGCCGGGTTGAGGCAAACCGCTGATCCTCCGTCATGTAATCGCGCGGATAGTTTCGGGTTATCTTTTGCGTGTATGGAACCGGCCGCATCGGGTCGGAGACGTATTCATCGTGGCCCGCGTTACTTGGCTGCTCGAAGGAAAGCCCGCCGCCCGGAGTTAGGTAAAGAGCCGTGTCCGTTCCGCTTTCCGGCTCGTAGGCGGTGAAGCTTCGCCATGTGTCGGAGCCCGTGTCGAATGCATTCACTTCCTTGATCTGGTCGATGCTGCCCTTGCCTTTTAGAAAGTGGTCAAAGAAAGGTACTTCAATATTCCTGCGATAGTGCTCGCCGGTCTTTTCGGTAAAGTAGGCAGTGCCAAGCCAATCACCGTCGGCGCGCGACCAACCGCCGTGGTCCCACGGGCCGACAACGAGCACGTTGAAGATGCCGGGATTCATTCGCTCGACATTCTCATAAACCTTGAGAGCACCGTAAAGATTCTCGTTGTCATACCAGCCGCCGACGGTCATCACAGCACATTTAACATTCTTAAGCTTGTAGAGAATGTTCCGTTCCTTCCACCAGCTATCGTAGTTTGGCCGGGCCATCATCTCGTCCCAAAACTTGATGCGAAATCCGAGATTCTTTTCGTACTCATCAGCAACTTCCTTCAGCCCGCCTACCTGCAAAAAATAGTTATAGGCATCAACGACCTGCGGGCCCTTCCACTGCGTCAGATACGAATTGTCTGAAACGGGCCGCGGCCGCGGCTGGCCGAAATTGCTGAAAAAAGCGAAGTTTTGGGCGAGGAACAAAGCGCCGTTGTGGTGCATGTCGTCGCCATTGAACCAGGCTGAAACCGGGGCTTGCGGTGAGCACGCCTTGAGTGCCGGATGCGAATCGATCATTCCGGCCGAAACGTAAAAGCCCGGATAGGAGATGCCATAAGTTCCAACCCGGCCGTTGTTGCCATCAACGTTCTTGATCAGCCACTCTATCGTGTCGTAAGTATCGGTCGATTCGTCGATCTCGGTTGGTTTTGTATTTGCAATATCGGGCCGAGCGTTTTCAAATTCGCCCTCGCTCATCCACCGGCCCCGGACGTCCTGATAAACGAAAATGTAGCCCTCGCGGGCAAAGAGCGGGTTTGGGCCAAGTGTTGCCCGGAACTCATCAGGGCCGTATGGCCGGACCGAATATGGGGTCCGGTTTAGAAGTATCGGGTATTTCTGTGAGCGGTCCTTTGGTTCGTAGATCGACGTAAAAAGCTTCACACCGTCGCGGACCGGCACCATAACTTCGCGTTTGGTGTAATTTGCCTTGATGTAGGCGGCAAGCTCCGTTTGCGGCTGCGGTGCTTGCGAAAAGGATGTAAATGCGAAAAGAAGAATTGCGGCGAGAATTGCGGTTCGTTGCATCATCGGCCTCCGTCGATTTCGTTAGAAAGTCAGGTACCGGAATTCTCGCCGATTCCCCGGATATTGACAAGTCACCGGTTCAGGGCGATCTCGACCACCAGGACGACGTCCGATCGGACCGGCACATCGCCGGGCTGGATCGGCGTAACTGCATTCGGGGCAACGTCAGCCATTGTATTTGCCGATGCTTTGTACTCCCAATCCCGCCGAGGTTCCGGTAGGGCGATCCCATGTTCCCGTGTTTCAACGATACGGATAACGCGGCCATTTACGGCAGTTGCGATCGATTCGGCCTTGGCCATCGCCTTTTTAGTTGCGAGTGCGAGAGCATCACCCTGCGAAGGACTCGCTTCGCCAACAACAAAACGGATACCCTCGACGCTGTTCGCTCCGGCTTTTGTAGCGGCATCGATGATTCCGCCGATGTTCTCGAGCGAGCCGACCCGAACAGTTATCGAGTTCTTGACCTCGTAGCCGACGATCCGCGGCATTCGGCCTGAATAATCGCGCTCGGGATCGAGCGAGTAATTGCTCGTCTTGACCTCGATGGAAACACCCGCGGTTGCGGCCTCAATTGCTTGCTTTACCGCTTCACTTCGTTTCGCGTTGTCTTGCTGTGCTGTCAGGGCTTGAGAGGACTGTGTCACGACCGAGAAAGTGATCTCGGCGGTGTCCGGCCGGACCTTGGTCTCGGCATCGCCGGTTACGGTAACAAAAGTGTTCCGGTTGGTGTCTCGACCGAAAAAGAGGGAAATACCGATTCCCGTAAGCAGGGCCAGCAGCAAGCCGGCCGCTATCAATGTTTTGTTCATTCTGATCCTCCGTAGTTGGTTCAAGGAGGGAACGAACGAAACCGAATTACTTGCACGTCTCTATTTACGGAGCTCGGCGATCATTGCTTCGATATCGCTTCGAAGGCGGGCGGTCAGCGCGTCATATCGGGCGCCGTCGTCCGGCCCGATTATCTCACTCGGGTAGATCGGTTTCCCGTAGCGGATCTTTACCTTGCCGGGACGAATACGCCAGCTCTTGCGGGCCCAGACCTTATAAAGCCCATCGATCGCGACCGGAAGGATCGGCAGGTCGAGCTCGGCGGCGAGGATCGCCGCACCTTTCTTGAATTCGTGCAGATTGCCGTCAAATGCGCGCTCGCCTTCCGGATAGATGTTC
Source organism: uncultured Chloracidobacterium sp. (assembly GCA_964526245.1). GTDB lineage: Bacteria > Acidobacteriota > Blastocatellia > Pyrinomonadales > Pyrinomonadaceae > OLB17. The sequence continues at coordinate 33,897 of CAZGLZ010000014.1, read as the reverse complement.
AAGATCTTGCCGCGTTTGAGCCCGATCGCACCGGCCTTCATCGCCCGCATCAGTTGGGTATCCTGGTCGATCGGAACTACGCGGAGCATCCGGGCAACAAACCCGAGGAACCGCCCTTCAAAGAACATCTTTGCTCCGACGTGGAAAAAGTTACGGAACACTGTCCACGGATACGTCGTGCAAAGAACGAACGGGTCAAGGAAGCTTTGGTGATTGGGGCAGATCAAAAAGGGCTGCACTTTACCATCCTCGGCAAACGCGACCGCTTTCAGGTTCTCCTGCCCGCTAACCTCAAGCCGCATAAATGGCTTGCAAAACAGGAGCCCGAAGCTCTTCATTACGGAAAACGAAAAAGCTTCAAAAAGCGGCCTGCGCTTTGTGACGGCTTCCATTTCCGGCAGGCCGTCGGCGGTGCGGACGATCTTTGACCAATTGAGATCAGCGGTCGGTACGAGTGCATCGCCGCTTTCGGCGGTAAGGCTCCGGCCGACATCGGTCGAACTCACGAGGTTGACCGCGTCGCGAACGGTAAGTGTCGCGGCGGCCTGCTCGGCCGTAAACTCGGTCTCAAAGGCTTGCTCGAGAGCAGCGATGACCTCGGCACGGGCAAGCGAATCGAGCCCGAGATCGATCTCGAGGTTCATATCGGGATGCGTCGGCTCGGCGTCCTTCGAGTTTTGCCGAATGGCACCGGCAACGATCTTTGCGGCGGGCGTTGCGAGGAATGCCGTGTCTTCGGCAGTTGCGACCCAGGCCTTTTTCTCGGGTAATCCTTCGGTTATCAGCCCCGATTCGATCTCCTTTTTGAGCTGAAAGCGTTTGATCTTGCGGGTCGCGGTGCGCGGAAGCGGTTCGGCACGAACGATATATTCGCGGACGCGTTGATATTCGGGCAGTTCGCGGCCGAGATTGTCGAGCGAATAGCGGACCGCCTCTTTCGAATTCGGGAGTTTTACCTGCTTGAGGTACTCGAAATCCGGAATGACGACGGCAACGAGCTTTTCGGCACCGGCTCGTCCCTCGGCGGCATCGGCAACGCCGATTATCGCAAGCTCTTCTACCTCGGGAGCTTTCAGATAATGAACCTCGAGGTCTTCCGGGTGGACGTTCTTTCCGGAGGGCAGGACGATGACGTCCTTTGCCCTGCCGACGATGAAGAGATGTCCGTCGCGGTCAAACTTTCCGAGGTCGCCGGAGCGGAACCAGCCATCTTTGGTGAATGCATCGGCGGTCGCGGCCGGATTTCTGTAATACCCCGAGAAGACCATGCCGCCGCGGATAAGCACCTCGCCAACGCCGTCCTTGTCGGGCTCGGCGATCTTAACTTCCGCATTGAACATCGGCTTGCCGACCGAACCAATGCGATTGTCATCGACATAGGTCGCGGTCGCGGCTCCGCTGGTTTCGGTCAGGCCGTAGCCTTGGAGAATGGTGAAGCCGAGCTTGTGAAAATCGCGTGCGACATCTTCATCGAAACGCGAGCCCGCCGAGATCGCCATTCTTAGATCGCCGCCGAACGATTCATGAACCTTGCCGAAGAATTTCCTTCCAAGATTGACGCCGACGGTGTCGCGGAGCGTGCCGTTAGCCGCAAGCATCGAGCGGAAAAGTACCTGAACCGCCTTGGGCTTCGCCTCGACGGCGTCGAAGATCTTTTTGTGAAAGAGGTACCAAAGCCGCGGGACGGTCGTCAGGATCGTCGGCTTGAACTCCTTCATCGCGTTGCCGAGTTCGGCGGGCGAGAGTTCCTTTAGGTAACCGACCTCGCAGCCGTAAGTGGTCGCGACCCAGAGGTTGACTATCTGCAAGTAAGCGTGGAAAAGCGGCAGCAAGCTCAGGATCCGTTCGCGTTCGGATAGTTCGAGGACCTTATTGATTCCGTCAAGCTCGGCGACGATGTTGGCATGGGTGAGCGGGACGCCTTTCGGCGTGCCCGTCGTTCCGCTCGTATAGATAAGCAGGGCGATGTCGTCACCGGCGGCTTTGGGAACCTCGGCGGCAAAGCTTTCGGGAAATTCGGTCGCGGCCCAATCAGAAAAAGGCTGAAAACCATTCGAGCTAATGTCGGGTGCGCCGTTGGTCTGCCAGACGACGGCCGGAATATGCCGGCCAAGCTTCTCCTCGATCTGCTTGAAACGCTCGATTTGCGAAGAATCAATGAAGGCGAGCTTTGCCTCGGAGTTCTCAAGGAAATTCGTAACGGTTTCGACCTCGCCGTGCGGATCGACCGGAACGCAAACCGCACCGCGATATAGCGTTGCGAGATAGGCTACGGCCCACGAGGGATGATTCTCGCCCATTACGACGACGCGGTCGCCGAACCCGACGTCCTCCTGCCCGATGCGGTAGGCGACCGAACGGATCATCTTCAGCGACTCGCCAAAAGTATAGACGTGCGAATCATCGCCGACAATCCGCATCGCCGTGCGGCCGCTTCGCGATTCAAATGAGCGAACGAGCCTTTCAAGGTATGACCCGGTCATAAATAGCGTGTAAACAAAGTATTAAGAAACTTGGAGTTAGGATAACAGGAAACTCGATTTTGGCAATTCGCGAGGAAGGTTGCTAACGCTTTGGAACCCGAAGCGACAGGGCAGTGGGGACAACCTCGTAAGTTGCGGGAAGGCGGCCGGGCAGTTCGCCATCGATCTCGATATGGACGATGTCGCCGTCGTTGAAAGGCCGTGCGGTGATGCGGCGGGCGAGCTTGCTTTTTACCTCGGGAAGTTCAAGGTGCGAGCCCATATAGAGCGTGTATGCATTTAGAATGATCTTGGCCGTATTGATATCGCCGACGTTTACCACATCAAGCATTCCATCGGCGAGCTTTGCGTCCGGAGCGATCATCATTCCGCCGCCAAAGTAGCGGGCGTTTGCGATGCAGAAATTGACGGTCGAAAGCGGAGCTTCCTCGCCATCGTCGATCTGCACCCGGACGCGGGTCGTCCCAAGCCCGACAACCTCTTGAAGGGTCGAAAGTGCAAAGCTTGCTCGCCCGCGAACGGTATCGAGCGGCAGCCACTCGAGCGAGGTCGAGCCCTTGACCCGTTCAATGATCGAAGCGGCCAGCCCGAAGCTTGTTACGTTCAGAAAATAGCGCTCAGCGGGTTCGCCGTCATTATCGATGAAAAAAACGCGGCCGACGTCGATCTTTCGTGTTTCGCCTTCGCGGAGAGCTCGGGCTATCTCACGCGGCTCGGTCGGAAGGCCAATGGTACGGCGGAAGTCACCGCCGGTCCCCGATGGGAAAATGCCGAGTTCGCAATCCATGCCGGAGAGCAGGATGCCGTTGGCGACCTCGTTGATCGTGCCGTCGCCGCCGCAGGCAATGATGAATCTCGTGCCTTCTTCCGCATGACGGCGGGCGAGGGAAATGGCATCGCCGGGGCCTTTGGTGAACGCGACACGGAACGGCCCGAAATGGGCTCGGAGGTCTGACGCGATGGCCGTCCATTTCCCGCGGGTCGAGCCGGCCGCAGACTTTGGGTTTACGATGACAAGAGGAAGCATCGGTTACTTGAAGAATGCCGACCGATGTTCGCGGGCATACTCGGCGACCTGGCGAACGGTCTTGAACTCGGCGAGCTTGTAGTTGGCGTCGAGATTCGTAGTAAAGCCGCGGCCGTCATTGGCATAGACCATATTCTCGTAATATTCGCCGGATTTGCCCGAGCATTTGGCGACGATGACGGCATCGACCTTTTGATCTTCGTTGAGGTCCTGAAAACCGACCGCCTCGACCCAGCAGCCGAAATTGACGCCGTTGAACTGGTCCGGGAATTCAGCGATCCGGCGGTTTCCGCGATAAATGGCAAACTCGGATTCGAGCGGCGGATCGTCATATTCCGGATTGTGCATCGTGATGAAGCATGTGCCTTTGAAAGGCTCGAACTCGATAGCAAACGTCTGCTCGCGGACGATGTCGGTGTCGCCGGTATTCGTCTCGAAACATAGCTCGCGGGCCGCTTTTGAACCAAGGGCGTTCGGAGCCATTCGGGCATCGGCCTCTGCCGGAGGCTCAGAGCGTATAGTGGCTTCGGGGGCTGCATTGACGGCGGAATTCGCAGGTGGCGGAGAGCGATTCTCGGCGAGATTCAGGCCACCGCAACCCGTTAAGAGCAAAGCTGCAAAGACGGCGATATAAATTCTCGATCTCATAGGACGGCGTAATTATCGGACTTCGGCGGCGGGCAAGTCAATCTCGCGAAAGAACGAAGGCCGCTCCGGGATGAACGGAACGGCCGGGAAAACGCGAGATGTCGCCGGGTTACTGAGCAGCCGGCGGCTGTTCGGGCGGCTTGCCCGGATTTTTGACCGCAGGGGTCACGGACTTCTCTTTCGGCTCGCCGTTCTGCTCGATGCCAAGCTGGGCAAGTATCTCCGGCCAACTGAGCCCTAGTGCCTGAAGCTGCTGGAGCAATGAGAAGATCACGGTCGGCCCGGTTTGAGCAAAGCGGTTGATGCCGCTCTCGCCGTTGCCGTTTCCGCCCTGATCGATCATAACGACCTTGTCGATCTTGCCGAGCGGTTCCGAAACGGCCTGGAAGACCGGAGCCGAAGATTCGATGATGGCCGGCAGCTTCTCGAGGATGGTCTGCAGCCGTGCAGCGTCATTGAATTCACGCCAGGCAGCGGCCTTTTCTTTGATCGCGGCGGCTTCGGCAAGGCCTTGGGCCTCGATCGCTTTGGCCTCTGCAAGTCCTTTTGCTTGAAGCTTTTCTGCCTCTGCAAGTCCGACCGCACGGATCTTTTCGGCCTCGGCTTTACCTTCCGCCGAGATCGCGGCGGCGCGGCCCTGGCCTTCGCGTTCGAGCTTTTGAGCTTCGGCCTCGGCGGTGGCGATCTGTGCTTGTTTGCGGCCCTCGGCCTCAAGGATCGCCGATTCCTGCAACCCTTGGGCACGAAGGACGGACGCTCTTCGCTCGGCTTCGGCCTGTTTGACGACCGTAGCTTCGAGTTCCTTCTCTTTTCTCAGGACCTCTTGTTCCTGAACGGAGATCATTTCCTGGGTGCGGACCTTTTCGACGCGGACCTCTTCGGCCGTAACCTGCTGCTGAGCCTTGGCTTCGGCGAGCGGCCCGGCCTGGCCTGCTTTTGCGCGTTCGGCCTCGATCTCGGCCTGTACCTGAGCCTTCTGTATCTCGGTTTCACGCTGTGACTGAGCGATCTGTGCCTCGGTTTCGAGCCGAACCTTTTCGCCCTCTTGAAGCGCAAGCGAGGCCTTGATCTTCGAGTCGCGGTTCGCCTCGGCCTGGCCGATCTCGGCATCGCGTTTGACCTCGGCGGTTCGTCTCTTACCTAGAGCATCGAGGTAGCCTTCGTCGTCGGAAATTTCCTGTATCGTCAGAGCATCAAGCCCGATACCCATCTTTTCGAGGTCGCCGGCCGCCTCGGTCGTAAGTTTCATCGCGAAGCTTTGGCGGTCGTTGTTGATCTCCTCGACCGTCAGCGTGCCGAGAATTGCACGAAGGTGGCCCTCAAGAGTTTGGAAGACGAGCCGGTGAAACTGCTCCTGAGGCATCCCGAGAAACCGTTCTGCAGCAGACCGCAAAGAGGTGTCATCGCCTTTGATCTTGACGTTAGCAACCGCCTTAACCGAAACCGGAACGCCTTGAACCGTATAGGCCCGCGTCGTCGCAAGCGGGACGGTAATGACATTGAGGTCGAGATACTCGACCTTTTCAAGGAACGGGAAGACCAGCGTCGCACCGCCGCGGACGAGGCGATAGCCGACGACGGAACCATCTGCCAGTTTTCGCCGGCGGCCGGAGATGACCGCGGCCCGGTTCGGCGAGACCTTGATGTAATTTCGGCTGATCAGCATTATCGCGATCAGCATTCCGATCACTACGACAAGTATGACGATAGGGATGAGCAGGTTTGAAAGTTCGAACATTGGGCTTCCTCTTACTTACTGGCTAATTTGTTTCTTCCGGCGCAACGATCACCGAATCGCCGGCGATCGATTTGATGGTTACGAGCGAGCCGGCGGCGAATTCTGCGTCGGCCGAGGCCCGGGCGAGCCGCTCGACGCGTTCATCGCCGACACGTGCGGTTATTTGCCCGACCGAGCCGGGCTTGATGGCGACCGTTACCTGAGCGGTTTTGCCTATCAGGGCATCGTCCGTCACGGTCGAAGATGCTTGCTGGCCGACCAGAAACCTTCCGAAGGCCGAAACGACGCCGCCGAAAACGAGCCCGCCAAGAAGTCCCGCGAGCGAACTTGCGACCGCTCCGTAGCCGCTCCATGCGGCGATGGTGCCAAAGCCGCCAAAAGCGGTAATGAAAACAGCGATCACGCGGCTATCAAAAAGCCCGAAATCCGTGCCTTCGCCGCCAAGGTCCGCCTCGCCGCCGAACATCTCAAAGATGTCGCCCAAAATGAGCGAAGCGAGCAAAAAGACGAACCCAACGCCGCCGATGATCGCGAAAAGCGTGATCAGATTGATACTTGTAAGAAAGTCCATTTGGGCTGTTCCCTGAATTTATGCGGTTCGTGGTTGGACGTATGATACACCGAAAACAGAATTTCAGGGTAGTAAAATCGATCGCCCGCGAAGAGACCGTCGACCATGAACGACAAACGGGACCTTTGTGGGCGGCCTTAGACTTAGGAAATGAGTTATTTATTCTCTAGGATCTGGACGAACTTTTTGGCAGCGAGGCTTAGCGTCCGATCGGTCCGGTAAAGCACACCGACCGGGCGGACCCATTCCTTCTCGGAGAGTTCGACCACCGCAAGCGTCCCGAGCCGCTGTTCATCCAGGACCGACGGAAGCGGCATTATCGCAATTCCAAAGCCAACCTCGACCGCACGCTTAATGGTCTCGATGTTGTCGAATTCGGCGACCTTGGTTACATCGACGCCCTTCGTGCGGAGAATCTTGTCTATCGCTTTTCGGGTCGGAGTATCGCGTTCGAAGTGTACGAAGTCCTGCCCGGCGAGGTCCTTTGCCTTGAGCGATGCCCGCTTTGCAAATTTGTGGTCGGGCGGGCAGATGACAACGAGTTTGTTCGGCGGCATCTGGACGATCTTGAGGCCGCGTTTCGGCTCCGGAAAAGCGATCACGCCCAGTTCGGCGTTGCCGTTCAGGACATCGCGGACGACCTTTGTGGTCCGGGAATATTCAAGGTCGATCCGGGCGGCCGGAAATTTAGACATATATTCGCCGACCCTTGATGGCATTTCGTGGAGCCCGACGCTGTAGACACACGAGACCTTGACCGTTCCGCCGATCTTGCCGACAACGCCGCGAAGGCTTTCCTGGAGTTGGTCGTAGGCATCTAGAACTGTCCGCGCCTCGCGATAGAACACCTCGCCCGCACCGGTCAGCCGCACTTCACGCCGCCCGCGGACGCGTTCGAGCAGTTGGCGGTTGAATCGGTCCTCAAGTGCCTTGATCTGCTGGCTGACCGCTGACTGCGTCACAAAATTGCGTTCCGCGGCTAGAGAAAAACTCTGCAGATCGACCAGGTCGCAAAAGATCTTTAATGATTCGATATGCATGGTGTTGATTAAGGATGCTTAACTAACCGTTCATGCGAATTCATCTTCGCTTATATCTATCGTAGCTATATTCGCCTGTATCATTAAATCCGTTGCGGCAGAATTGCCGAAATTCAAAGATGAACGTAAAATTCTGAAGTCGAAGAATTTAACGTCAAAATCTAACGGGGAATTAAATGGCTGTTACATATAGCAGGAACTTCCTTTTGCGAAAGCTGCATCAGCTAACGGGCATCGTGCCGCTCGGGCTTTTCTTTTTCGCCCATATGTTCACGAATGCAAAGGCGATGAACGGCGAAAAGGTCTTTGAAAAGGCCGTTCAGGACATTCACGACCTGCCGTTTCTGCTTTTCATTGAGATCTTTGGGATCTTTCTCCCGCTCGCGTTCCACTCGATCTACGGCATCATTATCTCGTCCGAAGCGAGGTCGAACGTGATGAGTTACGGTTATGGGAGAAACTGGTTCTACGTTTTTCAGCGGATAACCGGGGTTTTCCTGTTCTTCTTTATCATTTTCCACCTTTTGCACTACAGGTTCGGCATCGTTCCGGGCCTGACGGATATCGCTGTTGCCGGCAACGCCGTCGGTTCGTTCCAGATCGTTGCCAATGACCTTGCTATTCCGTGGGTGCTCGCCATTTACATTCTTGGGGTTGCCGCGACCGCTTGGCACCTTGCCTATGGCTTTTGGCTCTTTGCTGTCGATTGGGGGATCCTGATCGGGACGAACGCACAGCGTTACGCACTTTATGGATGTGCGGCATTGGCCTTTGGGCTTTTTGCGGTCGGTACGAACGCGGCTTTCTCGTTCCTGCGGCCTTGCGGATTGCTGCCGGCGGCACTTTGTGAGCAGCCTGTAAAGGCGAGTTCCTCGGCTCCGAAAAGCGTTTAGCGAAATTCGACGATAATGCGTTCCGGATCTGGGACGCGAATTGAAAGTTATGTCATCAAACGGGATCAAAATAGCTATCGTTGGCGGCGGCCTTGCCGGCCTTGCCGCGGCGATGAAGATCGCAGAAGCCGGTCATGAGGTCGACCTAATTTCGGTCGTGCCGGTCAAGCGGTCACACTCTGTCTGTGCCCAGGGCGGCATCAACGGTGCGGTTAACACCAAGGGCGAGGGCGATTCGCCGGCCAAGCACCTTGACGATACGGTCTATGGCGGCGACTTTTTGGCCAATCAGCCGCCGGTGCAGCGGATGTGCGACATGGCTCCGGAGATCATTTACCTCTTTGACCGAATGGGCGTGCCGTTCTCGCGAACGAAAGAGGGCCTGCTCGATTTCCGCCGGTTTGGCGGAACGCTTCATCATCGCACGGCCTTTGCAGGTGCATCGACCGGGCAGCAATTGCTCTACGCACTCGATGAGCAGGTTCGCAAGTTTGAAGTGACCGGAAAGGTTCGCAAATACGAAGGCTGGGAGATGCTTTCGCTCGTGATGGACGACCATCAGGTTTGCCGCGGGCTGATCGCGATGAACCTTCAAACGCTGGAACTAAAGGCGTTCAAGGCCGATGCCGTCATAATGGCGACCGGCGGGCCGGGGCTCGTTTTCGGCAAATCGACCAACTCACAAACCTGCACGGGCTCGGCCGTTTCGGCCGCCTATCAGCAAGGAGCACGCTACGCCAATGGCGAGTTCATTCAGGTCCACCCGACGTCGATCCCGGGCGAGGATAAGCTGCGGCTGATGTCCGAATCGGCCCGCGGCGAGGGCGGCCGCGTTTGGGTTCCGCGAGATCCGGGCGACAAGCGCAAGCCGCAGGATATCCCAACCGCCGAACGCTGGTACTTCCTCGAAGAAAAGTATCCGGCATACGGCAACCTTGTGCCGCGTGACATTGCGACCCGCGAGATCTTTCAGGTCTGTCTTGATGGCTTCGGTGTTGCGGGCGAGAATCAGGTCTATCTGGACCTCACTCACGTACCGGCCGAAACGCTTACCCGGAAACTCGGAGCGATCCTTGAGATCTATGAGATGTTCGTCGGCGATGACCCGCGATATGTTCCGATGCGGATATTCCCGGGCGTTCACTATTCGATGGGCGGGCTTTGGGTCGATTTCGAACAGCGGACGAACGTGCCCGGGTTGCTCGCAGCGGGCGAGTGCGATTACTCGATCCACGGGGCAAACCGGCTCGGGGCAAACTCGCTTGTGTCATGTGTTTACGGCGGGTTCGTTGCGGCTCCGGCGGCGATCGAATACGCAAAGAACGTCGAACGCGGCGAGACCGAAACGAACGGCATCTACGATGCAGAGCTGAAGCGGCAGCAGGAGATCAACGACTCGATCATCAAGAGCGAGGGCGGCGAGAACCAATACAAACTGCACGAAGAGATGGGCAAGTGGATGACGGACAACGTGACCGTGGTCCGGTATAACGACAAGCTCAAAGCGACGGACGAAAAGTTGATCGAACTGCAGGATCGCTTGAAGCGGATCTCGATCAACGATTCGAACCTTTGGGCGACGCAAGCAGTTCCACACGCCCGGCAGCTCAAGAATATGCTGGAGCTTGCCCGCGTTATCACGCTTGGTGCTCTTAACCGCAACGAATCTCGCGGAGCCCATTACAAGCCGGAGTTTCCGGACCGCAATGACGAGGAATATATGAAGACGACCATCGCCGAATATTCGGCCGAGTCACCGGTCTTCAGCTACGAGCCGATCGACGTCTCGCTCGTCGAACCGCGAAAGCGGGATTATAGTAAGGGCAAGTCAGCCTCTTAACGGTGCCGACGCGGTCCGCAGAATACATAAACAAAGAAAGTCGGAACCAATACCTGGTGATAAGAGAATAGAGCGGACTGCAAAGTGGCGAGGGGGAAGAAGCGTTTAACGGAAAGAACGGTTGTCAAGTTTGCCTAACCGCATAGAAGGTAATGGCCCAGATATCTCATACACAGAAGAAGTACACCTCTCAGGAATTCCTGGATCGGGAAGAAACTGCGGAGCAGCGCAGCGAGTATATCGATGGGCATATTTATGGAATGGCCGGCGGCACCGCTTCGCATATCCAGATCAGCTTCAATTTGACGAAGCTCCTCACGGAAAAGCTTCGGGGCAAATGCAGGGCATACCAGAGCGAAATGAAGGTGCGGGTGGAGCGAGAGAATGCTTTTTACTACCCGGACGTAACGCTTGTTTGCGGCGAGCAAAAATTCTATCGCGGGCGGCAAGATGTAGTAGAGAACCCGCTGCTGCTGGTAGAAGTTCTATCGGACAGCACAAAGGAATATGACAAGAACGACAAGTTCTTTTCGTATCAAAAGATCGATACCTTTACCGAATATTTGCTCGTTTCGCAGGACAAGTATGCCATTCAGCAATACATTCGGCAGGCGGACGGCAATTGGAAGATAAAAGCGACCATCGGTGCAGACAGCGAACTGTACCTTGAATCGGTGGACATCACCGTGCCGATGCGGGAAGTTTACGATTTGGTAGAAATTTGAGGCTTATGAGCACGAACGGACATATCGAGAAAAAGCGGCTGGAGACGCCGCCGGCGAAGTTCAAGCTGAAGATCCAGCGGCGTGAAAAAGAGGGTGCTCCGGTTACTTGGGACATCTTCGAATTGCCGTATCGGCGGAATTTGAACGTGATCTCCGCGCTTATGGAAGTGCGGAAGAACCCGGTCACTGCCGATGGCAGGGCGACGACGCCGCCGGTCTGGGACATGAGCTGCCTTGAACAGGTCTGCGGCATCTGCACGATGGTGATCGACGGCCGCGTACGGCAATCCTGTTCTGCGCTGATCGACGACCTGTTGATCGCGTCCGGAAGCGACACCGTTACGCTTCAGCCGATGTCGAAATTCCCGAACGTCCGCGACCTTAAGGTCGACCGCTCGAAGATGTTCGATCATTTGAAGCAGGTCCACGCTTGGGTCGAACTCGATGGAAGCCACAGCCTCGGGCCGGGGCCGGCGATCTCGAACGAGGTAGCGCAGGAGCGGTATGCACTCTCGCGATGTATGACCTGCGGATGCTGTCTTGAGGCCTGCCCGCAGTACGGCGACGACAATTACATCGGGCCGCAGGCGATCGCACAGGCTCGGCTCTTCAATATGCATCCTGTCGGCAAGACCGACATGGACGAGCGGCTTAACGGGCTAATGGGCGAAGACGGCATCACCAACTGCGGCAACGCGCAGAACTGCGTTCAGGTCTGCCCGATGTCCGTTCCGCTGACGAAGGCGATCTA
>CAZGLZ010000014.1:0-22081 GCA_964526245.1 uncultured Chloracidobacterium sp. | reverse complement strand
CGCAGAACTGCGTTCAGGTCTGCCCGATGTCCGTTCCGCTGACGAAGGCGATCTACGAGACGAACCGCGACATCACGGTCAACGCACTGTTCGGCTGGCTTAAGAAATAAGCCTTGCTCAAGATATGAAAAAAGCGGCTGCGAATCATGCGGCCGTTTTTTATTGGACGGTCAGAATATGTGCGTACTCGGGCACCTCGGTACCGCCGATCAACCCGCGGTCGCAGTCCGCGACAAAGTCGGCTAGTTTGTCCGGACGGAGCGGCGTGCTAAAGAGGTAACCTTGCCCCGAATCGCAGCCGAGCGTCCGCAGGGCAGTGACCTGATATTCGTGCTCGATACCTTCGGCAACAACGCCAAGGTCGAGGTTGCGTGCCAGAGCGATGATGGTCCTAACGATCTCCGTATTCGAGCCGTCCTCGCGGATCATCTGGACAAATGACTTATCGATCTTAAGCCGCGAGATCGGAAGCCGGACGAGATAACTGAGGTTCGAATACCCGGTGCCAAAGTCGTCGATATCGATCTCAACTCCGAAGTCGCGAAGCTGGGCGAGCATCGAGATGGCCCGGTCCTGATGTTCAAAGAAAACAGATTCGGTTATCTCGAGCCTCAGATTGTCCGCAGAGAAACCGGTCTGCGAGAGTATCAATTGGATGCGGCCGACGAGCCCCGTGCTCCGGAATTGCTGCGACGAAAGGTTAACGTTGACCTTGGTGTGGGCATAGTTCGGGAACTTGCGATGAATGCTTCGAATATGCTTGCAGGCGGACCGTAATATATTTTCGCCGAGCGTGTCGATCCAGCCTATCTCCTCCGCAAGCGGGATGAAGCGTGCGGGTGATATTTCGCCGAGTTCGGGATGATGCCATCGGGCGAGTGCTTCAAATCCTGTAAGCTCGCGGTCCGTGAGCGAGAAGAGCGGTTGATAGCAAACCTCGATCTTCCCATCCTTGATCGCCTGCCGCAGGTCGGTTTCGAGCTTGAGCGTTTCGCGGGCCTCGGCGTGCATCGAATCGTTGAAGATCTCGTACCGAGCCTTGCCGGACTTCTTGGCGTGGTACATCGCGGTGTCGGCATCGCGCATCATGTCCTCGGCTCGCTCGTGCCGGTCGGAGGCATGAAGAATACCGATGCTCGCCGAGCTGTAAACCACGTGCCCGCGTAGATTAAAGGGGTTTGCCAAGCTTCGCTGAATACGTTCGGCCATGCCGGCGATCTCAAGGTCGTCATAAACGCCCTCGACCAAGACCGTGAACTCATCGCCGCCGAGCCGGGCAACAAGGTCGCTCGGGCGAATTGAATTTTTCAACCGATTCGAAATGCCGATCAGGAGCTGATCGCCGACGATATGGCCAAGGCTGTCGTTGACGTATTTGAAGCGGTCAAGGTCGATGAAAAGAACGCTGGTCCGATGGTTCTTTATGTGCTGTGAGCGGTGCAGAGCCTCGGTCAGCTTCTGATGAAAGCAGTTCCGATTCGGAAGACCCGTCAGCGGGTCGTGGGTCGCCTCATGGACGAGCTTTTCCTCGGCCGCCTTTCGTCCCGTAATATCCTGCATCTGAAAGATGATCTCGCGGCTCTTCGAGACGTCCGCTGCGGCGAGGGACATACTCCAAAGGGTCCAGACCGTTTCGCCGCGGTTATTGCGGCACCGCTGCTCCATCTGGTGCGAGGCGATGGCTCCGGAGGCGACCTCGCCTACGCGGTAAAAAACGTTCGGAAGGTCCTCTTCGAAAAATATCTGCCGCACGGACCTTTCACGAAGTTCGTCCGGGCGGTATCCGAGCATCTCGCAAAGAGCAGTGTTTACTTTCAGCAATTCTCCGCCCGGCTTCACAAGGGCGATGCCGATCGGGGCATTGTCAAAGGCACTGCGGAAGCGTTCTTCAGATTCGGTCAATGCTTCTGAACGCTCTTCGATCATCTTTGCGTATTCCCGAGCCTTTTCGGCTTGCTCGCTGCTCATCTCCACGTTTCGCATATACATCCGATACGAAAAGTAGATGAAGAGCAAGATCGGGAATGCCAGGACTGCTACGAAGAAGCCGGCATAATCGACCAATTGGACGAGGAGTCCCGCCCCGGCGGCGCCGACCGCGTATGTGATAAAGCTCCAGAGGTATCTTGACGACCACGTCTCAAGCAGCGGCGTGCCTTGGTTGATCGAATCGTAAAGCGAAGCGAGGACGGTATTGACGGCAAACTGCGTCAAGGCCATCAACGAAAGCGCCAGGAGAAAATCACGAAAGTACGGCTCTTGTCCGTGGAGCTGCGGTTCCGAGTAAAGCCCCGAAATGACCAGGACGCCATAAACCGCGGCGGTCGAGATGGTAAGGGCAGCGGTGTTGAAAAGAATGGTCCGGTACTTTTTGCAGAATCGTAGGGCTGAAAAGAAAGTATCGACAGCCGAAAGCAGTATTGCGGCCTCGCCGCCGAAAAGCAGCAGCGTAAGGTAAACAAAAATATCCGAAACCGCGATGTGTGACTTGATCGTCGGGATGCGGATAAGCACTCGCGAGGCGAGAAGGATCGTGCAACCGGCGAGTATCAGGAAACGGGTGTCGAGCGAGGCGATCGGAAGCGTCGCGGCTGCATAGACGAAGGCGGCGGCGCCGACGAAGATGGTCAAACCAACATAGTAGTTGATGGCGTTCGAAGCGGGGAACTGCTCGGGTGAGCTCTTGGGCATAGAATTACCACTTGTTCTGCAGGGGATCCGGAGGGTGAAAATGAGAGGGAGGAAGATGGGACGGGTTAGACCCAAACGGAAGTATAACCCATTCCCACACAAAAAATAAACAAGTTTTTACACGAACAAAGTGGTGCATTTCCCGGTGTTCCGGAGGCCGGCGTTGGCGAAGCTGCGGTGGGCGTGTTTCGCCTCAACATTGCTTAGCAGACAAACGTACATTGCACGGCCCAAAAGCCGCCGGCAAACCTCGGCCAAACAGGTTGCACCGATGCCGCGTCCGCGGAAATCTGGTGCGACGTAAACGCCTTCCAGGTAGATAACATCGGATGCCTCGGCGATGATGTCGGCTTTGAAAACGAGCCGGTCACCATCGAAGACCACAAACACTCGCCCCTGCTCTATCCGCCGTGCACACCGCTTTAGAAAGCCCTCGCGGTCGCGGCTCATCGGGTCGATGCCGGATTCGATGAAGGCGACCTCTGCCTGTGCCCGTGCGACCTGGTCGAGATCCTCGGGGCGAGCCTCGCGGATAAGCCAGTCGCATTTCTGTACCGGAAACGGGAAATCCGTTTGGAACAAAAGTTCGGTGCATTTCAGCCGCGGGGTCAACTGCCCGATGGCATAGAGTTCAAAGAACCGCTCGGCTATGTCGTCATCCGACATTATCAGGTTGATCGGGATCCGCGATTCGCGTGCCTTCAGGGCAAATGCTCGCAGGGAGCGGTCCGACCTTGCCTCGATCAGCGTCGAATGGCCGATCAGGGCGACGCCTTCAAGCTCGCACTTCTCGTCGAAGTAGCCGTAGAACACGCCGCGATTCAATTCGCTTTCAATGCCGTTGTCGGCAATAAAGCTGCTCATCACGACGGTGTGGACCGGCCGTCTTGCGAGGAACTCTGTGACCGCTTCAAGGTCGCCAGCGTTCAGTGATCGTAGTTTTGAAAGATCGTAAGCGATGCTCGCCGTGACCGGGTCGATGTCCGGATACACTTCTGGCGTTGCAGCAACATAAGCGTTCAGCATGACGGTGATCCTCCTCCAATAGGTATTCTCGGTCTCAGGTATTCTTAGAACGTAAGCACAGGCTCCATTCTCGGCGTACGGTCGCCGATGAGCACACCGTCTCCGATAAGAACACCATCTCCGATGAGGACACCATCTCCGATCAAAACGCCATCTCCGATGAGAACGCCATCGCCGACCAGTACACCATCACCGACAAGTACGCCGGAAGGCATCAGGACCGTTCCTGAACCCGAAGCTCCGCCGTTGCTGGTCATCACGTTCGTATTGAGGGCGAGGCCGCCGGAATAGAACGACGTCGTGTTAAGGCTTAGCAGCCCAAGCGAACTTGAGATGCCGCTGTCCGCCATGTAAACCGGGCGATAGACGACCTGGAACCGAGAAACAAGGTTCGACCCGGTCACAAACGCATGCTTTGTCGTCATCAACTGCGACCATGGGAAGCTGTTTCCGCCGATGGTCGAAGAAGTTGCAGGCATCGACCACCCGGAAACCATTACCCAAGATGCACGGCTAACGCCGGAAGTGTAGTTAAGGTCATCGCGGAAACCGCCAACGAGACGCAGGGCACCTTCAAGATTGAGCTGTCCGGCACCTTGCTCGAACATATCCGCACCGGCGAGCGGCTGAGCGGTATATTGAAGGATCATCCGAACCATTCCGGGGGTCAGGTTCGGGTTCGCCTGAAGCAGCAATGCGGCTGCGCCGGCGACAATGGGGGCGGACATCGAAGTTCCGCTCTGGTACATCAGAGCGTCTGCGGCAGTCTCACCCGAAGCAAGAGGAACATCGAGTTCAGGGGCTGAGGTGGAGCGCAGGTTGTTCGGTGCCCGATACGAGATCAACTGGTTGCCCGGGGCAACGAGGTCCGGCTTCATCACGTTATCGAAAACGCGCTGGCCGAGCGAATTTGTATAGAAGCTGCGGGTCGGGCCGCGTGAGCTGTAGGTCGTAACGCGGTCGTCGCTGCGATCGGTGGTGCCGTAGCTGTTGCTTGCACCGACCGTGATCACCCACGGGCTATTGCCGGGCGAGTGGATCGTTCCGTAAAGCTTGCCGCCAACAGGAGCACGGCCGAGGTTGCCGGCCGCGGCAACGACAACGATGCCGTTGTTTACGAGTTCTTTGACCTTTAGGCCGATCGGATCGTTGGTATAGGTATCGACCGCGACCGTACCGAGGCTGAGGTTAACGACCCGGATGTTGTGCTGTGTGCGGTTCTGAAGGATCCAATTAAGTCCGTTCAGCAGCCACGAGGTCTGGCCGACACCGTTGTTGTTGAGAACCTTGACACTAATGATGTTCGCGTTCGGAGCTACGCCGCGATATGCACCATTGTTCTTTGCCGAATTGCCGGCGGCGAGCCCGGCCACGTGAGATCCGTGTCCGTAAGCATCGCCCGTGCCGTCGCCGGTAAAGTCAACATTTGCTTTGACCCTCGACTGGCCGTTCGCATCGAGCCAACCGGCGTGGCCGGCGTAGATACCCGAGTCAACGACCGCGATACCAACACCGGTTCCCGTCAGGTTCATCGATTGGCCGCCGATCTGCTGAAGCCGGCTGCCCGTGGCGCCGATGGTGTCTTCAACGTGGCCGGTTCGAGCGGTCTTGCGATCGGGCGAAACGTAATTGATCAGCCCGCTCTTCGAGAGATCTTCAAGCGAACCGAGCGGAAGATCGACGACAAGCGTGTCAGATGTTCCGATGCGGTCCTGAACGAGGATCCCGTGGCGTTCGAACGTTCCGCGGAGAACCGGCGAATCTGCATCCTTTGCCTGCAGGATCGCATTGATGCGCTTGTTCGCGGGCTGCGACGCGATCATGTCGCGAAGATCCGCCGAAACGTTATCACCGCGATACTCGTTCGCTGCCGAAGCAGAAACGCCCGAGTCGCTTGCCTGAGCGGCAGAAGCGATCTCGATCACGTCGAATGCTTCGTTGATTTCGGGATACGAGGCACTGAGTTCGCCGTAAACCGAAGCAGAGGTACCGGCGATCAGCCGGACGTCACCTTCGGAGATGGCTTCCCAGAGCACGTTCCTGAGCGATGCTTCCTGAACAAAACCTTTGATGTTGTTGATGAAAAGGATGGCCTCGCCTTCCTGAGCGGCGGCATCCTCGATCACGGCCGTGAACCGCTGAGCGAGATCGGCTTGTGAACGAGCGTTCGAGAAGAGATTTGCCTCGTCAAGCACGATCACCGTCTTGCCTTGCAACGAAGCCGGCACGCCACCCTTCGCAATGCGGATTGCAAGCTGCTCAACAACGGGACGCTGAGCAATGTTGAGGTCATCAACAAGAAGGATCTGACGGCCGGACTTACCAACTAACGCATTGATCAGCTCGAGAGCCTCTCGCTCAATGCTTAGGTCCTCCCGCAGGCTTCCTTGACGGCCAAGCTGCGTAAGGTCGAGGGTAAGTTCGGTGCCGGTCAAATTCCTTTCGGCATTGCCTGCCGCCGGTGCGGCACTGATAATAAGGACGTTTGAGAAGAGCAGCGATGCAAGGGCAAAGGCCCCTACGACTGCTCTTAACGTTCCTTTCCATCTGTTCTCGGTGTTCATTTCGTTTAGCTCCTGTTTCCCAAGTCTTGTGTGGAAAACGGCCCTATGGCCGCCATTCCTTATAACAAGGCTCGTGCCAATGAGCTAACTGTTGAAATACAACGAATTAGAGGGATTTGCGGGGCCGATCAGATTGGTCACCTTTGGCAGGTTGAACGAATTGCACGGTCATTTTGACCGAAAAAAAAGGAACGCCCGAAAGCGTTCCTCGTGGTTCATTGAAGTTGTAGTTCGAAGATCAGATCTGGAGAACGTCGATCAGTTCCTGAACCGCAGCGGCCGATTTGTGCAGTGCGGCACGCTCGTCATTGGTCAGGTTGATCTCGATGATCTGCTCTACGCCGTTCTTGCCGAGCTTGACCGGTACGCCGACGAAGAGGTTCGAGACGCCGTACTCGCCTTCGAGGAAAACGGCACAGGGAAGGATCTTTTTCTTGTCTTTCAAGATCGCTTCGGCCATCTCGACCGCGCCGAGCGACGGGGCGTAAAATGCCGAGCCCGTCTTGAGCAGGCCGACGATCTCGGCGCCGCCATTTGCCGTACGGTCAACGATGGCGTCGATCTGTTCCTTCGGAAGCAGCTCGGTGATCGGGATGCCGGCACAGGTCGAATAACGCGGAAGCGGAACCATTGTATCGCCGTGGCCGCCGAGGACGAACGCCGTCACGTTCTCGACCGAGACGTTCAGTGCCTCAGCCAGGAAACAGCGCATACGGGCGGCATCGAGCACGCCGGCCATTCCCATAACGCGGTTCTTCGGGAAGCCCGAGCGGCGGAACGCGACCTGCGTCATTGCGTCGAGCGGGTTCGAGACGACGATGATGAATGCGTTCGGGCTGTATTTCGCGACCTGGTCGGTGACCTGGCCGACGATGTCCGAGTTCGTTTTCAAGAGGTCATCGCGGCTCATGCCGGGCTTTCGGGGAAGTCCCGCGGTGATGATGACGACGTCCGAATCGGCCGTTTCCTCATACGAATTCGCACCGACGAGCTTTACGTCAAAGCCGTCGATCGGAGCGGC
Organism: uncultured Chloracidobacterium sp.; assembly: GCA_964526245.1. Taxonomy (GTDB): domain Bacteria; phylum Acidobacteriota; class Blastocatellia; order Pyrinomonadales; family Pyrinomonadaceae; genus OLB17. Next base: position 14,779 of record CAZGLZ010000014.1, on the reverse strand, counting down.
CTGTGCAAGGTCAAGCGACTTGCCCTGCGGCGTTCCCTCAACGATATCCACCAAAACGACGTCCGCAAGTTCTTTGCTCGCGATCCAATGTGCCGCCGTCGCACCAACATTTCCTGCGCCAACGACCGTTACCTTATTTCTTCCTGCCATTCTTCAGTTTCTCCAAATAGTTGAATTTAAGCGTGTTTTGTTAAAGAAACTATTCTATGATGTGAAAAAACATCCCGCAAACGTGTCAGAGAAAGATTATGAGAAAAGCGGCTTTTAGGGCGGCGAGTTTGTGCCTCGCAGCGGTTTCTGTTTTCGTCGGCAGCGTATTTTCCCAGGACGCTTCGCCGAGCGTTTCGGGGAAGCGGGCAAAGCGGATCGTTATCCGCGGGGCGATGATGGTCGATGGCAGCGGCAAGCCGGCGGCCGGGCCTTATGACATCGTGGTCGAGAACGACCGCATCGCGCAGATCGCTTCTTTTGATCCGGTCGCGGCAAAGGAAAACCGGGCTCGCCGGCCGGCCAAGGGCGACGTTGAGATCGACGCCGCGGGCAAGTACGTTCTGCCGGGGCTCGTCAATCTTCACGGCCACACACAGGACGAGCGCGGCGGCGTGCCGATGCCGGTCGAGTACGTGACCAAGCTCTGGCTCGCCTGCGGCATAACGACCGTTCGCGACGCCTGGGCGAACGCGAAGATCCTCGAATACAGCCGCCGCATCAATGCCGGAACTCTCGTCGGGCCGCGGATCTTTCCCTACGGCGGATTTCCGGCGCCGAACATCAACACGCCCGAGCAGGCCCGTCAGCGCGTCCGCGACCTGAAGGCCGCCGGCTATGACGGCATCAAGCTTTACACCATCGATCGCGACCTGATGGCGGCGATGATGGACGAAGCGAAGAAGCAGGGAATGCGGGTGATGCACCACACCGGCGTCGAGGAAACGAACGCTTGGGACGATATCAAGTTCGGCACGACGACGATCGAGCATTGGTACGGCGTTCCGGATGCGGCGATCATCGGCGGCCGGCAGAATTTCCCGTCGGATTACAACTACAACGACGAGGTCGATCGCTTTCGCTATGCCGGCAGGCTCTGGCGAGAGGCGGACCGCGAGCGGCTGATGAAAGTTCTTGACGGAATGATCGAGGCAGGCGTCGCATGGAACCCGACGCTCGTCATCTACGAAGCTTCGCGAGACCTTCAGCGTGCCCAGACCAACCCGGCATTTGCCGAGTATCTTCATCCGGTGCTTGAGGACTTTTTCCGGCCAAATCCGGCGAACCACGGCTCTTATTTCATCGGCTGGTCCACGACCGATGAGACCTTCTGGAAAGAGAATTACCGGATCTGGATGGACGCCCTGCATGAGTTCGGCAAACGCGGCGGCACCATCGGCACCGGCGAGGACGCGGGCTTCATTTACCAGATCTACGGCTTTGGGCTGATCCGCGAGCTTGAGCTGCATCAGGAAGCGGGCTTTCATCCGCTGACGGTCGTCAAACACGCGACCAGCAACGGTGCCCGGATACTCGGCAAGGAAAGCGAGCTTGGACGCATCCGCGTCGGTTACAAGGCCGATCTGATCGTCGTCAACGGCAACCCGCTTGAGAACTTCAAGGTGCTCTCGCCGCTCGGGGTCGAAGAGATCCGCGACGGCAAGGCGGTGAAGACCGGCGGTATCGAGTGGACGATCATGGATGGCATTCCGTACCACGCCCCGACGCTTGCCGCCGAGGTTCGCGAGTTGGTCGCGGCCGGAAAGCGAAACGCCGTCGCCAAATAGAAAAGTCCGGTGCGCTCTCCCCTTCACACCGGACTTCTCTTGACTGGCTTTGCGGAAAAACCGCTCCACCAAGTTTTCGCCTTTTAGGATGCAACGCGTGTGCCAGCGAGTTGCCGGGAAATAAAGCTCCAAATAACGGGGCTTCCATCAATGCGAAGGGCCGCTCGGCTGCGGCCCTTTCGACATTTTCGGTTGCTGTCTATACGAAATAGGAAGTCCTGTCACTGCAAGATCGGGTGGCCGCCACCTTGGCTGTGGTCAGCGGTCTGCTGATACCTTCGGCGGTCGTTATGGAAAAGCACGAGGTGCTCGCCCTCGAACCGGACAAGGTCAGAGACCCTCGCGTAGTCGCGTTCGTGCTCGGCAATGACGAACGCCATCGGGTTGAAGGCGATGACCATTCCGGCCGCGTAGATGAAGCCGCCCTGGTCATAATCAGTGCCGGCATACTGGGCCGCTCCGACGGCGATGTCCGGCGAATATTTGCCCGCCGAGTCGCGTGTCCGGTCCGCTTTTCCGATAAAGACCGAATAATCGCGGTGGCGCAGCCGGCGGCTGTAGCCGTTCTTTCGGGCGACGGCAAAAAGGTCGTCAAGCCCCTTATCGATCGCTGCCAGCATCTGAGCATTCGGCTGGCGGACGGCATAAACATTGGCACCTTTCGGCGTTCGCAGCCCGACCGCAAATCGGTCCTGCGTCACCCTTTCAGCCTCGGCCAACACCTGCCGGTTCTGTGCAAACACACCCGTCACCCCGGCAACCGCGGTCAACGCAACGATCAATATCAGCTTGTTCAACATAAACCCTCCCGCGGATATATTATCAACACCCGTGCCAGAACCTCAGTCAGAGAGGTTTCGAAGTTGCGAAGTTGCGAAGTTGCGAGGGTTGCGAAGCCGCGAAGTTGCGAAGTTGCGATAGTTGCGAAGTTTGGAATTCGGATCGTGTCAGTAGCCCGACCGTGAGGGAGGGCTCTTCTTAGTGATGAGGGACGAGGGACGAGTGACAAGGGCCAAATCCGGAATGCGGAATCTGGACCTCACCCTCCGCAACTCTGTAACTCTGCAACTCACAACTCGCACCTTCCATATCATCCGTATCATTCATATCTCACGGATCATCATTCGGTTTGGTTTTGGGATCTAAGACAATGGCAGTGGAGGCGATTGAATGGTGAATAGAAGGAAAACCATTTCGGAGCATTGGCGGCTTCGCGGAAAAACAATCTTAACGCAGAGTCCGCAGAGTCCGCAGAGATCGCGGAGGCCGAATGCGGTGAGCTGCGAGCTGTCAGCTGTTGGCTAATAGCTGTTAGCTGTTAGCTATAAGCCGTTAGCCGGAGACCAAATCCCAAAGCCCAATTTCCATTATTAACCAATTTACGATGATCCAATTAACAATTGACAATGCGAAGATGCAGATCCAAAGTCCCAAATCCCACATCACAGATCTCCGGGCCCGCTCGGCCGTTTCAGCCGTTTCACGTGTTTCAGGTGTTTCACGTGTTTCAGATGTTTCAGATGTTTCCGTTGTTCGCGTTGTTCGCGATGTTTCCGGTGTTTTCAGAAACGCCCGCTCTCTCGGAAAAATGAAACACCGGCCGGCCCTGCGATCCTTCGAATTTGCACGAAAAGTCGGCCGGATACACGATATCGGGCGGCGGAGGTGTATGAGAACCGTGCAAATGGCGGTGGTTTTCGGGAGTTTTTCAGCGGAACAGCAGTTGCACATCAAACCGGTGACCACACTCGAGTCCAAGCAAATTTGGAGGATCTTATGCAAAAAAGACTTGGAATCATGGCAGCTTTGGCCGTCGGCAGCGCGCTTTTTGTCGGTGCGGCGGACGTCTCCGCACAGGGACGCGGCAACGGCAAGGGCCGCGGCGGCGATAAGGGCGGCGGAAAGCCGGCCTGGGCCGGGCAGCAACAGCAACGCAGCGACCGAGAATCTCGGCGCCAACAGGAATGGAGCGACCGGCAGTCTCGCGAGCAGCAGCGTCGGAGCGATGCTGAATCGCGTCGGCAACAGGAATGGAGCGATCGAAAGTCACGTGAGCAACAGCGTCGGAGCGACGCCGAATCGCGCCGGCAACAGGAATGGAGCGACCGGCAATCAAGAGGACGCGGCGATGAACGTCGGCGTTCGGCACGTAAAGAAAACGGCACGCCCTACTGGGCAAACCGCAACTACGAACGGCCGGCAGAAAACCGTGTCAGGCGAGAAACGCGCCGCGACCGAAAGGACTATGAAAAGGCCCAGCGTCGATATGAAAAGGAGTATCGCAAAGCGGTGAAGGAACGCGACCGCGACTATCGGCGAGTGATCCGCGACCGAGACCGGTACGATCGCTACGACCGTGACTATCGCGTGATCTTCCGGGATCGCGACTATGACAACCGCCGCGGACGTCCGGCTTGGGCTCCGGGACCGCCACCGTGGGCACCGGGACCGCCGCCATGGGCCGGGCCAAAGGCGAACCGCGATCGTTACTACGACTATGACGACGGCTATTACTACAGCGACGACGATTACTACGACGACCGGTATTACGGCGGCAATTGGCGAGATGAGCTTCTCCGGGTCGTGCTCGGGAACTTCCTCGGCGCGCAGGGCTATGACGCCGGCATGCCGTATTATGCCGAACCGCGTTATGCTCGGCCGGTTTACGCTTCGCCGATCTATACGGGCAATTATTACCAGCCGGCTTACTATAACGACGCAGCCTATTACGGCGGCAACGACTTCGGCGGAACGGGCTTTGAGCCGCTGATCGTCGGGCTGGTAGATCAGTTCTCGGGCGGCTACGTCAGCGACCTGCTGGCGCGGACACTCGCGACCGGTTACTACGAAGGCCTGCGGGACGGAATGTATGCACGGCAACGCGGCATTTATGACGACTATTACACGGAGCCGTATGCCTACGCGGGCGACAACTATAGCATGTGCTCGGTCAGCCTCGGCGAACGCCGCCGGCTGATGGCCGAGGGCTACGAGCTGGGCTACCGCGACGCGATGCTTCAGCAGCAGGCCGATTACGGCTATCAGGAACCGCCGGCATATTTCGACCTTGTCAGCCTCGCGCTCGGCAATGTGCTATAACGCGATCGACGAATGAACCTGCCACACCGCCAAAAGGGACGCGAACTTGTAAGAACACGGTTCGGGTCCCTAAACTTATACCTAATGAGCGGTTACCGGCTTTTCTACTCGCCCTATTACTACGCTGAGATCGGCGATGGGCACGTTTTCCCGATACGAAAATTCGAACTTGTCCGCGACCGTTTGCTGGCCGAGGGAACTCTACGGGCCGATGAGGTCATCGAGCCGAGCCCGGCGGCAGTCGAAGATCTGTTGCTGGTGCACACCGAGGATTACGTCACGCGTCTGAGCGAAGGGCGGCTGACGGAGAAAGAGATCCGCAAGCTCGGGTTGCCGTGGAGCCGGTCGCTGGTGCGGCGGTCGTTCCATGCGATCTCGGGGACGATAATGGCGGCTCGCGAGGCGATGCATTCCGGCATTGCTTCAAATCTCGCGGGCGGAACGCACCACGCTTATCCCGACCGCGGCGAGGGGTTTTGCGTATTTAATGATGTGGCGGTGGCGATCAGAGTGCTCCAGCGGGAGCGGCTTGCCGAGCGGTTTTTGATCATCGACCTCGACGTACATCAGGGCGACGGAACGGCATTCATATTTGCGGAGGACGACGCGGTCTTTACGTTTTCGATGCACGGAGCGAAGAATTACCCGCTCTTTAAGCAGGCCTCGTCGCTCGACATCGAACTCCCGGATGGCACGGCCGATGCGGAATATCTTGCGACGCTCGAGAGTGCTCTTGAGCGGGTCCGGGTCCATTCGCCTGACGTTATCTTTTATCTGGCCGGGGCAGATCCTTTCGCGGGCGATAAGCTCGGGCGGCTCGGGCTTTCGATCGACGGGCTGCGTCGGCGGGATGAAATGGTGCTCGAGTTTGCCCGTGCCGAGAGCACGCCGGTCGTTACGACGATGAGCGGCGGTTATGCGGCGGAGATCGAGCAAACCGTTGAGATACATAGCAATACGATACGGTCGGTGAAGGCCGTATTTTTCGGCGAACGGGCGAGCGGTGTATCGGTGTGATACACTTTTTGGCATGCCAGAGCAGACCCGCATTGCCCTGACCGGTTTCATGGGAGTCGGAAAGTCGAGCGTTGCCCGCCATATTTCGAAGCTTTTGGGCTCTGAAAGGGCCGATCTTGACCACTTTATTGAGCAGGAAACGAAGCGGAAGATCGCCGATATTCTCAACGATGACGGCCTTGACCGTTACCGCGAGATAGAGTCGGAAAGCCTCGTAAAACTGCTCGGCGAGACCTCGGCCCAGATCATTTCGCTTGGCGGCGGCACCTGGACGGTCGAAAAGAATCGCGAGGTGATAAAACAGAACGGTCTGACGACCGTCTGGCTCGAATCGACCTTTGAGCACTGCTGGCAAAACATCCGCAAATCGCGAAAAGAGCGCCCGCTCGCCAAAGACCGCGACACCGCATTTAAGCTATTTGAAGAAAGGCAGGCGATCTATTGCCTCGCCGACTGGCATTTCATCGTCAAGCCCGGACTTTCATCCTACGCCGTCGCCAGCCAGATCGTCGAAGAGGTCTTTTAGCACCCAAGCGAAAGATTTTGGTTGATAAATTTGGAGATTTGCCACAAGATAGAGGCACGCAAATTTTGACCGAGGTCACAGAAGGATCGCCGAGCTTCGGCTATCGTTCGCTTTGGGTAAAAAATGCGTTCTGCAAACATTCTTGTTTGAATCTTTTTGGAAACACTTATGGGAGGGAAGATGAAAGTTAAGTACTTAACAGTTTTGGCCATCGCAGCGATGATGTTTCTTGCGGCCTGCGGCAAGAGCGATGCTGACCTGCAGAAAGCGGTTCAGGATAAGCTGACGGCGGACGGCGTTTCGGGTGTTACGGTGGCGGTCAATGGCGGCGTTGCGACGCTGACCGGCGAGGTTGCCGACATCACGGCAAAGAACAAGGCACAGGCTTCGGCAGGTGCGGTCGAGGGCATCAAGTCGGTTACGAACAACCTGACGACGAAGCCGCTTCCGGTCGCGACCCCGGCGGCCTCTGACCCTGCTCTTACGGGCAAGATAACCGAGGACCTGAAGAAAGCGGGCTGTACCGGAGCCAACGTTGCCGTGGTCAACGGCAAGGTAACGGTGACCGGCGAAGTCCCGAACGCGAAATATGCAGAGTGCGTTCAGGTCATAATGCAGTCGGGAATTACGGGCATTGATAACCAGCTCAAAAAGGGAAGCTAAGCAAGGAGGAAAAAGATAATGTCACTACAAGAGAAATATCAGACGCTTCTCGAACTCGCCAACCAGAACGGAACGACGTATGAACTGAGCGAGGGCAATGGCGGCACGCTTATCGTTACCGGGACCGCTCCGAGCGCCGAGGCGAAGCAGCAGCTTTGGGATGAATACGAAAGGCTTGATCCGGAATTCAACGACGGCGACTTCGTCCTCAACATCCAGACGGCAGAGGCCGCGGCCGGCGGCGGAATGCACACCTATACCGTCGAATCTGGCGACAATCTTTCGAAGATCGCCAAAGGATACGGCATCCAGTGGAAGGCCATCTGGGACCACAACCGCGATATCCTCAAGCACCCGGACAAGATCTACCCGGGCCAGGAATTGAAGATACCGATGTAGGTCGGATCAGTTTACGAAAGAAAATGCGTCGTTCGAAAGAAATTTCGGTCGACGCATTTTTATGTTCGGAAGCCGGGAAAGCGTTCCTTTATCTGCCAGACGCCGTTTACCTTTACTAAGAGAAAATGGTCCTCACTCGCGCACAATGGGGCACAGGCATAAACGAGGGAGACAAAGGCTGTCGTGCCAGTTGGGCCGAACGCTACCTGTGAGAAACGTACATAGTTTTCGTCTGGGGCTGGTTGCGATACGAAACGGTACGGCCGCGATATCCTTAAAGGAATGCTTGTGTCGAAGGTTGCTTCTTTGGCAAACACCTTCTGGAATTCATGGAGGATATCTTCATCGACGCCGGGATACGCTTCCTGCAACAGTGCGACGCGCTCTGCCGGCGTCGTACGCTCAAGATAATTCTCGCCCAAAAAAGCAGTATAGGGGCCGCCACGGTAATGCGAGGACTTCGTGGCGATCGTCAATGAGGGAGCAGTCGAGGACGCGAATTTGTCTTCAATAACTGCCGAGAAAACCGCCGCAGTTTCCAACGACCGCTGTTCCGCCGACATCTTCCCGTTTTGGCAGCCTGCCACCGCCAGACCGATTACCAGCGAAAAAATCGATAAGCGGAATAGCTTCATACGTAGCTCAAAAATATCAGGTGAGGGGGTGAACCGACAATTTCCATTTCTCTTTGCCGACGACTTCTATTCCAGATCGCGGGTGAGTTTGGTTAGGAGATCGACGGAGTGGTTGGCGTATTTGTTGATCCAGCGGTCGTAGATGACTCTGATCGGGACAGCGTTCAGGTAATTCCACCTGAAGCGTCCCTCTTTTTGTGTGATGACGAGGCGGACCTTGTTCTTCGCAAAACGCCGCCCGTTTGATTGGGCGGCGTTTGGAAAGGTACGGGAGAACAACCTCAAAGTGAAGTTAGCCGGCGTTCATATGCTTCTGCATATCGCGGACCTGCTTCTGCCATTTCTTCATCGCTTTTTCCATCTCGCGTAAATGGTTCCGTTGACGGATGCGATCAAGCTCCCCACGATTCATTTCCTGCTCCATCATCTGGATACGATTGCGGAGCATTTCTCGGTTTTGCTCGATCTTGCCGAGTTGATTCTGGAACCTCTGTGCTTGATAGGCATTGAGCCCGAGCCTCATTCGCTCATGTTCCTGCTCCATGTTCTGCATTTGGTTCCGAATGCGCTCGTTCTGTTGCCGAGCCTGGTTCTGATTGAATCCATCATTGCCGCATTCTTCGATCATTTCGCGGACCTGAATACGGTTGCGTTCCATCATCGTGAGTTCGGCATTGACCTGATCACGCTGCTGATCGTTCGCTCGGATGAAGTCGCGATCCCTGTCACGGTCGCGGTCACGATCCTGATCCTTGTCCTGGTCGCGGGTTTTGTCGCGATCCTGATCACGGGTTTGGTCGCGATCGCGGTCTTGTTGTGTGGTGGTCTGGCCTTTTTTGGGCTGACCCTTGCCCTGGCCATACGTGGTGAGCGAGAAGCCCGTCAGCAGTGCCAAGACGATCAAAACTGCTATTAAATTCTTGTGCCTCATTGTAGTTAACCTCCTTGTGATTAATGAGTACACGTTCGGAGACCTCGTCGGTGCAGGCCTCCCCGATACGTCTGCCAATTTGAGAGGCAATGCTCGTTCCCTATTTCGATGGACCGGGACTTATTCGTGGGTGACCCGATGCTGGAAGGCCATGGCCGAAAAACGGAGATGAAACCGAACTGTCCGAAGTTCCCCCAAATGCATGTGTGCATTGGCTTTAGAGTGCCGGAAATGATCGGCCCGGAAAGCGAGGGGATATCGGCGAGAAGCTGGCCGAAAGGCTCTTTACAAATCGTTACTTTCGCGGACGGGGGCACGGCGTTCTTTCTTGGATCGACTGCGAGAATTCCCTCAGGCGCGTTGAAGATTTCCACAGCAAGCAAGCGGGTCAGTAGGCAGAACGGTGAGCCCATTCTTGCACTGCGGAGCCTTGAAATTCGCAACTTGGCTTCGTGATTTGGTACATTTTCCGTAATGTCCTTGTCCACGGATTTCATTGTCATCGGGAGCGGCGTCGCGGGGCTGCGGGCGGCGATCGCATTGGCCGAAGCGGGTGCCGATGTGACGGTTCTTACAAAGGACAGGGCGAGCGAATCGAACACAGAATATGCACAAGGCGGAGTTGCCGTTGTCCTTTCGGATGACGACAACGCTGAACTTCACGAAGGCGACACTCTCGTCGCCGGTGCAGGGCTTTGCGACGAGCGGGCGGTCGAGACGCTCGTAACCGAAGGCACGAAATATATTAAACAGCTTATCGAGTGGGGAACCGAGTTTGACCGCGAAGGTGGCAAACTCGTTTTTACGCAGGAGGCGGCGCACTCACGTCGGAGAATTTTGCACGCTCACGGCGATTCGACCGGGGCGGAGTTCGTCCGCTCGCTGATCGCGAGGGCGGGCCGCGAAAGCCGGATCAGCCTTTTGCCGTTTGCGGCGACAGAGAGTCTACTAACCGCAGACGGGCGGTGCACCGGCGTGCGGTATCTTGACCCTATACTTCGCTCCCCGCGGGAGATCTTCGCAAAGGCCGTGATTCTATGCACGGGCGGTGCGGGCCAACTTTATCAGCATACGACGAATCCGCCGGTTGCGACCGGCGACGGGATGGCGATGGCTTATTTTGCAGGGGCGGACATGGCGGATATGGAGTTCATCCAGTTTCACCCGACGGCATTGAGCCTAGAGGGTGCGCCGCGGTTTCTGCTCTCGGAGGCGATGCGGGGCGAGGGCGGCATCCTGCGAAATGCACAGGGCGAGCGGTTCATGGGCCGCTACGACGAACGGCTTGAGCTTGCTCCGCGGGACATCGTTTCGCGGTCGATCGTGGCGGAGATGCGGCGCACGGGATCGAGGATGGTCTTCTTGGATATGACGGCGCTCGAAGGTGACTTTCTTCGCCACCGCTTTCCAAAGATCGATGAGACCTGCCGTGCGTTTGGGCTCGATATCACAAACGACATGCTGCCGGTCTCGCCGGCATCGCATTACTGCATGGGCGGCGTGCGGACAGACCTCTGGGGAAGAACAACGTTGCCGGGGCTTTACGCGGCGGGCGAGGTTACCTGTACGGGCGTTCACGGAGCGAACCGGTTGGCATCTAACTCGCTGCTCGAAGGGCTTGTTTTTGGGGCTCGAGCCGGCGAGGCCGCGGCGAGCGACAGTGGTCAGTTGTCGGTGGTCAGTGGTCGGCTGGAAGCCGGAAATGACGTGGAGGAAGATAATCGGAAACCTGTGCTATCGACGGCGGTTAGGAAGCGCGTGAAGCGGGTAATGTGGGAACGGGTTGGAATTCTGCGGGACCGCGAATCGCTTCGGCGGGCAATCCGGGAATTTGACCAGATCGCGAAGGCTAACCTGAGCACTGCCTCGCTCAATTTTGTAACGCTCGCCGGGCTGGTCGCGGCGGCCGCACTCTGGCGAGAAGAATCACGCGGCGGGCATTTCAGGACAGATTTCCCTGAGCAAGAAGAAGCGTTCCGGCTTCATTCGATCCAGCGGCTCGGGCAGCCGATCAGTTCATCCGAACGCATCGATCCGGGCGAATAAGCTAGATAATTCAACGGTTTGCGGGTATCATTCAATTAAAATCTCGCAAGGGAAACGACACAAAAAATGGAATATTCAGCCACGACACTGAACTTGGCTTCGATGCTGGACCACCACGCGAAGCTTGCCCCGCAGAAAGAGGCGATCGTTTGGAACGACGTTCGAATGTCCTACGGCCAGCTCAACGCGATGGTGAACAAGGTCGCTAACGCATTGACGGCGATGGGCATAGGCCACGGCGACAAGGTCGCATTGAGCTGCCCGAACATACCGTACTTCCCGATGGTTTACTACGGCATCTTGAAAGCCGGTGCGGCGGTCGTGCCGCTCAGCGTGCTCTTTAAGCCGCGAGAGGTCGCCTATCACTTGGAGGACTCGGACGCGAAGGCGATCTTTGTTTTTGAAGGCACGGATGAACTGCCGCTCGGGCAGGCGGTGAAGGGCGGGTTTGACCAGGTCGAGAGTTGCAAGGATCTGATCGTGATGACGAAAGACCCTGCGGGTGTGAGCCCCTTCCCGGAGCACAAAACGCTCGGGCAGTTGATATTTCCGCAGCCAGATACCTTCGAGACATACCCGACCGCTCCGCACGATACCGCGGCGATACTTTACACCTCCGGCACGACGGGCCAGCCAAAGGGAGCCGAGCTCACGCATTTCAATCTTTACACGAATGTCGTGACGACGTTTCTCGTCCACCTGCCGATGCTCGACTTTACCGATGGCGAGCAGAAGACGTGCCTCATCACGCTGCCGCTTTTCCACACGACCGGGCAGACCGTTCAGATGAATACGCAGATCTATGCAGGCCACCGCGTGGTGCTGCTGCCGCGGTTCGAGCCGCAATCGACGCTCGAGACGATGGCGAAGGAGCGTATCAATTTCTGGGTCGGCGTGCCGACGATGTATTGGGCGCTTTTGAAATTTGCCGATGAGACGGGCTTTGACATCAGCGGCATCAAGGAGACGATGAAGGTCTGTTCATCGGGCGGGGCGCCGATGCCGGTAGAGGTTATGAAGGGCTTTGAAGAGAAGTTCGGTGTTCGCGTTATGGAAGGCTACGGGCTCTCGGAGACCTCGCCGTTGGCGTGTTTTAACCATTTTGAGAAAGCCTCAAAGCCGGGCACGGTCGGGCAGGCTATATTCGGCGTCGAGGTCAAGTGCTTTGACGATGACGATAAAGAAGTGCCGCGAGGCGAGCGGGGCGAGGTCGTGATACGCGGTGCGAATGTGATGAAGGGCTACTACAAGCGGCCCGAAGCGACCGCCGAGGCCTTTCGCAACGGCTGGTTCCATACGGGCGACATCGGCATCATGGACGAAGACGGCTATCTTGCCATCGTTGACCGGAAGAAGGATATGATCCTCCGCGGCGGCTACAACATCTATCCGCGTGAGCTTGAGGAAGTGATAATGACGCATCCGGCGGTTTCGCTTTGTGCAGTGATCGGTGTGCCGGACGAACGGCTTGGCGAGGAAGTTAAAGCGTATCTGGTACTGAAAGATGGATCTCAGCTATCGGATGCGGCGTTCATCGATTGGTGCCGCGAGCAATTTGCGGCGAATAAGTATCCGCGGTACGTGGAGTTTCGCGACAGCTTGCCGATCGGGGCGACGGGCAAGATCTTTAAGCGTGCGCTCAAGGAAGAGGTGGCGGGACACTAGATGCCGAGGGCGAAGTTGTTTGCGGTTGCGATGTTTGCGGCCATAGGACTGGCAGGTTGTTTTGGCGGCGGCGGGCGATATGTGATCGGCGAAAGCAAAGCGTTTGAGGCGTCGCTCTACCGGCAAAATTGCGCGATCTGCCACGGGCCGGAGGGCGACGGCAAGACGCTTGACGACGGAACTGTCGTGCCGAGCCTTCGCGAAGGGAACTTCAAAGCCGTGAACGACGGGCAGATCTATAACCAGATCGCCAATGGCGGCAACGGGATGGTCGGCTTTCGGCGGCAATTGAGCGAGCGAGAGCTTAGGCTTCTCGTCGATCTGGTCAGGCGAGACCTAAGGGGGCAGTAGCGTTATGAAAGCATTGATCACAGGGGCGAGCGGACTGATCGGAACGGAGTTGCAGAAGGCCTTGCGGGAAAAAGGCTGGGAGCTTTTGCTTGCTTCGCGGAGCGAGCCGAAGGACGATCGGCACATCAAGTGGACGGTCGAGGAAGGCTTTCGGGACGAAGACCTTGAGCAGCTTGAAGGGCTCGATGCGGTGATCCATCTTGCGGGCGAGAACGTCGCCGGGCTTCGCTGGACGGATGAGAAAAAGAAGGCCATTCGCGACAGCCGCGTGCTTGGGACGCGGACGTTGATCGACGCATTTACCAGGCTCAAGAACCGGCCGAAGACATTCTTAGCGGGCTCGGCGATCGGCTTTTACGGCAACCGTGGCGACGACGAAATGACCGAAGCGAGCCCGGCGGGCAATGGCTTTTTCCCGGAGGTTTGCCGTGACTGGGAAGCGGAATCGCGGCGGGCCGAGGACCTGGGTATTCGCACCGTTCTGATGCGGACGGGCATCGTTTTATCAAAGGACGGCGGCGCTCTCGGGACAATGTTATTGCCGTTCAAGATGGGCGTCGGCGGCGTGGTCGGTTCGGGCAAGCAGTGGATGAGCTGGATCTCGCTCGAGGACCAGATCAGGGCGATGCTTTTTGTTCTCGAGAACGAGAGCATCCGCGGGGCCGTGAACCTGACCTCGCCAAATCCGGCGACGAATGAGCAGTTCACGAAGACGCTCGGCGAGGTGCTCTACCGGCCGACGTTCCTGCCGCTACCGGAATTTGCAGTCGGGATGATCTTCGGCGAAATGGGCGACGCGTTATTGCTCGATTCGACAAAGGTACTGCCAAAACGGCTTGAGGATGCTGGGTTTGAGTTTGAGTATCCTGAACTTAAGGCCGCTATCGAGAAGGCTGTTGCGTAGAGCTGAGCGTGCAGGTCAGAACCCGCTGCGTGAGCGGCGGGCCAGATTGCTAAACGAACTGGCCGCCCGCTTACGCAGGCGGTTCCGACAGGAGCAAGGGCCGGCTTGGGGCGCAGTCGGAGTCGAACGGGGCGATCTGAAGATTTAGCATATACTCGCCATCCGGAATTTCGTTTGGGACGTAGATCAATTCCGTGATAGTCGAGTTCATCCGCGTCTCCGAGTTCGTTTCAAATCTTCCTTCCTCAACATTCCAAAAGATACGATGATTGATCAGCTCCCCTTCGTCGAAGATCCGGTCGATCGAGGGCAGATCGACGAGCAGGTGTGTGAATCCGTGTTCGACGATCAGCCGCATCGCATTGGCAGTGAAATAGGGCGGGATGTGTCCCTCGCCATATTTGGCCGTCAGCTTTGCGTTGGTATTCGGAAGGGTGCGGATGATCAGGGCCTTTGAATCCGCGTTGCGGAATGCGTAAGTCGGAATGTCACCTTCAAGAGACGCCAGACTCTTGATCAGTGAATCTTTGGTGATGATCTTGTCGCCGGCGAACTGGTTGCCCGCTGTTCCCTCCACCCGGGCCTTTGGCCACCCCTCCTCAGGCAGGAGGGGAACTAGTGGTTCTGACAACGGCTCGACTGTGACGAGAACAGCGGGTATCAAAACATCGGTCAGGCAGTCGCGGACCGAGATCCGTTTGTTGGTTATGTGCCCGACGCATTCGGTGTGTGTGCCGTTGCAATGCGGGATGAATGTGTATTGCTCGA
>CAZGLZ010000013.1:0-52412 GCA_964526245.1 uncultured Chloracidobacterium sp. | reverse complement strand
GCAGCAGGATCGATGCCGACGACCTCGTGCAGGAGACCTATATGCAGGCGTGGAAATCGTTCGATCAATACGAGCCCGGAACCAACTGCCGTGCCTGGCTCTACAAAATACTCTTTAATAAATACGATCATCACCGCCGGAAAATGATCACGCGGGCAAAGTACGTCACCGAGGCAGACGACCTTGTTTTCGAGCTCTCGCCCGGAACGGAATCGGTCCCGGAAACGTTGACCGACCGCGAGGTGATCGAGGCTCTCAACGCCCTTCCCGAGCATTATCGTTCGGTCGTCCTGCTCGCCGATGTTCACGAATTCGACTACAAAGAAGTAGCCGAGATCCTTCAGATCCCGATCGGCACCGTTATGTCCCGCCTCTCGCGGGCCCGCACCCGCCTTCGCCAGGCCCTTGCCGCAACGGCCGTCTCCTACGGCATCGGCACGGCACCATCAACCCCGCGGCCGGCCAATTCCGGCCGAACACACGCCCGGGCCTGATCTCCGCCCGTACTCTACAGCAGCGGCCGTCGGACCATTGGGGAGTGGTCGTCGGCTGAAGTAGAATCGTGATGTGATAAGCAAGAGATCGACCGGGCTGGCTTCGAAAAGGCTCCATTGCGATGCGGGCGGCTTCGGCTGAGCCGTGTGCCGCATACCTTCAGCGGCGGTTCGTTCCGAAGGCTGTTGCCTGTGCTTAGACAGACAGGAACCGGATCAGCTCTAAAAGAAATTTTGTAGCTGTAGGATTTGCTGACTTCTGAAAATCGTAATCGAAGCGTCCTTCGGCATTTTCGAAGAGTCCATGCCCGAGCCGCCAGGACGTCTTCTTGAATTTTCCACGTGACATTCGGCGATTCAGGAACTTGCGAAGAATCTCCAGATTCTCCTGTGCGTGAAAAGTGTGTCGTCCAGTGATCTCAAAGGTAATCTGGCGAACATAGTCGGACGACGTCCATTTCGAAATGGGACGCGCTGAAGTGTTTGCGGATGTTAGTTCGGGATGGGCTGATTCGGTTCTCTTAGTCTTCTGATACACCCACTCATCCCCTTCGACGGACGAACTCTTTACACGCGATTTCCGACTTTTTGACCTGACAAGGGTCTCGACCTCAGGCAAGACGCGTGTCTCTGTGACAACCTCGGACTGAGAGTCAATAAACTCTGGGAATTCAAATTCGCCAGAGAGCATCTCGCCATCCTGCAAACAAAAGTTCAGCGAAACATCCATGTACAACCGGCGACAATGTGGACAAGCCTTAGCTAAGGACATAAATGACTCCCAAATTAGTGCTATCACTCCGATGGATCAATTCGATAATCGACGTTGGGGGATTGCAGCCCCTAACCTGGTCTTAAATTCTGCGAACGTTGCTGGTCGAATTACGGCCCTTTTCTCCGTTGCCCTAAGACAACCTCCGGCAAACGTCATCGTAATCGTTCGCCTGTAACCCACCCCGAATTGTTTACAGTTCGAATCGGAGTATCGGTGCAGTGGAGAACTGGTCCGCATGCTCCCTCGCCAGGCGGCTCAATTCCTCGATCAGTGCCGTGTCGTCTCCCGCCTGCGGCACATATCGAAACGCCCGTCTCGACAATCTCACCGCCTCGCACGTCCGCTGCTCGCTTAACTAATGCTCCTCTTTCAAATACCCGACCGCCTCTCGCCGCTAAGGCGTCACCAACCGCTTTTTCGATCAGATTCTTCAATGCCCTAACCTCCAACGACACGTCCACGTACATCCGCTTCAACTTCGCGTTCTTTTCCTCCAACTCCCGCAAACGCTTGATCTCCGCCGCCGTCATCCCACCATACTTCGACTTCCGCTTGAAATATGTCGACTCTCAGATCCCGTCCTCTCGCCAAACTTCCGCCACCGTCCGCCCCGTCTCCATCGCCTTCAATATCCCTAAAACCTGCCTCTCATTGAACTCATACTCCGCACCGTTCTCATTCTCCTGGCGAATCTTATTTCGGGCTGAATACCCCACGTATCCCTGACACAATTTTACGGGATGCTTACCGCCTCAACCACGAAGCAACTGACTATGCAATTTTTTGATCATCATACTTAATTTAAGAACATTCATGAGTTGCGAATAAGCTCTAACGATTCTCTTTTGTTTTTGATTCTATTAGACCCGAGCTCGAAGATACCTATGTCGATTTGCCCGTCCGGCAGGCGAGAAAATTCGATAAAGGAATACGGACTTGATCGCGTTATTGTTGGTCGTTCTTACACGATTCGCAAAGCCCACGTCCAAGAGATTGAAATGTCCGAGCAGGATCGCAAGGCGAAAGCGATCGCCTTACGTCTGTCGAATCGCGCTTCAAGGAGAATAGCGATCGGCAAAACACTCACGGGGCTCGCCAATCTGGCTTTCCGGCACGGTTCTGCAAGACTTGCAGCAAGTTTATTGGGCGCGTCGTAGGCCGTACAAAGTGCGGGGTTTCTCGCACTTGGAATGGGGCTTGGTCTTCGGCCAGTCGCTATAACGCGGCTTTTGCTGGTTTTTTTCGGAGCTAGACGCCGAAAGTGTATGGCACGACTCTTGCGATTTTTGTGAAGTATGTTGAAGACTCGGATCGTTCTGGTTGATGATCACCGCGTTCTTCTCGACGCCCTTCGCTTTATGATAGAGCCGGAATTCGAGGTTGTCGGGCTATTTGAAGATTCTCGCAGCGTACTGGAGCAGGTCGGAGGCCTACAACCAGAAGTCATTGTTCTCGACATCGGGATGCCGTTGATGAACGGACTTTCGGTTGCCGAGCATATTAAGAAGGTTTTGCCAAAGGCTCGGCTTTTGTTCCTGTCTGCCAGCGAAGATCTGGAGACGGTCGCTGAGGCCTTTAAGATCGGCGCCGCGGGTTATGTATTAAAGGCTGCTGCCGGACGGGAGTTAATGGTTGCTTTGCGTGAGGTTGCGCGAGGCGGCTATTATGCATCCCCTGCGTTAACGCACGATGTCATCGGTTCATTCGTTAAGGCGTTCAAGCAAATGAAGATCTCACATAGACTGACCTCACGACAAAGAGAAGTACTTAAGCTCTTGGCTGAAGGGTTTTCGATGAAAGAAGTTGGCCTGATCCTTGGCATAACCCCTCGAACCGTAGCATTTCACAAATACACGATGATGGAACAATTTCACATTCGTTCCACCGCAGAATTGATGAAGTTTGCCGCCTCTCATCTGAAGTGAGCTTTCAGAACTACTGCTTTACTTTGTTTCAGCCGTACGAATGTGAAGCCCTTCACCGCTTATCGAAAAGAAGAACGCGTGGAATTCCGTATGACTGTTATTTTTGACAGTTGGATTGCTCGGCTTCCAACACATAATGGTAGTCGAGCGGTCGCAAAATAAGTCAGTGTGGGCTATCAATTTGAGACCAGATTCCGGGGAAGGGCCAAAACCGTGCCTCTCGAAAAAACACCAAATCGAATAAGAATAGTTCTCGCGGATGACAACAAAGAGATGCTCGATACCGTTTCTGAACTTCTCGAGTCCGTGCCCGAATTCGACATCGTAGCGACGGTCGCGGACGGGAAAGCTCTTGTCGATGCGGCGTTGGAATTGAACCCTGACATTGGAATCGTAGATATTTCAATGCCGATAATGAACGGCATTATGGCGGCTGCCGAGATCAAGCGACTTGGCTCAAAAATGCGGATAATCTTCCTCACAGTTAACGAAGATCGCGATTATGAACGGGCCGCTTTCGAGGCAGGTGCTTCAGGATATGTAGTTAAAAGGAAGATGACGTCGGACCTCAAAGCCGCGATTTACGCTTGTGTGGCGTGCCGAAGATGATTTTCTTCTGGAAGTAAGACCAGCCAGGGTCTCTGAGGTCTTCCCCAACCCTCTGTGGGCAAATCCTCTAGAAATGGATGCTTTTGACAAGATCCCGAGGGACCGCCAGTTTGCGATAAAGGCGGGCCTGGGCACCACTGAGGTTCCTTCCATTGTTCTATCGCTCCTATCACCGAGCCTTTGCAGAGTGAAAATAGCTGGATCGCTTTTCCCGATTCCCGGTGAAGAACATTTAGTCGTCCTCGGTATTCGAGGCGCAACACCCTCTAGACATACATGAACTGGACCCGATCCAGATCGGGAAGGTTTGTGAGGATCTGCAGATTGTCGCCGAACATCGCTGAAGTATCAGTTTTTCAAACTCGAAACGTGCTGGCGAAAGTGCCTTTTTCTTTCGAGGAGTTCACGTTATGATCGAATGAACCGCGATACAAAATGATATGCAGCAAAGAATGATAGCCGACGTTATCGAAGCATACGGAATGCGGATAGCGAATCTCAGATCCGCATTGACTCTAAAACCGCCCTATTTTTCGGGGTTCTCGAAACACGTTGGCGATCACTTATGAAGCGTTCTATGCAATAGCATAGAACGCTAAATAGGGAGTTCCATTCCGAAAGTGATCGGAGGATCAGTCTTGAACGGCCAATGACCATTCAGCGTCGGGGTCATACTCGACCATTGCCTCGGCGATCGACTTTGTTCGGGGGCCGAGATTCTTTTGATATACGCGTCCTTCCTGATTGACGATAAAGGTCATAACGCCAGAATTCCCCCATTTCGCCGGGTAAGCGACGAGAGCGAATCCAGCGATCATATTGCCGTTTATTATGTAGTTATACTTTCCTCCCGGAGCGCTCGGCCCTTGGCGGTAAAGAACCTTGAAGTTATAGCCATAGAAGGGTGCTGCGGATCGAACCGTTCCCTTTTTACCTTGATATCCCTCTGCCGCGGCGTATGCGAAGAGCATTCCTAGCGGGCTTTCGACATCGTCGTCGCTGAGCATTTCCCAGAAGAGTCCGTCACGCTTGCCGGCAGAACTCGAGATCTTTTGCGCGAATTCAGCAACCTGATCTCCATCCCAGTCATCACCGTTGAAGTATTCGAATTGTGCGACAGCATAAACCTGGCACAAATTCATCGCATAGTACTCATTCATGCCGATTCGCCTGTTGAGCATTTCGGTTACGCCCGCGACAGTATCGAATCGCCATTTGTCTCCGGACCTTACGATCGGAGCGGCAAACGGCCAGTCGTCATCGCCGATGAGAAGTGTCAATTTGTCATCTGTGGCTTTTTCCAGTTTTGTCGACCGCGAGATATTCGCCGCGAATTCCTCGAACGCGTTCGCATCCGCAACAGGGTCGCCTGACACGAACTCCCGAATGCTGGGGCCAAAGATCCTCATCAGGCCATTCTGATCCTTTGCCTTTACCGCCAAGGTTAGCGCTTTTACGGCGTCTTCAGGTGAGGAGAATATCTGCTGTCCATACAAAGTGACAGTTCCTGAAACCCCGAGAACGAAGGCTGCGCCTGCGAAGATCATGGCGAGTCGCCGCGTTGACGTCAATATTGGTGTTCTGACTCTCATATTAAGTTCTCCTTACGCAACGGATCAGCGCCGTCGTCTTCCGCCGCTGGCTCGCGAATTTCGTGTACTAGGGGCCGCGGAAACACTCGCACGGCTCGACTGGCCGCGCAGACTTTGAGCCCGTGTTTGAGCTGCGTTTCCAGAATTCCCGAAGCCGGTGATCTGCTGTTGGGTTGTCGCCCCGACGGTAGATACGTTTTTGGTTGCGGCTCTCCCGCGATATGCGCTGTTATTGGTTACCGTGGAATCAATATTCCTATTGAGGTTCACGTTGTTAACGTTGTTTCTGTTCACGTTGACCTGATTGACATTGTTCACATTAACGTTTCGGTTGACGTTGTTGTAACTGATAGTTCGGCTGATGCTGCTGTAGTGCGTGACGTTGTTGTAGTTGACGTTACGGTTTATGATCGCTGAATTGTAATGCACCGTGCTCCAACGAGAATTGACGTAATAGCTCCCATTCCAGTGAACGACAGTCGCCGAATGCGAGATCCATCCCACACCACTCCACCCGTGGTAATAGACCGAGTAGGTGTGCCAATCGCAGTCGTTATTGAGCCATGCACCGATCAGTAATCCGCTCGTGAAGGCAATAGCGGCAGACGCTACCACGGCTCCGGTCGATGGACCAGAGGAAGGGGCTGCAACGTATACGACCTGAGGGTTGTACTGAGGAACATAGATGTATTGCGCCTGCGCGGGAACGATCTTGATCGTTTCCTTCTCAACGATGACGGTTTGTTGAGGCGTCGTCTTTAGGTAGCCGAATTCTTTCGCCTTCTTCCTAAGTCGCTGGATCGATTTGAAGACGTCCGCCGTTTGGGTGACGTATGCTTGCCCTACCGCCGTTGTCCAGTCCAGTTTTTCACTCATCTTGAAAACTACATCAGGGTAATGGGCGATCGATTTGACGCTGATATCCCACTTCTGGTCGTCGACACCGGTGGTCTGCTTATTGTGCGACCGGAGGTATCGGGCAGCCTGATCGATCTGATCAACAAAGGTTGAAGCGGGTAGCATCTGTGCAAGCAGCGGGTCAGGAAATAGGGCGATAGGGGCCATTAGATTGTCGATCTGCTCAGCCGAAAGCCCAGTCGGTAGCGGCTTTGAATCTCTCCGGCCGGGAACCGGGGCGGCCTGAACGAACGGCAATGTACAAAGGGCGATCGCGATTGCCAGTAATGTAGTGGTTAAACGTCTCAGCATTTCGCTCCTCCAAAATTAAGTTTCTAATAGTTCAAAAGGAAGATGGCGGCCATATATGCCATTCAAGCGAAGATTAACAGATCGAGTCTTTTCGAATAACTGTCAATTCTTACAGGCAGGGCAGAAAAAGTTGACACAGATCCGGTTGTGTGCCTGTTGGCCCGCGTCTACGTCAGTATTCTGACGAGCCTGTCCAGAAGATCCTCAAGGGAGAAAACAAAAAGAAGGAGTGGCAGCAAGGGAGCTAGTGTTATCAGCGCCATATAGAAAACGTCGGACGCGCTGAAGGGGACCGTTTTTGTCTCTTCTATCACGACGAAGCTGTTGCCGAGATCGGCGAGCGACTGGAGATCACTCGTTCCTAGAAGCTGTTCGTGAGTCGGGTTGTCACCCAATATCCATTTCGAGTTGAATTCTTCGACATAGTCGCTCGCAAATTTGCCAAAATCACCTCCCCGCTCCCATTTCGCTTGGATCAGTTTTGGAGCGAATAGCGTTAGAGGTGAGAGGACTGCGATAAGGACCAGGAAGACCACTCCTGCGGCTTCGAGCTTGTATTCGCGGGGGTCGGCGCCAAAATGGAGCACCTGACCGGCAATAAAGCCGGACACGATGACTCCCTGAGCGATCATCCAGTAGCTGAACGCATATGCACACTTATTGAGAAAGCCCAGACCGGCTGCACGGTCGGAATGGGTCGGAAGCAGATTGAGATTAAGTCTGGAAACTCTCAGTAGGAAGATGAACCAGATAACTATGCGAAAGTACCATCGTACGAAAATGAACTGAAAGATGGGCAGACTTACGAACACTAACCAGTAGCCCGCGAGAGTCAAATTCCACCGCGCATCATCCGGAGTCGCAGACCATGTAGAGCACGCACCTGATGCAGAAGCCATTACACTGCCATAGAAATATGACCCGAACGCATAGACAGCGATCAGCAGGAAAAGTTCAACCGCGGAATTGTCGCGCATTCTTGCCGCCGATGTTATTGCGTACCGGAATCTCTCCAGATCGCTATCGAGAATGATCTTCCGATGGATGAAGTTCTTGATCCGCGGCGGGAGAAGCCGTTCCAAGAAGGTCTCAGCGGCAAGCATGAGGGGCAATGCGGCCAGGAAGCGGGCGTGATTCTCAACATCCCTGAGAAAAGGGATATCAACTCCGCCGTTGCTTCGGCCATCTATAATCGAAAGGAGCAACAATGGCAGCCATGTTATCGCTGCGAAGACGAAGACGCGACGATAGGAAGGTTCATGCTCTTCGTTGCAGAGCTTAAGGGTACGAAGAACACGATAGAATAGACCGCCTCTTACTAGCGAAAAATCAGGGATTTCTTTCGAGGGATCGATTTCCATTTATTCTTAAGTTTCAACTCTCGATCCGTCATCCGTTGCCCGGCCGCTGACCCGACGTTCATCAGAGGCCTTCATCAATGCCATGATGTCGTAAGGAGCTCGCCCGTGTTTCAGAAGCTCGGCCATGGTCGACATCGCCGGGCGCGTGTGCCTAAAGAAAAGCTCAAGTCCGGGGCAGAGGTAATTGTGGCCAGGCTCCCCATCTCTCGACAGCGAAAACCGGTCTTTAGGGCAACCGCCGTTGCAGAGTGAAAGGAACTCGCAGCGTTTGCACTGGGCGGTCAACGAGTCCTGTTTCTGGCTTCCAAAGCAGCGCTGCTGTGGTGACGCGACCAATTCCAACATGTGCTTCTCAAAGATGTTCCCAAGTTTGTACTTTGGTTCGACGAAATGATCACAGGAGTAAAGATCTCCGTTGTGTTCGAGCACCGGAGCATCGCCACAGGTCGGAGCATGTATACACAGAAGATTGCGACCGAAATAGGCCTCGAGCGTTACATCGAAGAGCTGCACGAATACCGATGCGACATCGTCGCGAACCCATTCGTCGAAAACATCGGCCAGGAACTGACCATACTGTCTGGCGCCGACCGAGCGTTCCGTCACCAGGGTTCCACTTTGGGTATAAAGGAGGCGTTTCCGGCCCGCCTGCTCCGCCCAACCTTGATTGGCCATCTGGATGGTTTCTCGCGACGCCCGCTCGACTATCGGTATGAACTGTATGAACTCGGCATTTAGTTCGTCTCGAAAAAATCGATAGACCTCACGGCCACGATTCTCGTTAAACGCGTGGACCGTACACAGAATATTGAGATCGACCTTGTGCCGACGGAGAACCTCCCAGCCCTTCATCACGCGATCGAAAGTGCCTCTTTCACCACGATCCACACGGTAGCGATCATGGATATCACGCGGGCCGTCGACACTTAGGCCGACAAGAAAATTATTCTCTTTGAAAAAGGTGCCCCACTCGTCATCGAGAAGGATGCCATTTGTCTGAAACGTATGGAGGAGACTCTGGTCCGGCTTTTTGTATTTATCGGCGATCTCGACTGCTTTCCTGAAAAACTCGAGCCGCATCAAGGTGGGCTCGCCCCCTTGCCAAGCAATGGTCACCTCGGGTGTTTGGTGCGACTCGAGCAATTGGCGAATATACGCCTCAAGCGTCTCGTCTGACATCCGGGTCTTCTCATTCGGATAAAGAGCCTCTTTCGAAAGGAAAAAGCAATACGTGCAGTTTATATTGCAGGTCGATCCTGTCGGTTTGGCCAGCAAATGAAAAGCGGGCGGAGCATCGGCAACTACTGGCAAGGTCCTTTTCTTTATGATCATTGGATTACTTTCCTTCATTGCTTCGTACCCCGCCCGCATCTGATCGTCGTCGATCAAAAAGGCCAGCGACCCGATCAGGGCCGCCGGCGATTGGCGCTGCCGCCTATTCGCTAGCCGCTTTGGTGGCGGCCACGTACTTAACGTGAACATTTTCTATAGTCCCGTTGAACTTGAACGGAGCCTTCTTACAGTAGTCAAGTGACACAGGTGAACCGAGGGCGATGCCGATGTCGAGACAGTCATTGGCCGTGAAGAGTAGCGGTGCACTGATCGGAACCTGTCCTTTACCGACAACAGCGCCATTGACCTTCATAGTGATATCGAGCGGCGCTGCGGGCCTCATCATCCCCGCGTAGGCCGTTTCGATCTCGATCCTAACCTTGCCAACCGGTAACCTTTCCGTCGACCGGATCTTTGTTCGCTGGATAATGAACAGGTTGTATTCGTAGCAAAGGTTTCCGTCATCAACAAAGCACGTCAGTCCGCCGCTGTTAGCACCGAGTTTATATAAGACCCCGTTAGCGTTCTCCGGGATCACGGCGTCGATGGTGACGACATTGGGTCTGTTACCTAGGGCCGGTGCGCAGAACTCAGGCATGCGAATGGTGTCGCCGCTGAAGTTCCAGTCGCTGTACGGAGGTGATATCCGCATCTCCGGATGCATGATCGGTACATATAGGCCACCGCCTATCGGCAGAGCATTGTTCTTCGTTGCTTCAATCAGGAAGATCTCCTTCAGCTGCGCGAGTTTTTCCGGCATCTCTGCAGCCAGGTCTTTCGACTGGGTCCAATCCTCGTCCACGTTGTAAAGCTCCCAGATGTCGTCGTCCGGCGTCCACTGCAATATCTTTGGATCGATACCCGGTACCCACGGTATGCGGGGCCCTAATGCCGAGGCCATCCAGCCGTCGTGGTAGATCGAACGGCTTCCCATGATCTCGAAGTACTGCGTCAGCAGGCGGCCTATCGCTGATGGATCGCTAAAGGTGTAAGCGAGGCTAACTCCGTCCATCGGATCCTGCTGCACCCCGTCGACCATGCTCGGCGGCTCGATGCCGAGGATCTCGTAAATGGTCGGGACAATGTCATTAACGTGGTGGAACTGGCTTCGGGGCGTTGAGTCATGCGCGATCTTCGCCGGCCAGCGAACCGCCATTGGATTACGCGTTCCGCCAAAATGGGACGCGAGAAGCTTGGTTCCCTTGTACGGGGTGCTACCTGCCCATGCCCAACCGGCATGATATTGATTGTCGGTAAGCGGTGAGCCGAGCACATCGAGTCCGCCGATTTCTTCCAGGGCATTTATGTGCTGCTTAACCGTTGACGGAATGCCGCTCTGAGCCAGAAGCTCACTGATCGTTCCGTTCTGGCCCTCCGACGATGAGCCATTGTCACCCCAGATGTAGAAAATCAGCGTGTTGTCGCCGTATCCCAGCCGCTCAACCTCATCTACGAGTCGTCCGACCTGTACGTCGACATGTTCCGCGTAACCGGCCGCAACTTCCATAAGCCGTCTCTGGAATGGTTTTTCGTCCTCAGGAATGTCGTCCCACGCCGTCATCGTCTCGTGGCGAGGCGTAAGCTCGGCGTTTTGAGGGATCCACCCCTTCTCCTTAGCTCTCGCAAAGACGCGTTCGCGGTATGCATCCCAGCCGTCGTCGAACTTGCCTTTGTACTTATCTGCCCATTCTTTCATTATGTGATGCGGGCCGTGAAGGCAGCCACTTGCCCAGTACATGAAGAACGGCTTGTCGGCTTGAAACGCCCTGTGATTGCGCAGCCAGCGGATAGCGTCCTCGGCGAGATCCTCGCTCAGATGATAGCCCTCCTCCGGAGTCCTTGGTGGAAGAACGCTCGTGGTGTTCCGCACCAGGTTCGGTTCATATTGCGAGGCTTCGCCCGCGAGGAACCCATAGAAATACTCGAAGCCGAGTCCTGTCGGCCAACTGTCGAACGGCCCGGTCATCGTAGTTTCCTCAGCCGGGGTGTTATGCCATTTTCCAAAAGCCGCGGTGCTGTAACCGTAGTCTTTTAGTACCTTCGCGACGAGCGCGCTGCTCTTTGGTATATGTCCGGAGTATCCGTCCCAGTCGTTGGCGAGTTCGGCAATTTGACCGTTGCCGACGCGGTGATGATTGCGGCCCGTTAATAGTGACGCACGGGTGGGTGAGCACATCGCTGTCGTATGAAAGCGATTGTAAGTGATGCCTTCTCCAACAACTCGGTCGAGTGTTCGGGTCGTTACTTCACCTCCGAACGTCGTCGGCAGTCCTGGTCCTGCATCATCGATCAGGACGATCAGAATATTCGGAGCGTCCTCCGGTAGGAACTTCTCGACCGGCTTCGGGCTATAAACCGATTCCTGCATCGTCCGTCCGGCAATGCTTCCTGACTTTTTCGCGGGGAAAGGGAGGGAATCCTGCTTGACCGCTTTGCCATTTAAGAGCGGTGCTGATCTTGTGTTGTCTTCTGACATGTTTTATTCCTCCTAGGATCTGTGTCCGCCTCGCCGCCGGCTTGCCCTCATGATTTGGAGCCCCGTTTACGTGAGAAACGGACGCTTGAAACTACTTCACCATTTCGAGATCCCCCGGCTTCCAAGTTTTGTCAAACCACGGCTGCAGCGGGCCGTAGAGGCGCACCACCACGTTGTAGCTCTTGCCGGGCATGGTCTGGATCCAATTGCCCTCGCAGCCTGCGGGAGCCTCAGGACCGAACCACATGGTATAGGAACCGTCGGCATTCGGCTTGACCGAGGGATTGTTGCTATCGAGTCCGGCAAGCTTCTGGTCGGTTTCCAGCATCGACCGGTGTTGCCCTGAATAGACCATGAAAGACCAGAAGTTGTTCACCGGAACAGGACCCGGGAGAGTGACCGAATAGGTCCTGCCGCCATCGAGATACTGGCCATCCGCATCGTGCGCAGCGATTGCATAAGCGGAGCCGGTGCCCACCTTCGGTGCCGCCATCGCCGGGGTGATGCCCGTGGCGTAGTAGTGGAAGAAGATCCGGTCATCGAGAACGCGTTCCCCGTTGTCTAGGAACTCGTAACTTCCGCCCGCGAACGCGGAATTCCACTTCCGGTCGGGGTAAAAGTACACGCTTGGCTTGCGCGGCGCGAATGTCAGGGCGCGGGCCGTGGCGTTCCCCACCGCCACAGCTTCGGTCAGGATCTTCTTCATCCGCTCGTCCGGATCAAAAGGCCGCCCCTTCTTGATTCCGATCGAGGCGAAAAGCCCGACCAGTTCCGGGTCGAAGGCATCGCAGGGCTCGTACTGGATGACGGCGTTCAGCTCTTCGTAGAACGTGAAATTGTTGGCATGTATCGTGTTGAACTGCTTGCCCGACAGATTCAGGAACCGCTGACGGGGAGGATCGTCGGCCTGCGCCAGCGGATACATGCGGAACTTCGCCTTAAGTGCATCGGCGGTTCCCTTGAGATCGCCGTCCTGGACGAACGCACGGAAGAAGAAATTGTTGCGGTAGGTCGGCGTTCTCGCGATGTAGTAGCCCTCGGGGAGCTCCCCCTTGTAATCGCGATGGACGAACAGATACTTCCCGCCCTTGCCCTGGTCCGGGCCGGTCATGCCGACGTCAGTGATCCAGCGGAAGAAGGCGTCATCCACGGGACCCAGAACGCCGGTCGGAATCTCCGCCACGACCGGTCCGTCCTTGACATTCAGTTCCGTCATTGCATAGACAGTGGTGGAGTTTGGCGTCAGGAAGAGGGAACGGGCGTCCATCAATTCCTCGAAGATGCCCAGGTCACCGGGGTTGAGCCCCGCTTCCTTCAAACCTTCGAGCGCCGCATAGACCGAAGCCGCGGGAATCCCGTTGAGAAACGTTTCCACGCCGCGGGCGAAATCGAGAAAGTCGTAGGTCTTCTTGACGGTGGCCTTACTCGGCATCCCGTCGAAGAACTCAAGATCACCGAGAAATTTAGTGTGGACGTTGTCCGGGGTCTTGACCCCTTCCGGAACCTTGGCGGCGAACTTGGGTTCTGGCGCCGTTTTTGCCGGAACGTCTGTATTTGTTACGTTATCTCTACTTTCTTTCATTTCATTTCCTCCCACGTATCATGTTTCACATACGTTTTCTTTCGCTTGGCTTTATGAAGCGCGAAGCGATCCGATTAACGATCCCTCGCAGGATCAGATATGGCACTATGGCCAAAATGAACGCGACCAGGATCATTTCGAAAGGATAGACCCAGCGTTCGACAATGAGTTGGTAAATAATATCGAGCACGATCGCGGCGACGAGCACCTTTCCGACCGACTTCCAACCATCCATGAGCATCTCGCGGCGATGCTCCGGTTGAGTGAACATTGCCCAAAAGTAAGCGGGGCTGCCCGCTTTCGCATCTTTCAAGCCCGCGATAATTGCGAAGATGGCAGCCATCAGCGGCTGCATATATAGCCTCAGGTGCATGGGCCCGGTGACCCTCGCTCCAAGGTTCTCAATGATTCTTGTGATCACGTCTTCCATTTCAAAACCCTCCAAACCCGAACAATGTATTGAGAAGAGTGAACAGGCCAACTAGGAGAACGCCCGCGGCGGTGATGAGGGAGATGGAAAACGGTGGTTTTCTCTCGGAGAAGACTCGAACCGTCTTGCGGGCATGAATGAACTGAAAGATCGCGAGTACGAGCACCCCCATCCCAAGCAAGATCATGAAAAGTCCAAGGTTTCGTGGCGCGTTCTCGCGCATCGTGTCGGTTTTGTCCTGCATCGCTTGTAAAAATTTGAATATCGTGAAGCCGAAGCTGATCAGCGAGAGAGATGTACGTATCCACGCCATTAAAGTGCGTTCCAGCGCCATGATCGTTCGGCCAAAACCCATTTCGGTCCGTTCCGCGGCCAGTTGATTGGAGGTAAGGGGTGCGTCTTTCATTTCGTGAATACCTCGGATCCTAATTTTGGGGGCTCAGCCTTCCATGGCCAATGGCCTTCGATCTCAACGCTTAGAGACCAGCTTAGGAATGTTCTAATTAGTACGAACAAACCAAGCACGGCGGCGTTCATTAGAGTTGGTTCCACCGCGACCGTCCTGATAATGTCCGCGGCAACGAGGAACTCGAGCGAAAGGATCAACATTTTACCGAGACGCACTTTGTATTGCTTGAATGCATCGGGGACTCGCTGAATAGCATGAAGGAGAAACCTTACGGATCCGACCACACTAGCTAGTACGATCATTAGTACTGTAGCGATCTCAAATCCGGTTGCGGCCCATTCGCTGAGTTGTTCTAAAGTTTCCATTTCGCCCCCATATTTAATGCCAGGGTTGAGACCTGATTCGATCCATGACTGTAGTCTCGGGTAGTTTGCCGATCGCTTGAACTGTCAGAAATAACAGGTCGTGAGCACTGTTCGGGCACAAAAAAAGCCGGCCAGAAAGCCGGCCGGCTTCATCGGTGAAAGTGCTATTTGCCTCCCCCGAACGTCTTAGCGAAAGATACCATAAAGGTCACGCCCTGGGTTCGGCCATGGGCCGCATACTCCGGGAGCACACGCACGAGGAAATTGAACCTCTTGGCCGGAAGAATAACGCCAAACTCTGGCCCGATAGCATGTACACGGTCCTTCACCCCGCGGCTTAGGACTGGAACTGCGGTCCCGGTATCATTCGTCAACTGAAATGCCGAATAGCCCACAACACCGAACTGGTAAAGCTGCTTGCCGCCGTTCTTAACAAATGTCTTGCCGACACCGTACTCGAAGGTGACATTGTTCCCGACCCTGATGTCCTCATTGCTTTTTTTATGATGAAACTCCCACGCACTGGACCCATTGATCTGCCAAAGCCCGGTCTTGCCAGGATTGTAGCTACCGCCAAATGTAACCTGGTGTCCCCAGTAGTCGGAAGTCGTGCTGTCGACTCCTGTAGGTGCGTACACACCATAGGCGGCTCTCACCTTGCCCTTTTTCATTGCCCAGCCTAGGCTGATCGGCTCGATGTAGATGTCACCGATGCCGCCGCCGCTGATGTCTGATCCGATGCGCGGAATCGTCACCGCCGATGTCACAAAAGGAATTGCAACCGACGCAGAGTAGGTCGCTCCCAAGATCTTCTTTTTCGGGGTGTAGGCAAACACGTTGAGATCCCCAACAAGATTCAAGTCAAAGTCGATCGGCGCGTCGTTGCCGTTGCGGTCCTTATACTTGTCGGTGGGATAGACGAAAAATAGGTTGGCGTAAGTGAAACCCTCCGCGGGTTGATCAGCGGTATTCAGTCCCCGAGAACCCGCTAAATATTGACCCCTTTCCTGACCCGCGACGGTCGCTGCAAATACCGCCGCGACCGCAACTAAACACAATATTGTTGAATATTTTTTCATTGCATTACCTCCCCAAACCGATCTAAGGGCTGCTTGGGGGTCTCCCTGGGAACATCTTCTCAATACTCGAAAGCACGGGTAACTGTAATAACTTACAGGTCGTAGCATTTTTGTTAAGGCTGAGCAGAAACCGATCGCGACGATGCCTGCCGACTACTTCCGCGGAAAGAGCGGCGTGACCGTCAGGCGGAATCCACATCCCTCCGGGCCGGTCGCACTGCTCTCGGCCCAACAGCGCACGGTGCCGCCGATGCTCACCGGCTGCTTTCCGAAACGAACCAGTTTCGCGACCGATAAGTGAAGCGGAATGTTCCATTGCTTCGCTTTCCAATCGTAGGTGGACTCAGTATTCAGCGTGTAGGTCCAGGCTGTTTTCGTCGAGTAGGAAACGAACGGCTGAAGATTGGTCAGGCTTACCGACGGCCGTGTGTCGCTGCCAGCCACGGACCAGAAATGACCCGCCAACGCTCCGACCGACCACGGCCCTTGCTGCTTCAGGATCAGGAACGTCGGCCCGAGACTGAACTTCTTGCTGCCGAGATATTGGTTCGTTGCCGTCGGGATCATCATTTGCGGCCCGACCGCCCAGATGACCGGATCGGTCTTGTTCGGTGAAAAGAAAAATGCCTGCGTTATGTCACCAAGCCCGAATTGGCTTGAACCGTCAGCGACCACATCCTTTTGGCCGATGATCGGAATGATGGTGCGCGAGATGAGGTTCCAGTCCTTGTTAAGTGTTATCGGGATCACGGGCTGAACATTCAAGGTCTGGCGAAAGCCATCGCCATTCGGGCCCATACCGAAATCCCAGTTGCTTTGAAACGGCAGGCTTATAAGCGACGAGACGGGATTGGACAGCTTCTTTGCCAATGCCGCCGGATCGTCCTGCGGGGTTTGCCGATCGCCGCCGCGGAAAGTTGGTTCCTCGCCCGGCAGCCTCGGATCAAAAGTCGGCTTGTAGAGAGCAGCCCGATCCCATTGGGATGCGCCGGTGACCGTCTCCGCCTTTTTCTTTTCCTGCTTATCCTTGACGGGCTCATTTACCGATCCCGTCGCTTCGGCTCTTTCGGTTGATGTTCCTTTAGGTTCCTCCTGGCCCCAAACGCCTGTCGCCATCGACCCGGCCAGGATCGCGAAGATGACAACGCTTAGCAAACTAAGTTTCTTGTTCATTACTTTATCCTCCGGTCTGCGGGAGATTCCGTTTGGTATTCAGAATCCCGCCTTCGGCCCAAACCCGGAACTGTCAGAAGTTACAGGTCGCTCGTTTGTTTAGCATTTTGCGTTTCGGATCAGAGAATCGGCCTATTACGCCGGCAGGTCGTGACAGATGGTCAAGCAAAAAAGCCCGGCCTGTGATCTTCATTGACTGACAGGTCTTCTGAAGATCCAGATCGGGCGAAACTCAAGGTCGATGCCGGGTAACTCGGTTTCCGCCGTTTACTCGCTTTATCGAACTGCTTCCAATATCGGTAGATGTCCCTCGCCCCTCAGTATGTGCTCGGTCGGATAGTAAAGACGGAGAGCCATGAAGAACGGGCCGTCCGGTGCGGGAAGCCAGTTTGCCTCCCTATCCGCACCCGGAGATTCGTGTTGTATATACAGCGTCACACCGCCGTCTTCGTCACGTATCAGGTCGGGCAGCATCGGCGAATTAATCAGATAACGGTTGAGCGGGTTAGCAACCAGCAGGCTTTCAGGCAGCTTATACATAGTCAGCGACCAAAATGCATTGACCGGCTTTTCATGCCCGGGTTTGAACCTCAGCCTATACGCGTGGTTGCGTCCATCGAGCGGGTTCCCATTCGAATCCAGGGTGTATGTGGGATACATCGCTTCTTCCTTTGAATTGCCGTAAATACCCAGTATCGATGCCGCCATGCGATACAGATAATTGTTCTTCAAATGCTCTCTGGTGCCGAAAATGTCACCTGAGGTCACCTCACCGGTGTCCACTTTGGTTCTCTTGAATTCCTCGTATTCCCGCAAGCCGTCAGACATTCCGTCCTCTAGAGCCTGCTTTAGGTCAACCGGAAGCTGGACGATGTCCAGGTGCTTCCCCGCACCGACGCCGATCATCGCGAACCTGTTCATCAGTTCGATCTCTGAGGGCACCGTTGGCGTGAACTGCAGGACAAAGTTCAGGATATTGAAAAACTCGAGCGAAGTTCTTTGGTCGGCCGGCGAGAGCGGTTTTATAAAGTTGACCGGCGGCACGGCCTTGCGCGGCTCGCCCAGAAATTCCGAGAGCGGCTGCGCTTTGTAGCCTGCCTGAACCTTCTTTACGTTCTCGAGATCATCGGGGTTGAAGAGCTGGGTTCGAAAAGCTCCCATCACAAGTTCGGTCTCCGCACGGATGATCTTCTTGATCCCCGCCGGAGCTTCTCCGTTCCAATTAGGCCCTGCAATAAGGAAGTTCCCGCCGTCGTTGCCCGTAGTGCGCGTGCCGACATAGTCAAAGTTGTGCGTGTAGGCGTCGATCAGCTGAACGCTGAAATATCGATTCTCTTCGATCACGGGCATGGTGAGCACAATGGGCTCAACGCGCAGGTCCATTCCTATAAAGGAATATGGTGTGTCCGAGTTTGGCGTCTGCACGGCCTTGTCCTCAGGCGTGTAGACACGTGGAACGTTGCGGATCTCGTTCCAATGGGCTTTGAATTCCGGACCCGTCTCATCGACAAAATATGCGTACTCAATGCGGTAGCTATCAACCATTGGAAATCCGTAGACAAACGCCTCCTTCGCGATCGCTCGGACTTCTTCAAGACTAATTTCCACGCCGGTTTTGACGCCGCTCGCTGCCGCATCGAAAGTAGTTCGTTGAGTTTCTGTAGTCATTGCAGTTCTCCTTAGTAACTTTTGGCTGGGCGTGGCTAAAACGCTCCGTGTGACGAGAATACGAGCAAGACGCGTGGCAGGAAACTGTCATTTCGTACAGGTATCAAAGTAACGGTTCGCGAGTGTTTTACTAAAATTAAGTCGCAATTCATCTGTCCTCAGTACCAAAAAACTGAAGATTCTCATTTCATAGACTTGCAAGAATCGTAATTGGCTTATTAGCAACTTGAATTGGAGTGGCGATCAACTTTTCAATAGAGAAATTTGGCCCTCAATTTTCGAACCAGAACCGATGACTGACTGAACGGTCAATTTGCCGCCCACAGCTCGAATGCGTTCGTCCATACTGATTAGCCCCAGCGATTCTTTACCCTTGACCCCA
This sequence comes from uncultured Chloracidobacterium sp., assembly GCA_964526245.1. GTDB lineage: Bacteria > Acidobacteriota > Blastocatellia > Pyrinomonadales > Pyrinomonadaceae > OLB17. The sequence continues at coordinate 33,551 of CAZGLZ010000013.1, read as the reverse complement.
CTCGGATCGAAACCGTTTCCGTTGTCCGAAACAGCCAAACGAATAACGCCGTCCTTTAATTCAATAGCAATGTTCGCGATGCTGGCGCCGCTGTGCTTAACGACATTGTGCAATGCTTCTTGCGCGATACGGTAAAGGCACAACGAGATGTCATTCGGAAGCGAAACCGGCACATTCACCGCATTGAATCCGATCTTCAAGCCGTGGGCCGCTTTGACCTCACGGCAGAAGCCTCGCAATGCGGACTCTAATCCTAGCTGACTGAGTTTAGATGGGTGAAGCTCGTGCGAGATCCTGTGCAAATCGGACGAAAGCCGCTCGATCTGATCTGTTAGCTTGTCGACTTGCTTGTTGAGTTCCTTCGCGTCATCGGACTTGGCACGGAGAGATTGAAGCTGGATCGACAGGATGGCGAGACTTTGACTCAGATCGTCGTGCAGTTCGCGAGCTAGCCTGGCGCGCTCCCTCTCCTGAGCATCTATCAGTCTGTGGCCAAATTCATAAGCTTCTTCTTCTGCCCGCTTCCTTCTCGTTATATTGACCGAGGCTCCGCGGAACAATTTCGTTCCATTGGCCTGGGTTGAAACTTTTCCAACTGAACGGATCCAGCGAATGTCGCCGTTGCCCAACACAACGCGATATTCTGCCTCGTAAGTTTCATTGCCTTCTATCGCCATGTTTCGCAGTCTTTCAAGTCGTTCGCGGTCGTCCGGGTGAACCCTCTGTAAATAACGCTCGACTGTTGCGGGTTCTGAATCTTCAAACTCGAAAAGTTCACGCATTTTATCGCTCAACCACAGCTTGCCCGTGCCAATCTCAACGGTCCAAACGCCGACATCCCCGGCGCTCGCGGATAGATCCAATCGCTCCAGGGTCTCGGTTAGTTCGACCTCTCTATTGGTCAGCTCAACAGCAAGCCGATTAGACCGCCTCAGATCATAATCAAACTCGAGGGCCATTCCGACGATAATGAACATGAACACTGGACTGGCAGCGGGAGGCAACTCGATATGGAGCCAGATGATCGTTCCTGCTATCGCGAGCGACGTTAAACCCAGAAAAGCTACTCCACAGCCAAAGATCAGGGCTTTTCGCCGATCGCCCCGTCGCCAGCTAGCTGCCAGTACATTTACGGCAAACGCGGACAGCGCGATCAGCGAAAGGGCCTGAACCGCATGCCACGGATTGGGAGTCCCGATCGGGTAGGACAAATTCTCGCCAAGGATCGTGACCTGTTCCAAAGCAGGCATATCGAGAAAATGAATATTTACAGGCATAACAAAGTTAATGCCCAAACCGAACGTCCTGATCCCTATGACTGTACAGAGCAACCAGAGATTTCCGGCACGGAAATGAAGGCGGAGGAAGATCGCTATTGATACTACCGCCCCCCAGCTCGCAATTTGGCTCCATCGTGCGATCTCCCCAAACTCGTGGGGCGAGGTGTTCTTCAGCCATGCGATCTCGAACAGAGCATACGTCCCGCCAGACAAGCAGACCGCCGCCATCGCCAGGAGGTCCGGACGCGCACGCTGCCCGAACCAAAGACGCAGATTGATAACGCCCAGCGTGAAGCACACTGCAGCGACTATCAGTACACCGTTGGTGATCAGGTCCATCGCGCTACGCCATCCAAGCTGGATAAGCGTCCTCCTAAAATTAGTGCTGACGGTCGATCCGAGCGGTGACAATGGTCACGATGTCGCGAAAGACCGGGAAAAGCCGAGATGGTCCCGATCTCGGCACCCAAGCGGGGCTGCTATTTTCTGGATCGTCACCTCCCTTATCTGAAGGATCAGAGACGCTCCTCGGTCCTTCGAGGGCGAGGACGACGACGCAGGCTTTTTCGGGAATGCAGTCATTGCGAGCGGCGTACATATCTCCATCACTCCGTTGAACGCCGGCTCCGCTTTCCCGATACGCGTTTGGCCTGTGATCAGAACGTGAACTTCACTCCAAGAAGCAAACCGTTCATGGTTGTGTCGAACAGAAAACCTCCCTCGCTGTCGTAGTCTGTCCTCATGTAACGATAACCGCCAAGAAGAGCGATCTTGGGTGTTAACCTGTATCCGCCCCCTCCGTAAAACTGGCCCGTGAAATCGGCGCCGAGCCCACCTCCGATATCAAACTTCGTCGAAAGGAAAAACTTTTTCGTCAGGTTCACGGTCCCATGACCCCCGATTACCGGTGTGGCCCACGTCTTCCTTTCAGAAACATCGAAGGCCGGCAGCGAACCTGCCCGAAAGTTCAAGTTATTCTCAATGCTCATCAGGCGGACCCCACCGAGCACATCGAACGAACCACCGCTGCCTTCGTAGACCCTGTACCCCGCTTCAGGATCCCAGACGAACATGTTGACACCCAACTTTGCGCTTGAGAACAAACCACCGGGCGTATCGCGTTCCTCGCCCAACTTGATCCACAACAAGTCGTTTACGATCACGAAACGGCCCTTTCTGGCTTCGACCGTACCCATCAGACCGAGGTTGAGCTCCTCGAACACGTCTGAAAAATCCATATCGACCTCGGCCGTTCGCCCTCGAGCTCCGATCGTTCCGGTCAAACCGCTCATGTAAAAGTATGGAGCAATTGCGACTTGCCAGTCAGAGGCGGTGGCTTGCGCGCGAGGCGTGCCCGGTAGCCTCAGTTGATCGGTCGCAAACGGATTCTTTTTCGGCCTGTTAGTATCCGGCGCAGCAAGGATGCTTCTCGTTCGCTCGGCTGCCGGGACGGACTTTTCATTGGCCGGTCTGTTATTCAGACCAGTTTCCAAATCCCGAGCAACCTCTGGGGTTTTGGCGAGCTCATCCTGCGGCACCAGCTTGGTCTCGTTGGTCTGCGCATACGTTATGCAGGTAATAATCCAGATCGCGATCACAACGAGAATGATTTTGTTCCGAAACACCTCCGTCAATAACTCAGGCAGTTTTTCTTTTCTCATGTTGTACCTGTCATTTATGGAGTCTTATGAATATGCCGGCTTAAGGGCAATTGTTTGGAAAAAGCGTATGACGCGCGTCACCGGGTCAATCGTAAACGGACTCGAGTCCTACTTCTCGAGCTTCAGATTCGTCAGACGCCATTCGCTCTGGAGTGACTCGATCTCAAGTTCCCCAGCCTTATTGATCCGGAAGCGGGCCGCCGGCACGAGCGTCCCGGTGCTTTTTCCTTTTTCGTTCGGGACGCTGATCTCACCCATCGACAGAGCGTAATCCATCGTTCTCGCACTCGCCCAGCGTTCGCCGAATCGTATGGTCCGATCCGTAATGAATCGAACGTTTAGCGTACCGTCAGGCATTGTGAAGATACGCACATATTTGAGATCGTAGCCAAGCGTACCAGTGATCGCGATCCGTCCCTTGGAACTCATTTTTTCCAACGCGTTAACCAGCCCCTCCGAGCCCTTTTCACTGAACGCCTCGACCAATGCCTTTTGGTCTTCGGCTGTGGAGGTCTCTTTAATGTAAATATTGACGCTGATTACCCTGCCCGTCTGCAGGGATGTCCCTAAAGCTGTGGCATTAATAGTAAGTGTTTTCGAATCCTGAGCTTTGAGATCGCCCCCAACCGAGAGCATCACAACAAAAACCACGAAGGCCGCAAATCCATTTCGAAGTCCAAGCAAATAGTTCATAATGTTAAGTCCTCCACATGACCCTGCAAACTCTCCTCACGCGGAACCAATCAGGGTCAACGATCTAGAACTATTCTGGCCCATAGCCGAGGGGAAGTTGACTGTCATTTCTTACAGGGTTGCACGCTCGCGTTTGACAAAAATGAGGGTCTAAATACTCGGGCCGTTAGCGCACGTATACCCCGAGCGGAACGAACGGCAGGCCCTTTTTCCTCGCTCAAATTGGCGTTGCCTTGCTCATCGACCATTGCTCGAAGATATATGCTCATGACAATTGTCAGGCAAGGATGTTTCGGATGAATCTGCCGATTCATGACACATTTTCAATGGCTTCAATGAATGACGGAACCGCAAACCGGTCGTGGCATCACAGAGTTACTTACCCAATGCCGACACCTCATCGTTACTGTTAGCGGTTCGTTACTCACCGGAGGTGGATGCTGCGATGTTTGCCTGCTTTCCTCCATTGGTCGCGATATTCACTTGGTTTGCGTTGGTGATCGTTACGGAGCTATAGCGGCGCAGATCGCGGAGTTGCCTAAGTGTTCGCATGAACATTCGGTGAAAACGATCAGCCATTTGAACTGCGTGCTCGATCGCCCGTACCTCGGAAACATACGGTCGGATCCAGCGACTGTCAAAAGCCGACGACTCGCTGGATTTGGCCCTGTACTGCTTCCATTGGGCATATGCCGGATGATCCTCCTTCTCCGGCGTTTCCGAACGTTCAACTGTTTTCTCCAACCAATATTGCCACTGAAAATATGACTGAGCGAGCATGTCGATCATTGATATCTCAATGCCGCCCTTGGGTCGCCATTCATCGATAAACGACTGACGCACGCCCATGTAACGAGCAATGTTCCAAACCTGCTTCATGTATCCCGCGGGGAAGGTAATATTCGCCGCCAGGTGACCGCCGCCCGAACTCTACAGCAGCGGCCGGCGGACCATTGGGGAGTGGTCGTCGGCTGAAGTAGAATCGTGATGTGATAAGCAAGAGATCGGTCGGGCTGACTTTGAAAAGGCTCCGTTGCGATGGGGGCGGGATTTACATTGACCCGTGGAAACCGGTTGACCGTGCCGTGATCACCCATGCCCATGCCGACCACGCGTATCCCGGAAACAAGAGCTATCTCGTCGCCCGTCCGGGCAAACAATTTCTCAAAGGCGAGATACCGGTTCGACATTGCCGCCAGCGTCTGAGCACGCTCTGTTGCCCCGGCAGGATGGCATCTTCGCATCGGCCCGAACAGCGGGACAACAGCAACGATGACCGCATCTCGAGCAATACGTATCGCAGAGCGGCCGCTCCTGACCTGGATAAGCTGGAGCTTCCTACATGGATCGGTCCTACCCGAACACTGGCCGACGGTTAAACTAATAAGATGGTAAGGACGCTAAAGACTGGTCACATTCCGATGGATCGCTGCCCGATCCCAAGCGGATCTCTTGTTTTGACACCGCATCGAGCTGCGGCAGAACACCTGGGCGTGCCTCATGTAAGTCTGCGGAGTGTTGCGGAGCGAATACTCCGCCGGGAGAGTATCGGCGTCGCCTCACACCTAACAGCACTTCACGCGCTGAAGGCGGCGATCAAACGTATCGCCCCGAAACTAGATCCGGCGGCGGAAGCGGAACGATTGAGCCAGATACTTCGGACCGTGCTGCGTATCGGTATCGACCTGAATTCGTTACGCCGGCACGGTTCCCCGCGGGCGCGCTTCCTTGCCGACGTGGCGGAGATCTACGTTAGCTCTCTCGCCTCGATGGACCTAATCGACCGCGAAGCTGTTTTGTGGAGAGCGTCGCAGCTTGAACTTAAGCGAGAGAGGCTGTTCGTTTACGGATACTTCCGTGCCCGCAAGGAAGAGATACTGTTCATCGACAAGTTTGCAGCCGATGAGAGCGTCTTCTTTCTTCCATGTCACGATAACCCGATCTTTGAGGTTAACCGCACTTGGGCACAGACGTTGAATGAGCATGGATGGGCGATCGATGCTGCGAACGACCTAACCGCGAACGATATCTCGCCCGGCACGGCAGCGGCTTCACGGTTTATCAATGAGGCCCTCGATAAAGATAGCGTTCAAGAGAATGGCAGTGCCGGTAACGCTATCGCGTATCCGAGTATCGAAGCAGAGGTAAGAGGGACGATAGCTCGGGCAAAGCACCTGGTCATCGCGGGAGTGCGGCCGGAAAAGATCGCCATCGTATGCCGAACCGTTCAGCCCTATGCATCCTTGATCGCATCTGTATCTCGCGAGTACGGCCTTCCGGTTGAAATGAAACACATGATACCGCTCGGCCAGACCCCGGTGGGCGAATTCGTGAAACTGCTGCTTGGATCGGTTGGCCCTGAAGCCGAAGGCGATGGCGAAGAGTCGGTCGATCGGCCGTTCGAGTTCGAAACGACCGCTCGGATGCTTTTGCACCCGCTCGGACCCGGAATAGCCGGTGACAAATGGCCCGATGCCCGAAGGTCCCATCCGAGTTCTCTCGCCGATTGGCAGAAGCTGGGAACCGATCTGGCCATTCTTCAGATCCCGGACCGGCAGAGTTATAAGGAATGGGCCGCGTGGTTGGTGTCCGTGTTCAGTAATTTCAGGATTCGCGAAAAAACAGGTTTCGCCGCGGCCGAATTGACCGCACTGAACAGGCTCGGCGAAGCGATCAATGAGCAAACAAGCCGGCAAGGGGAACGTGTTCTTTCTTTTGAGAGCTTCGCGTCGGAGATCTTCGATATTCTGTCGATGGTAACAACACCATTTGGCACCACCAGCGGCGGGGTTGTGCTGCACCAGCCAAATACCGTCATCGGCGGCAAGTTCGACCATATTTTTGTCCTTGGCATGGCGGAAGGAATGCTGCCGGCCAAGGTGACTGAGAATCCGATCATCGATTTCCACGAACGCAAGCGCTTGAGCGGTTTCGGTATCGAGTTTGAAGACGCTGCCGAGGTGCCGCGATGGGAGGCCTTATCCTTCTATTTCGTTCTGCTCGCCGGTGCGAAAAGCCCGATCTTCAGTTATCCGAGATATGTTGACGGAGATTCAAGGCTCCCGAATTCCTATTTTGAGAGGCTCGGCCTGAGCCCGGAGGAAGCCGTTGCGGAGTTCGTTTCGAGTCGGGAGGAACTTCGCAGGGCCTTTCTTGCCGGTCCGGAATCTCCGGTGACCGACGAGGTTCTTGAGCGTGCAAAGATCCAATTTGGAGTTGAACGCCGCCGCGAGAGTTCGGCACCTTTCGACGAATTCGATGGCGTAGTGGGCACGGCCCTTGATCCTTCCCGAAGAACCTGGAGCGTTTCGCAGCTTACAAAGATCGGCCAATGCCCTTTCAAGTGGTTCTCGGAGAAGGTGCTTGGCCTCGGCCCGCCGGAAGAAGCCGACCTGGAGCTGCCTCCGGCCACGAAAGGTACGCTTTACCACAAGACACTTGAGATCGCAGTGCAGAACGCGATCACTGCCGATGACCTGCGCTCGGCTGTATTGGCGAACCTCGATGCTGCGTTCGCAGAAGCTGAAGCGTCCGATGATCATTTGGTCACAAGCGTGACGAACTGGGAGCTCCAGCGTTCCGAACATCTTGAGGTCCTTCGAAAGGCGGTCGGCTCGTCATCATTCATCGATGAAGGGGCAAGAGTATTAGCGGTGGAACAGGAGTTCAATACCGTATGGATGGATCTGCCGATCCGAGGCAGAATAGACCGAATAGATGTTGGTCCCGAAGGGTTAGTTACGATCGACTACAAAACGGGATCATACACCGGCAAGGTAAAGGACGAGTCCGGCCGCCTAAAGATCGATCTTCAGATCCCGATCTATTCACAGGCGGCTCTGCCGCATCTCTATCCCGGCAGAAAGGTCGGCCCGGGCAAATACCTGCGTTTGGCAAAACGCGAAGCTGAAAAGGGCAAGGATGTTCCTCTCGACTCGTTCGTTGCAAGCGTGAAAGAGACGATGTTGAGCGGCAGGTTTACGGTTGAGCCGGATATTAATGGCGAAGCATGCAAGTATTGCAGCTTTGATCCGGTCTGCCGACAGGGCCCGCGTCTGGAGCTGAAGAGGTCTGAAAAATGAGACTCACCGACGATCAAAAGCTCGCCGTTCAAGCCGATGGAAGCATTGCCGTAACGGCCGGAGCCGGCACGGGGAAAACGGCAATGCTCGCGAAGCGGTATGTGCACCATGTGGTCGCACATCAGCTTTCGCCGCTTGAGATCGTTGCTGCCACCTTTACTGATAAAGCGGCGGCCGAGCTCCGCTCTCGCATCCGCGAGGAAATGCAGCGCATCGGTGACGACACGAAAACCGCAGAGGTCGATGCCGCCCAGATCAGCACGATCCATTCGCTCGCCGCCAGGGTCTGCCGGGACTTTTACGACGTTGCGGGTATCCCGGCGGATTTCACGGTGCTCGACGAGACCGAGGCGGAAATGCGCTCGGTAGAATGGTTTCGCAAAGCGGTCGCCGGGATCGACCCCGAGATAATCGAACTTCTCGGCTACTCATGGCTTTTGAGGGCGCTCAGAGAATTGTTTAAGGATCCGATATCTTCGGCGGAGGCTTTCAACCACGGAGACACCGAATGGCAAGGTGCTATCGAGGCGGCGCGAAACGAAGCGTTGATAAAATTGCAGCGGTCCGATGCCTGGAATCATGCCGATCAGACGCTCGAGAAATACCACGGAGCTGACGATGACAAGCTTGAGGCCTTTCGGCAGTACGTGATCCGTGCGATGAGCGATATTTCGGCCGGGCGCAGCATCGAAACGGCGATCGAAGTGTTCGCCGGCTTTCGCTCGAACCTCGGCGCGAAGGGAAAATGGCCGGACGGCAGCCTCGATGAGATCAGGGCCTGCCTGGCGGATTTACGCGACGAATTCAACACGGCCAAAAAGCCGGCAACTTTGGAATTCGGTGAGGCCGAGGTCGAATTGGGAAGGCGAGTTGGTTATCTGAAGCGGGCTTTCGAACAGGCTCGTGAGCAGATAGCCGCCTTCAAGTTTCGTGAGAAGGTTCTCGATTATTCAGATCTCGAATTCTATGCACTCAAGATCCTGGAAAATGAAGATGCCCGTCGGCACTACGCCGAGCGGTGGCGAGCGATACTGATCGACGAGTTCCAGGACACGAATCCGATACAGGAAAAGCTGCTGCAAAAATTGACGAGCACTTCGCGCCTGACCGTCGTGGGTGATGAGAAGCAGTCGATCTATGGTTTTCGCCGGGCCGACGTCGAGGTTTTCGGCCGGTTCAAGGAAGCCATCGGCAATTCTGTGAACCTCAGCCACAGCTTTCGAACTCATCACCGGCTTGTTGAGTCCGTTAACGCGGTCTTCTCGGTCGTTCTTGGCGACCTTCACCAGGAACTGGAAGCGAACCGCAAGGAGGCCCCGAACGATGAGGTCCCGATCGTGGCGGCAGCGATCGTCGGTGAGAACGGCGAAAGTTCCCATGAGCTGCGACGGGCCGAGGCCGACTACATTGCCACGGAAATAAAACGAATGCTGGATGAGCAAATGCCGGTCTTCGACAAACAGGCGTCGATCTGTCGTCCGATCCGCCCCGGAGATATCGCGCTGTTGTCGCGGGCAAGAGCACCCTTGGACATTTACATCGAAGCCCTTCTGAAGCGGGGAGTGCCGGCAGTCAATACAGGTGGCGGAAACCTCCTCGAAACCCGCACCGTCAAAGACGCAATGGCAGTTCTCGCGTCCGCCGCCGATGCGACCGACGATATCTCCCTGGTGGCCCTGTTGCGGAGCCCATTCTTTGCGGTTAGCGACCGAGTGCTGTTCGATCTGGCCTCCAGTAAAGGTAAGCAACAATCGTGGTGGTCACTGATAGCCTCGTCGAATGGAGATCTTGCCCCGGTTCGGGATGTTCTCAAAAAACTTGTCGAAGGTGCGCGAAGACACACGCCGATCCGCCTCCTCGAGATGATGGATGAAATGACGGGCTATACGGCCGTGATCGAAAATCTGTCGCAGGGTGCACGCCGGGTTGCTGACTGGAACGGGTTTCTTCATCTTCTCCGCCGTTTTGAGGCGATCGGGCGGGGTGATCTCCTCGGAGCGGTCCGATATGCAAAAAGACTGATCGACTCCGAGGCCGAGATCCCACGGCCTCCGATCGATGCAGGGGATGCCGTTTCACTAATGACGATCCATGGTTCGAAAGGCCTGGAGTGGCCGGTCGTTTTTGTTCCCGATCTGGCAAGGAAAAAACCGCCCAGGTCTTCAACGATCAGCGTGGACAGCCAACTTGGGGTCGCGTTCGATTTTGAACTCCCCGTCGCGGATAACGGCGAAACTTCCATTGCGGCGGAGTCCGAAATGGCCGATCCGTCGATCCTTCGTCTCATTGCCCAGCGTCGCAATGATCGTGAACTGGAGGAGACAAAGCGGATACTCTATGTTGCGATAACGCGTGCCAGAGACCGCGTATTTCTGACCTCTGCCGGAGAGAAGGGAGGCGATATCGGCCTGCTCATCCCGGGCCTGGAAGCTGCCGGAGTACCCGTTCTTCCGGTTCCGGCGGCCGAATTCCGGCTTCAGGTCGAGGATCCGGAGCGGGAAATATCCACGTCGAACGCCGGTGCCGCTGGCAGGACCTTACAACTCGATCCGGTATCCGTCGGACTTGCTCGAATACCGGTGACAGCATTGACAGAGTATTCGGTATGTCCACGAAAATTCCGTTTCACTTATGTGGACGGTCACCCCGGACTTGGCGAGGGTTCGGCCCGCGGAAGGATAGTTGGATCTTTGACCCATACCGCACTCGAACTCCGGCTCAGCTCTATTGAGGAACTTCGCCCATTTTCCAACGGTGCGGGCGACGATCTCTTGGAAGAGGCGATCGGGCTTGCTCGAAACTTCGGCGTCAATGAGGCATTTGCACGGATCAAGCAATCGAACAACGAAAATGAGAAGCCAATAACGCTTACGCAGAACGGGATCACGTTGACGGGGATTGCAGACCTTGTCGGTGATGACTTTGTCCTTGACTACAAGACCGACGCCGAAATGGATCCGAACCACCATCGTTTCCAGGTTTGGGCATATGCCGAGGCCCTCAATAAGCCAAAAGCGTACTTGGCTTACCTGCGGCATGATGCGCTGCACGAGTTTGGGCCGGAGGAGTTGACCGAGATCAGGGCAGATGCAGCGCAACTCCTGGAAGGAGTGAAAAATGCGAACTACGACGCAAAACCCTCCGCGGCAAACTGCACGCACTGCGTCTTCACTTCGATCTGCGATGCCAGCGTGGTTTAAATCGAGAATTTAGTTCAACAGTTCCCGAATAAACCCTGAACCGAACTTCCGATCTGGTTCCCGAACCCGCCCAAGCAGCGGCTATCGGAGGCCGGCGTTTAGTTTTTCAAGGACGGCGGAGCCGGGGCAGAGTTCGGATTCGCCAAGTACGTTCAGCGGACGCTCGCTGGTCTCGAGCAGTTCGTGGAGGTCGGTCGAGTTTTCGTTGATATAGAGCAAGCCGGTCAGGATCTCGTCCCGCCGCTTTGCCTCGCGGACGGCGTTCGTCGCCGAGAGCCGGTCGGTCGGGTCCCAATCCTTCGCGAGTTTATTGAGGTGAATGACCGAGCCGTCGTGCATCGTCAGGTCCTTGACCGAGCCCGATTCGTAGCTGGTCTTTATCTCATGCATCATCGGGATGAAGTCCATCGTCGCCGTTGCGGCCATGTGCTCGCGGACGTAGTCGTAGGACTTGGTCGAGCCGACGTTGTTGTTGAAGGTGACGCACGGGCTGATCACGTTAAGGAACGCAAAGCCGTTGTGCCGCATTGCCGCTTTGAGCAGCGGCACGAGCTGCTCCTTATCGCCGGAGAAACTCTGCCCGACGAAGGTCGCCCCGAGCTCGATCGCCAGGCTCGCGAGGTCGATGGCGGCAAAGAGGTTCTCGTGGCCGGTCTTGTTCTTCGAGCCGGCATCAGCGGTCGCCGAATCCTGCCCCTTGGTCAGGCCGTAGCAGCCGTTGTTCATCACAAGATAGACCATCTTGAGGTTGCGGCGGACGACGTGAACGAACTGGCCCATCCCGATCGAAGCCGTATCGCCGTCGCCCGAAACACCGAAATAGAACAGGTCGCGGTTGGCAAGATTGGCACCGGTCGCTACCGAAGGCATCCGGCCATGAACGGAGTTGAAGCCGTGCGAGTTCGACAAAAAATACGCCGGCGACTTCGACGAACACCCGATGCCCGAAAGCTTTGCCACCTTGTGCGGCTCGATGTTCATCTCCCAACAAGCCTGCACGATGGCAGCGTTGATCGAATCATGCCCGCACCCGGCACAAAGCGTCGAAAGCGAGCCCTCATAATAATCGACCGTATAGCCAAGGTCGTTCTTCGGCAACGCCGGATGTCTGAAAATGGATCTTACGTAGGTCATAATTTAACTCTGGCCTTTAATATCAGCCCTGAATTGCCTCAACGACGCTTACCGGCGAGTCGGTCGGAACCACGCGGTTCATTTTGAAGCCGGCTTTGCCTAGCAATTCATCGTATTCGGTCGGCGTGCGTTCCTGACCGCCAGGGATCACGAGCATCACCATGTCCGCGAGTTTTCCGAGGTGCGGAGTGTCGTCCTCAGGCAATACGAACTCGACGATCAGCACTTTGCCATCGGGTTTCATCGCCTTTCGGACGTTGCCAAGTATCGTACGACACTGGTCCTCGTTCCAATCGTGGACGATGTGCGAAAGGATATATGCGTCACCACCCGCCGGAACGCGTTCGAAGAAGCTTCCACTTTCGATCGTAACGCGGTCTGAAACACCTGCGGCTTCAAGCAACGCCGGGGCATCTCGGACAACGTGCGGCATATCATAGAGAATACCGCGCGGTCCGCTATACCGGTTCAGGACGGCCGCGAGCATGTTTCCGGTCGCTCCGCCGATATCAATGATGGTCTCGAACGGCGAGAAATCATACGCCGCGGCGACGGCAGGGGTTTCGCCACCGTGAAAACCGACCATTGATTCGCTGAACATCGATGCCTCGTCCGGATGCTCGGCGAGATAATCGAACATCGGCATGCCGAATTCTGCCTCGAAGCCGGTCTCGCCCGTCTTCAGCGAATGATCGATCCGATCAAAGGCCTTTGCTATCGTTGGGCCGCCAAACGTCAAGATCGTCGACCGAGCCGAACCGGGTGCACCTGTCTTCAGGGCCTCCCCGAGGGGTGTCAGGCCGAAACGCCCTTCCCCAGCCGACTTCAGAATGCCGAACCCTGCAAGCGAGCGCATGAATCTGTGCAGCGAAGGCTGGTGCAGCCCCATCGGCCCCGCTAGTTCTGCCGCACTTTTCGGCCCATCTGCCAGCGTATCGGCCAGGTCCAGCTTGGCCGCAGTATAGATGAGCTTTGAAAGCCAATGGGCAGTCCCCATCTGTATGACCTGCGCGTGCGGCGGCAATTCGATCTGGGCCTCATTGGTTCTCATTTTTCTCCTCCTTCGGTACGCCTCAAAAATGTGCTTTTATCTGCCTGTAAATATTGTCGGCGGTGATCGGCATGCCGTCGTAGTTTAGGACCGAGATGAGCTTCGATGCATCAACTTCGAGTTCGATCATCATCAGGCTCCGGAACTGTGCGTCGCGGTTCTGTTCGATGACGAAGATGCGTTCGTGAGCTTCGACGAATTCTTGAAAGGCCTTCCCGAACGGGAACGCCCGCGGCCGCATCGCATCCAAATTGATACCTTCAGCGGCAAGCATTTCGATGGCCTCTTCGGCTGAGAAGATCGACGTGCCGAAAAATATCACGCCGTCCTTTTCACCCTTTGCCACATCGCCCGGGGCGGATTCGTGCTTCATCCCCGGATGATAGAAAACCGGCTGCGGGACAAGCTCCTTCGCCGTCTCCCATTTACGCATCAGGCGGTCAACGTTGCGCACGTAGGTCTCGCTGTCCTCGGTATAAACCGCGTATTCGTCGCGGCTCGATCCGCGGGTGGTGAAGGCTCCCTTGGTGACGTGCGTCCCGGCGATAGTCCGGTAAGGAATGCCGTCCTCGTCCACATCAAGATAGCGGCCGTATTTGCCTTTGAAGGCGGTCCCGTTGCTGTAGATCGCATCGAGCTGCTCGGCTGTAAGCACCTTTCCGCGGTCATACGAGCGGCTGTCGTCCCAGGCGAGCGGCTCGGTGATGTGGTCGTTCATGCCGAGGTCAAGGTCGGTCATTACGATCACCGGCGTCTGCAGCCTTTCGGTCAGGTCAAAGGCATCGGCCGTCATCTCAAAGCACTCTTTCGGCGTTGCCGGAAAGAGTAGCGGGTGCCGCGTATCGCCGTGCGAGGCGTAGGCCGCGAGCAGGATGTCAGACTGCTGCGTCCGCGTCGGCATTCCGGTCGAAGGGCCCGTCCGCTGAACGTCGATCAAAACCGTCGGCACCTCGGCAAAATACCCGAGCCCGAGAAATTCGTTCATCAGCGAGACGCCCGGGCCGCTGGTCGCCGTAAAGGCTCGGGCGCCGTTCCACATCGCCCCCATCACCATGCCGATCGCGGCAAGCTCGTCCTCGGCCTGGACTATCGCGTAGTTGTTGCGGCCGGTTTCGGCATCGACGCGATACTTCGCCGCATAGCTCGCAAAGGCATCAACGACCGAGGTCGAAGGCGTTATCGGGTACCAAGCGGCGACGGTCGCCCCGGCATAAATGGCACCAAGCGCACAGGCCGAGTTGCCGCTGTAAAGGATCTTGTCGCCAAGCAGGTCGCGGCGTTCGACGCGAAGATCGAAGAAAGGTGCAGAAGCCTGCGCGTCAGCAAGGGCGTAATTTTCGCGCACATAATTCACACCAAGGTTCAGCGCCCGGATGTTCGGCTCGATCAGCTTTTCCTTGCCCTTGAACTGGTCGCCGATCAGCCCTTCGAGCACCGAAAATTCGATATCGAAAAGCGTCGAAAGGGCGCCGATATAGACGATGTTTTTGAAAAGCTGCCGCTGGCGGGCATCGGTATATTCGGCATTGCAGAGCGCCGTCATCGGTATGCCGAGGTGCGTAATGTCCTCGCGGGCATACTCGGGCGAAAGCGGCTTCGTGTTGTCGTAAACAAAGTACCCGCCGGGCCGGACGTCAGCGTAATCCTTTTTCATCGACTGCGGATTGACCGCGACCATCAGGTCAACGCCCTCGCGGCGGCCGAGATAGCCCTTCTCCGAAACGCGCACCTCATACCACGTCGGCAGGCCCTGGATGTTCGACGGGAAAATGTTCTTCGGCGTGACCGGCACGCCCATCCGAAACACCGCCTTCGTAAACAAAGCATTCGCCGACGCCGACCCGGTGCCGTTAACGTTAGCAAACCTAACTACAAAATCGTTTATCTTTTTATCTGCTTCAGCCATCGCGTAATCTATCTATCTTTGAGGAAAGGAAAATGTTCTCGGATCCGACGAAAAAATTCTTCCTGCGTAAGCGCCATCTCGGGATGCTCATCCATTTCTTTCGACCGCCGCTCGCATTCAGCAAATACGACATCGTCATCAAATCTCGCGGCCGCCTCTCTCAATAGGTCCACGACAGCAGTATGCGGAACAGACGGGAAATCTGCGAGGAAATCAGATACAGTCCTGTCCTTGAAAATGTACTCAAAAAGTCTATCAACCTGAACCGTCGTGCCTTCGAATACTGCGTTGCCACCAGCGGGATTGAATTTAAATTCGATCGGCAAGCGAACCTTCGTAGTCATGGGCTAAATTATACCTTTGTTTCCCAAAAGCGTCGCTTTAGAGCGGTAGTGAACTTTACTTAATCCAACTTGATCGCATCAGCATTGGCGGAGATGTATTCAAAGAGCCTATCTTCAATAGACTCCGACAAAGCATAATATCTGACATCGAAGTCTTCGAGATCGGCTCCGTGGCGACTCGCGTCGATAGCTTCACGCGAAAGCTGGGCCGTGTTCGGACAGCCAATCGCATCGAGGGCCTGAGGTAACGATTCGTCAAACTCATTTTCTGTGTTGCCAAAGAACTGTTCCCAACCGCCGTTATTGACTTCACGTTCCATTGCCTCGATTGCAAGGTTATGTCGCTCCGGCTCAGAAAGGTCGGAATCTTCCTTATTTTGAATAGCCTGTTCGAAAGCAAGAATTAGTGAATCTATTCGATACTTGTCTTTCAAGGCGAGTAGCTCGGCTGTCGTTTGTCCGGTGTAGCTTTCTAGAAATTGTTTTTCCATAATTATCCCGCCGATCGCAGTATCTTTTCCATTTTCTTGCCCTTGGCGAGTTGGTCGATGAGTTTGTCGATCATTTTCATCGCAGTGCTCAGTTTTCTCTTAATCCCTTTCGTCAGCGCTACATCGACAAGTTGTGCTATTGGTCAATCTCCCACTGTTCCAAATCATCTACTGGACGCGGGAGTCTACCTTCAAGCCATTCTGCGCATAACGCAGGTGTAAACGCCGGATCCGTTGATTCGACGACCCACGACAAGAATTCTACCCCGCCATTGATATCGGGTGGCGGGGACACCGGCATAAACACAGTTGGCAGTCGCTCGTCGACGGAAAGATAATTTAAGACGTGACCGATCTCCTGAACATGTCGCCAAGCCAAGGGATGTTTCGTATCCAGCGAAAACTTGACCCACCAATTACCGTCAACAGATGAACCGAATCCGATCGACTTCCGTCCCGCGGGCAAGAAAATAGCTGGGAGCCTCTCAATAACAGCTAACAATTTTTCGAAGTCATGCGTCATTTCCTACTCCGCCGTTCGCAGTATCTTCTCCATCTTTTTGCCTTTGGCGAGTTCGTCGATGAGTTTGTCGAGCCAGCGGATCTTTTGCATCAGCGGGTCTTCGATGTCCTCGACGCGGATGCCGCAGACTACGCCTTTGATCAGCGGGGCGTTCGCGTTGAGCTTCGGTGCCTTGTCAAAGAATTCGCGAAAGCTGACCTTCCTTTCGATCGCTTTATCAAGCCCCTTCTGCGTGTACCCCGTCAGCCAGCGAATGCACTCATCGACCTCGCCCCGCGTCCGCCCCTTCTTCTCCGCCTTCGCCACATAATGCGGATAAACCCCCGCAAAACTCATCGCAAAAACTCGATCGTTCGACATCACATAGCCCTCGTAACACAAGTATCTCTATCGTCAATTTCACTATTCGCTCCGATATAGATCAGTTGCGCCATAATCGGTTGAGATTATGCGAGCGATGTTTAGAATGTTGTCTGCCTGAGTACATCGATTCTTAAACTGAGCCGCAGGATTGTCATAGCTGTACGTCCTGTAGTTCCCGCCCTTCCGAACCTCGACAACGTATGAGTACCCGTCTTCAAACATTGCTCTGCAATTGATCGTTTCGGCATCCGGTAGCGTTAGGACATCCTGTTCGAGCAGCGATTGCCATGCCCTTTCCCACGACTGTTTTGGTTCGGGTAATGAAACCGAGGTAAAGTTCCAAGTCCGCGGTTTTCTGAACTCGGGACGAATCGCAACTGCCGTCCATCGGTTATCCGTCCGGTTGAGAATAAAGCCCTGAGTGGCGGTTAGGCCAAATCCACCCCACATCCGAAGCTCGAAATCGTTCTCGCTGAATTCAACATCACGCAGGTTTCGTTTCCCCGAAGCCGCTACCACCTGATCGATTTCCTCGTAAGCCCAAGGCTTCGTACCCTTCGGATCTGGCGTTACCGTCTCAGCTATAGCAACTATTGGCGGTTCTGTCGGGGAAAGAATAGGCGGGCTGATATCCGTTTCGGACTTCTGACAACCGAGCATTGACAACAAAATTGGAATGGCCAAGAGCAAACGCATTAGCTGTGGGTACCTCATATTTTACTCCATACGTTTCTTCCAATATCCTGGCTTGCGGCTGTGGTGCGCCACAGCGTAGACGGTGATTTCGGTTTCGGTGTGCCGATAGATCACCGAATACGGAAAGCGGCTGCAGAGGCATCGCTTTGTTCTATGGGAATACGGCGGCCACGCGTTTGGAAACTTGACGATGCGATTGATCGTTGCGTGGACTTCGTCAAGAAAATCCTCACCAAGACCAAATTCCCGATCGTCGTAAAAATCCTGAGCGGCCAAAAACTCTCTTTCCGCCTCAGGATGAAAGGAGAAAGTCATTTCCTGTATCGCTCGCGCATTCTGGCGAAGACCTCCTCGCCTGGGATCAGTGTTAGGTCACCGCTTTCGACCTCGTCGATCCTTCGCTCGACCTCTTCCTTCCAAGCTTCCTCAACATCTTGACTGGTCGCCGAAATGCTTCCCAAAAGCCGTTCGATGAGCTCTAACTTCATATCGATCGGCAGCATCTCCGCTCGTTCCATTATGTCCATCGTTTGGGTGGTCATAGCTTTCCCCCTCTTTGATTATACCTCAGCAAACTGACCGCCCGGTTAAGCAGGCGGTTGTTGGCTGCCGTTCCCATTCCGCGTTAGCTGCACGAACGAGCCCGCGCCGCGTGGGCCGTATTTTACCTCGCCGGCTTTGGTTACGTTGTACCAGAATTTCTGCATGTCCCAGGCGGCGGTCGGGCAGCGTTCGGCGCAGAGTCCGCAGTGGAGGCAGACGTCTTCGTCCTTGGCCATGATGCGGCCGGTCTTGAGGCCGTCGGCGACGTAGATGTCCTGCGAGGTGTTGAGTGCCGGCACCTTTGTTTTCTCTCGCAGCTCCGCTTCCGTTCCGGATGAAACGTCAAACGGCGTAAAGGTGATGCAGCTCGTCGGGCAGATATCGACGCAGGCGTCGCATTCGATGCACTTCGGCGCAAAAAACACCGTCTGCACATCGCAGTTCAGGCACCGCTCGGCCTCCTTGTAACCGGTCATTCGGTCAAACCCGAGCTCGACCTCCTGCCGCCGGTTGCGGAGCGTGATGGCCTTTTCCGCCTGCGGCACGGCATAGCGCTTGTCGTGGTCGATTGCGCTGTCGTACGCCCATTCGTGGATGCCCATCTTCTGGCTCTGAAGATTTACCGTAGGCGGCAGCCGCTTCATCAGGTCCTCGCCGCGGCAATAAAGGTCGATCGACACCGCCGCCTGGTGCCCGTGGGCAACCGCCGTGATCACGTTCTCCGGGCCAAATGCCGCATCGCCGCCGAAGAAGACCTTCGCGTTCGTCGATTGGAAGGTGACTTTGTCTAGCACCGGCACATCCCATTTGTCGAACTCGATGCCGAGGTCACGCTCGATCCACGGGAACGCGTTTTCCTGCCCGATCGCGACCAGCACGTCGTCCGCCGGATAGAAGACCTCGGGCTCGCCGGTCGGCACAAGGCTCCGCTTGCCGCTTTCGTCAAACACCGCCTTGACCTTTTCGAACATCACGCCGACCAAGCGGAATGGAGCGCGGACACTCTTGTCCGCATCGCCGGTTCCTCCGGCGAGACCATCCGTTCGCGTCGAGGCGACGCTCATGCCGACAGGAGTGTCGGCGCTCCTTTCGACGACGAAGCTCTTCGGCACATGGTTGTCGATGATCGGGATGTCCTCGTGCATCGCGTCCTCTTTTTCCCAAGGGCTCGCCTTCATCGTTTCAAAGGGCGAGCGGACGATCACCTTTACGTCCTCGCCGCCCAATCGTCGCGCCGTCCGGCAGCAGTCCATCGCCGTGTTTCCGCCGCCGAGCACGATCACCGTCTTGCCGATCTTGTCCGTGTGCTCAAAGGCAACGCTCGCCAGCCAGTTGATGCCGATGTGGATGTTCGCGTCGCCCTCCTCGCGGCCCGGTATGTTCAGCTCGCGGCCACGCGGAGCTCCCGTCCCGACGAAGATCGCGTCGTAGTCCTTCGCGAGCATTTCCTTCATTGAGGAAACGTAGTGCTTGAAGTGCGTGTGTATCCCGAGCCGCAGGACGTAATCCACCTCTTCGTCGAGCACCGATTCCGGCAACCGGAATGCAGGTATCTGCGACCGCATAAAGCCGCCGCCCTTTATCTGCTCGTCGTAGAGATGTATCTCATAGCCGAGCGGGGCGAGGTCGCGGGCGACCGTCAGGCTCGCCGGGCCGGCACCGATCAATGCGACCTTTTTGCCATTTGCCGGAAACGGGCCTTGCGGCATATATGGGAGAACGTCGTCGCGGTTGTCTGCAGCAACGCGCTTCAAGCGGCAGATCGCCACCGGTTCTTCCTCGACGCGGCCGCGTCGGCAGGCCGGTTCGCACGGGCGGTCGCATGTGCGGCCAAGCACGCCGGGAAAAACGTTCGAGTCCCAATTGATCATATAGGCCTCGGTGTATCGGCCCTCGGCGATCAGGCGAATGTACTCCGGCACCGGCGTATGGGCCGGGCAAGCGTACTGGCAATCTACGACTTTGTGGAAGTATTCGGGGTCGGCAATGTCTGTTGGTTTCACGTAAAATTTTCCTGCCTGTTAATGAGGTTCGGACACGGGCATCTGGCCCTCCGTGCGGCATTGGCAATGTAACACAAACATAATATAAACCGTCCTTGGCTTCAATATTTTTCCCGCTCCGGCGGAATAAATTTGCTGCGGGCGCGTATTCTTGAAATGTGCGGCCCCGAGGTTCCATTGGCCATGCACGAACGGATTTCGGCTTTATGGGTTGGTTTCGTGAAAGCGGCGAAGAGAAATGGGAGGCGTTTGCCGAGGAGGCGATGCCGCATATGCCCGATCTTTACCGCGTTGCGGTCTGGCTGACCAAGAACCGCGACGAGGCCGAGGACCTAGTCCAGGAGACGATGTTTCAGGCACTTAAGTCCTTTCATCGCTATGAGATGGGGACGAACTGCCGGGCGTGGCTTGTGACGATAATGTACAACCTTAACTACAAGCGCATCGCCAGGCTGACCAAGCTGAAACTCGTTGACGACCCCGAGGAAAGGCTTGCCGAGACGGTTCCGTTCGAGCCGTCCGTGCCCGAGAGCCTGACCGATGAGGCGATAATCGCGGCGTTGAAGGATGTGCCCGATTCTTTCCGGAGCGTCGTCGTGCTTTCGGACGTAGAGGAATTTTCGTATAAGGAGATCGCTTCGATCTTGGATATCCCGATGGGAACGGTGATGTCGCGGCTCTATCGCGGCCGCCGTATCCTGCGGCAATCGCTTGCCGGCCAGGCTCGTGAGTATGGCTTCGGTGGAGGACTTAAAGCGGCCGAAGCTTGATCCCGAAGCGATCATGGTGAACGTTATGCAGTGCAGTGAATTCAGAGAACTTTCGGAGGCGTACCTTAGCGACGAGTTGCTTGTCGAAACGAACCTCCGTGTCTATGGCCACATGGAATCTTGCCCGAAGTGCCGCGATGACTTTGCCGCCCGCCGGGCCCTTCGCTCGCGGATGCGCGAGGCCGTCGCCGCTTCGCCGGAGTTTGCGATCCAGCCGGCGTTTGAAACGCGGATGAATGCCCTGCTCCGCGAAGAGGTGCTAAAGGGCAGCGGCTGGGCGTCCGTCTTCACCTCGGCGAAGATGCTTGTCCCTGCATTTGCCGTGGTTCTGGTGATGGTATTCGGCGGCTTGGTTGGCCTCAGAATGCTCGACTCGGGTTCATTGGTCGCAAACGCCAACACCTCGCTGACAACTTTCCTCGCCCAGACCTCCGCCAAGGCTCTCGGCAGCCACGACCACTGCGCCCTAAAGAAGATGCAGCGTTGGGAGTCGAAAGAAATACCTATCGATCCTGCTGCCGAACAGACAGCCGAGGCGATTGCCGAGCCGATCCGGGCAAGCTTTGCCAGCGATGTCGAGATACTGCACTCGCACGATTGTATGTACGAGGGCAAGCGTTTCTCACACGTAATCGTTCGCCGCGGCACACACGTACTCTCGGTCTTTTTTGACCGCGAAGGAAAGGCAAAGTTTGCCTCAGATGGCGGCGGGCACATCGTTTCCGAACGCGAGGGCGGGATGCAGGTGGCGAGCTTCGTAGCTCCGGTCGGGCCGGTCTTTGTTGTCTCGGATCTGCCGGAAGCTGAAAATTTAAGCACCGCCCGGGCACTCTCGGATGCTCTCCGCGGCCGCGATTCCATCTGATCGCCGAGTTACAAGAAAATTGGTTCGAGTTTCCTCCTGTTAGCGAGCGGCCTAAACCGCTCGCCTTTTTTGTTGTATCCTTTAGCAATACCGAAAACGCCGGGCCGGCCCGCGGGCAATTATGCCGGGGCAGACACGCAATTCATCTAACGGAGCGATATTTACAATGAATCCTCAAACGCAAATGAACGCCAATCCGCTTGTTCGGCTTGCCGAGTTTGGCCAATCGCCGTGGTTCGATTTCATCAGCCGCGACATCATCGAAAGCGGCGAACTTGCCCGCCTCGTCAAGGACGACGGGTTGAAAGGCGTCACGTCGAACCCGGCCATCTTCGAAAAGGCCGTCTCGTCCGGCACCGCTTATGACGCTTTCATTCGTGAGAACGCCGCCTCGTCGAAAGATGCCGTCGATCTTTACGAAAAGCTCGCCGTCCGCGACGTTCAGGACGCGGCCGACATTCTCCGCGGAGTTTACGACGCCACGGATGGCGCGGACGGGTTCGTCTCGCTCGAGGTCTCGCCGCACCTTGCCTTCGATACCGAAAAGACGATCGCCGAGGCACGCCGGCTTTGGCAGATGGTCGATCGCCCGAACCTGATGGTCAAAGTTCCGGCCACGCCCGAGGGCATTCCCGCCATCGATCAGCTCATCGCCGACGGCATCAATATCAATGTAACCTTGCTCTTTTCGCAGGCCGCCTATCGCGACGTTGCCCACGCTTACGTCGCCGGTCTGAAACGCAGAAGCGATGCCGGCGAAGATGTCAGCCGCGTTGCTTCGGTCGCGAGCTTCTTTGTCTCGCGTATCGATTCGCTCGTTGATAAGCAGATCGAAGAGAAACTCGCCTCAGCCGAAGGCGACGAAAAAGAGCGGCTCGAAAGCCTTCGCGGAAACGTCGCTGTCGCCAATGCCAAGCTCGCCTATCAGGCTTATCTTGAGATCTTTTCGGGTGCGGAATGGGAAGCCCTTTCGGCAAATGGTGCCCGCCCTCAGCGTGTCCTCTGGGCCTCGACCGGAACCAAGAACAAAGACTATAGCGATGTACTTTACATCGATGAACTCATCGGCCCGGACACCGTCAACACCATTCCGCCAGCGACCTGGGACGCCTTCCGCGACCACGGAACCGTTGCTCAAACTCTGACCGAGGGCGTTGACGAAGCTCGCCAAACGCTCGCCGATCTTGCTTCGGCCGGCATCTCGCTCGACGCCGCGACCGATCAGCTTCTCGCCGAGGCGGTCAAGCTCTTCGTTGACCCCTTCGACAAGATGATCGCTGCCGTCGAAACGGCAATGAACGAGGTGAAGCAATGAGCATCGGGCCGATGGGCTTGTCTTTCCCGGCCGAGCTTGAAGAGGCTTTCAAGAGCGAACTCGCCGCGTGGGACGCAGCGGACGGCACCGAACGGCTCTGGAACCGCGACGCTTCGCTCTGGACCGGCGGCGACGAAGCCATTTGGCTCGCGTGGCTCGACGTCGCCGAACGCCAGCTTTCCGATCCCGCCCGCTTTCCTCGCTTTGCCGCCGAGGTGAAGGCACGCGGTTTTGAGGACATCGTTCTCCTCGGCATGGGCGGCTCATCGCTTTGCCCCGAGGTTCTCAGTTTCACCTTCGGCCGCCGTGCCGGTTTCCCGCGGCTTTCGATCCTAGATTCGACCGACCCCGAACAGGTGCTCGCACTCGACCGCCGGCTCGATATCTCAAAAACGCTCTTTTTCGTCTCGAGCAAATCGGGCTCGACTCTCGAACCGAACGTCTTTTTCGCCTACTTCTTTGACCGTGCCCGGCAGGAGCATGGCGATGCCGCCGGTTCGCATTTTATTGCCATCACCGATCCGGGCTCCAAGATGGAAAAGGCCGCCGAGGAAAGCGGCTTCTGGAAGACCTTCTACGGCGAACCGAAGATCGGCGGCCGCTTTTCGGCCCTTTCGGATTTCGGAATGGTGCCGCTCGCCGCGATGGGCGTTGATGTTGCCGAATTCCTTTTGCGGGCACGCTCAATGGCAAAAGAATGCCGGCTTCCTGCCTCGCAGAATCCGGGCGTTCGGCTCGGCGTTGCCCTCGGGACTGCGTGGAAGATGGGCCGCGATAAGCTGACGATCATCGCCGAAAAGGGCATTTTCGACCTCGGTGCGTGGATGGAGCAGCTCGTCGCCGAAAGCACGGGCAAGCACGGCAAGGCCATCATCCCGGTGGACCGCGAGCCTTTGATCACCCCGGAAAATTACGGCGACGACCGAGTCTTTGTTTACATCGCTCTCGATGGTGAAGCTGCCTTTGCCGATGATGTTGCCGCGATCGAAACGGCCGGCCATCCCGTCATCCGCATAACGCTCCGCGAGCGGATGGACCTCGGGCAAGAATTTTTCCGCTGGGAGATCGCGACCGCAACCGCTGGAGCCTTGATGGGCATCAATCCGTTCGACCAACCGGACGTTGAGGCAAGCAAGATCGAAACGCGAAAGCTGACCGATGAGTTTGAGCAGACGGGCAAGCTTCCCGCCGAAACCGCCCGCATTACCGATGACGGTATCTCGCTTTTCTGCGACGATGCGAATGCGGCGGCCCTTGGCCTTGATGAGGCCACGACTTTGAGCGAGGCCATTCGCCGGCATCTCGGCCGAATTTCCACGGGCGATTATTTCGCCATGCTTGCTTACATCAATATGAACTCGGAGAACGAATCGGCGCTTCGGCAAATCCGCGAGGCCGTTCTTTCCCGGAATGGCAATGCGACCTGTCTAGGCTTCGGGCCGCGGTTTCTCCACTCGACCGGCCAGGCGTACAAGGGCGGAGCGAACAACGGCGTTTTTGTACAAGTGACCTGCGATGATGCCGAGGGCGTCGCCGTTCCCGGGCAGAAGTATTCATTCGGCATAGTGAAAGCGGCGCAGGCTCGCGGCGACCTCGATGTCCTTTTTGAACGCGGCCGCCGAGCGATAAGGCTGCACATCGCCGGCGACGTCAGAGAAGCCCTCAAGCGGGTCGGCAATATCGCAAGCGGTACGAAGTGAACAATGGCCCGTGGGGAACTCATCATCTGCGAAGATCCCGACTCGGTAGCCGAAAAGGCCGCCGAGTTTTTTGTCTCAAGCGGGCTCAAGGCGATCGGCGATCACGGCCGCTTTAACGTCGTTCTTTCGGGCGGCTCAACGCCGAAGCTGATGTTCGCAAAGCTTGCAGCGATACTCGCGGATAACCCGCTGCCGCTCGATAAGATCTACTTCTTCTTTGGCGATGAGCGGATGGTTCCCGTAACGTCGGAGGACAGCAATTTCCGCTCGGCGAATGAGCTGCTTCTAAAACCGCTCGGAGTTCTTGAACAGAACATTTTCCGATTTCGGACCGAACTTGAACCCGATGCGGCCGCCGCGGATTACTCCCGGGGAGTACTCGGCCACTTCGGCATCGAAAGCGGCTTCCTATCTTTCGATCTGGTCTTTCTCGGCCTCGGAAACGATGGCCATACCGCATCGCTCTTTCCGGGCACCAATGTCCTTGACGAAAAAGAGAAGATCGCTGCCTCGGTTTTTGTGCCGAAGTTTGATGCTCACCGCCTGACGCTGACGTTGCCGGTGCTCAACTCCGCTGCGGCAGTTGCGTTTCTGGTCACCGGTGCCGACAAGCGCGATGTGCTTTGCAAAGTTCGGGAGGGCGATAGCGGCTTGCCGGCTGAGAAGATCAAGCCTGCGGGCGATCTGATCTGGTTCGTAGATAAGGCCGCCGCGGGTCAGCCGTGAACAAGAAATTCCGGCGTGACGATCGTCGGAGAAAAGAACCCGGCCGCCGCGTTGAACATCTTGATCCTCGCCTGCTTGCGGACATTGGCGATATGGCCGAAATTCCACGTGACCAGATAATCGATCTTATGATATGAGGCGAGTGCGACGTGCAGTGCATCGGCCATGAATCGGCGGTGGAAAATGCCGCGTGAGATGTAGCCATCAGCAAGGATGGCAGCCTCATCGGTCAGCTCAAGCCGCGGAATGAACTTGATCAGGTTGAGATAGCTCGAGCGGTGCGGCTCGTCTAGCCGCTCAAGCTCGCGTTGCACCAAAATGGATGTAAAGGCTTCGTATTCGAGCAGCTCGTGCTCCATCCAGCGGATAGTGAGGTCACGCCGAAGCACATCCTCGTTGTCGAGATATGCCCCGATAACGGAGGTTTCAAGATAAATGCCCAACTTCATCGGTTTGGGCGTTCGGGGCTACTGAGCTTCCTTTACCGGTGCGAAGGCGACCCTCGAGTTCTTGAAATCGAACGTCATACGGAAATTCCTCAGGAAATTTCCGCCGAGTATTCCCGCCTGAGTAAATCCCGACGCCTCATTGATGATATCAAGGTCGAGCGCTATCGCCATAACGTCCGATCGCGTATGGTCGGCAAAGCTCAGCTTCGGAAGCATATAAGAAGGAACGTCCTCGGTGATCCCGGCCGAGCCGATGACACGCATCCGTTCATCCCGGAGCCCCGGGCTGACGCTTTCGACCGAAGCGATCTCATCCGAGATCACGGAAACACTTGCACCTGTATCGACGATGAAGTTAAGCGGAGCTTCTACGCCCTCGAGCTGTACCTCGCCGCTCAGGAAGCCGCTTGAGGTCAGCCGAAGCGGCACCGCATTTTCAAGCGGGATCGCCTTCGCAAGCTCTGAGTCCTTTCGCGTCAGGGCGAATTCGAGCTTGCCGTAATCGACCGTGGTCAGGAACTTTGAGATCAATGAGAGCCCGATGTAGCCGTCAAAGCGAAGCGTTGGATTGTGGAATTTGCGGATATAGACCGGCACATTGCGGACGCGCATCTCGCCGATCTCAACGCTGCGGAGAAAACCATAAACGATCTCGAAGCGGCCATCGCCGCCAAGGCCTTTCGCCTTTCCGCCGCGGGCCACCGGCTTGATCTTCAGCCGCTCGGCAGTCTCGTCCGAAATGACCGTGATACCCGAGCCCGTATCGAGTACGAACCGGAGCGGTTCCTCGCCCTCATTTATCCGCACCTCAAGCACCGGCCTGTTGCCGATCAGCGTAAAATTGAGGGCCGAGTGTTCCGGGCCGGAGGTCGTATATATCGCCGTCCGCGAACCCAGATACTCGAGGAAATCGATCAGGCCCTGAATGCGGTCCCGCCGCTCGTCATCCGTGTTTCGCGAGATCTGCAAAAATCTGCGGTATGCATCGGCGGCCTCTTTATATTTCTCGGATCGGGCCGCGACCTGCGCCAACGAGAACATCGCATCGGTATCCCGCGGGTCATGGAAAACGGCTTCCCGCAGATTGGCGAGGCTTTCCTCGATCCGGTTTTCGTAATAATCAAGCAGCCCGATCGAATACCAGGCCAGCGATTCATTGTTATCCAGCCGGATCGCCTCGGTAAGGACCGACCGAGCCTCGTTAAACTGCCCGAGCGAGAGCAGCGACGTGCCGGCAAGCGCGTATGCCCGGGCATTCTTCCGGTCGGCTTGCGCCACGCCGAGGCTCAATTCGTAGGCCTCAACGAGCCGCCGCTGCTTGATCAGCGAATACGCGATCTTGAGCTTCGCCACCGTACTGTCAGGGGAAACGGACAGTGCCTGCCGGTAAAGGTTCTCGGCGTCAACGACCTTGCCCTGCCGCATCAGCTTGTCGCCTTCGCGAAGCATTTTCTTAGGATCGTTCTCGTTTGCGAGCGCAGAGGCAGGAACCGAAGCAAATATGAAAAATGCGGCTGATATCAACAGAGCAAACCTGTATCTCGATCGGGCCGTCGGGACGGGCGAGTAAAAAAAGAAGCTGGATAACATAATTGCTTACCTCCTTTCCGATCGTGTTCGGTTTGTTCACATACAGGTTATTTGAGTATCTCTCCGGTCTTGATCGACCAAAGCACGAGATCCATCTCGTCGGGGTCGATCCTAAGCTTTCGGGCAAAAGACTTGAGCCGCGCTTCTGCTTCCAGATAGCGGGCACGTGTCGAAGGCGGCTTCGGGTCGTCGATTACGCCGAGCTCCGCAAGGCAGTTCAAGACATGCTTATCAAGGATCGCGTATCCCTTATAGCCAATGTTGCGAAGGTAATGGCTGGCCTCCTTGTAGCCAAGGCCTTTAATGCCGGGGTCCTTGACCAGCCAATCGCGTCTTTCCAATGGGTCAGTGAATGAAACGAGCTTACTTTTCAGCGAGATGCGTCCATCCCCGAAAAGGTTGCCGCGGGTAAAG
Source organism: uncultured Chloracidobacterium sp. (assembly GCA_964526245.1). Lineage (GTDB taxonomy): Bacteria > Acidobacteriota > Blastocatellia > Pyrinomonadales > Pyrinomonadaceae > OLB17. Next base: position 5,752 of record CAZGLZ010000013.1, on the reverse strand, counting down.
GTAATATATTTCGACCGCGCGTTCGGGTAACGATGGCTTCCGGCCAATGCATCGGCGAGTTCCGGCTGGCTTCCGCTCATCAGCAGGTGCCGCGTCGCCTCGATAGAGCGGAGCCCCATCTTTGCCGAGCAGCCGCCGGTGAAGAAGCAAAAAACCATTTCTTCCCAGAGCTTTTCGTCCGAGCCCGTTTCAAGGATCAACTCAAACTCACGAAGACGCCCACGGATCTCGGCTCGCCTCGCGCGGTGCGTCTTCTTTATCAAGTCAAGCGTGACGGGGCCGGCCTGTTTTTTCACAATGTTGGCAAAACAAAATTCTAAGCCCGTGTTACATCCGTGTCAACGATTTTTCGTCCCCGGCTGCCTTTGGGTGCGAGATTTAACATCCGGAAAGCGGAACAAAACTCTCCGGAAGGGCGTTATAAGCTTTTGCAATGGCGATGATCATCGCCGGTTGTGATTTGGTGCATCGCATTTGGTGCATAGGGTATCTAATGAAAGCGGCAGCAAGGGCTGCCGGCAATGGGTAAAAAACGGGGTTGAATACCCGACCGAGGATTGCTATACTGACAAATGCCCGTTAAGAACGGAAATTGGGCATTCCTCACAACACCCTTTAGATAAGCTTTAATGACGAATTCAGTAGTAAAAAGCATCCTGCTTGCGGTGGCCTTTTTCGCTCTCGGCGAAGGCATTGCCGCACAGACGGTCTCGCGGCCGCTCTTGCAGGACATCCAGGTGCAGCGTGAGCCTGCCCCAACTCCTACACCGCTTATCAAGCGGACGGGCAGTTCCTCGCGTGCGGATGACGTTGTCGCCGGTGTAAATGCCCCTATTTCAGGTGTAAAGACGTCGATCCCGATCCTTGCCGAAACCCCGATCCCGGGCCTTTCCGGCATTTTGGTCGAGAATCTCCGCGGCGATGTTGTCATTGCCTCCGGCACTGATACTCCGCTCAATCCGGCATCGAACGTCAAGATCGCGACGACCTACGCGGTGCTGAAGCGATACGGCCCGAATTACCGGTTTTCGACCAACGTTTGGACCGACGGCAGCTACGACCAATCGACCGCTACCATCCGCGGCAATCTTTACATCACCGGCATCGACCCGGTATTTTCCTACGAGGACGCAATAAACCTCGCGAATGAACTCAACCGCATCGGCATCCGAAGTGTCCAGGGTGACCTCTTCCTTGACGATTCGCTGGTCTTCAACTACGGCAATATCACCGCCCGCTCGGGCCAGACGCTTTTGAATACGATGGACGCCGCGAAGCGTCCGGCGGCTGCATCGCGGGCGTGGGGCAACTTCCGCATCAACTCCGGCAAGTATCAGCAGCTCAATGAGATGCCGAGCGTTTCGTTCACCGGCAGTGCTTACGTTCAGCCGCGGCCGGCCGATGCAAATCTGCTCTTCTCGCACCAATCGGCGCCGCTTAAGGATGTCGTGAAGGTGATGATGAGCTACTCGAACAACTTCCTTTCAGAAAAGCTCGGCGACATGGCCGGCGGCCCGTTCGGCATCGCACGAACGGTTCAGGAAGACACGGGCTCGAGCCCGCAGGAATTCTATATCCAGACCGCTAGCGGGCTCGGCATAAACCGCGTTACCGCCACGGCAATGATGCGGCTGCTCCGGACGCTCCGGGCAAAGCTTGGCGAATGGGATATGTCGCTTGAGGATGTAATGCCGGTCGCGGGTATGGACAGCGGAACGCTCGAAGGCCGCTTTGCCACAGATTTTTCACGCGGCAGCGTCGTCGGCAAGACCGGCACGCTTGGACGGACCGATGGCGGCGTCAGCGCACTTGCCGGCGAGATCGGCACCCGCAACGGCCGCTTGCTCTTCGTTATCTTTAACCAACGCGGCAGCGTTCCGCGATTCCGCTCGTTCCAGAATTATTACGTTTCGCTCATTCAGGGCCAGTTCGGCGGCGCCGCTTCGATCGGCTACAACGGCAAGTCGGTCGATGCTCTGCTGACAAAGACCGCCTTCGCTTACCCGGATTCGCGGCCTCGCGTAGCCGGTAACTAAGACGCGACTGATCATCAGATAACACAAGAGGAAGCCACATCGGCTTCCTTTTTCTTTGCTCGGGGTTGAATGCTTCCCGAGCTTGATGCAAACTTCTTGCTTTGGAAGCAGCCGACCAATGGCCCAGACCGATCAAGAACCAGTCGAAAGCGAATCACCGGAGCAACTCGCCGATCCCTCGATCGCCGAAGAGGCCGCAGACGGCCCGCCCGAGAAGCAGCGAAGCGTCGCTAAGTCGGCCGGCATTGTCTCGATCGCCGTGATGTTCTCCCGCGTCCTCGGGCTCGTTCGCGAGACCGTTTTCGCTCGTTTCTTTGGTGCCGGATATCTTTACGACGCGTTCGTTGTTGCGTTCAAGATTCCGAACATACTCCGCGACCTCTTTGCCGAGGGAGCCCTTTCGGCGGCGTTCGTCAAGGTCTTTACCGATTACCAAATAAAGAAGACCGAGATCGAGGCGTGGCAGCTCGCTTCGCTCGTCTTCAATGTACTCGCCGTTGTGATGAGCGGCATAACGGTCATCGGAATTATCATCGCACCGTGGGTCGTCCCGCTCCTCGCCCGCGGCTTCCCGCCCGAAAAGGCCGCTCTTGCCGTAACGCTGACGCAGATAATGTTCCCGTTCATCCTGCTGGTCGCACTGGCGGCACTGGCGATGGGCGTTTTGAACACGAAAGGCCGCTTCGGCATTCCGGCATCGGCCTCGACCGCTTTCAACATCTTCTCGATCACGACCGGCATCTTCTTTGCCTATTGGCTGAGCGGCGGCACGTGGGAGATCTCGAACGACAAGACCGTGGTCCCAAGCGTCGCGGCCCAATGGGCGATCATCGGAATGGCGATCGGAACGCTCGTCGGCGGTGCGGCCCAGTTGCTGATCCAGGTGCCGTCGCTGTTAAAGGTCGGTTTTCGATTCTCGCCAATACTGAACTTCTCCGACCCCGGCGTGAAACGCGTGATGCGGCTGATGGGCCCGGCGATCATCGGCACCTCGGCGGTGCAGATAAAGGTGCTCGTCGATACGTTTGTCGTTTCGGGCATCGAAGGCGGCAATTCGTGGTTGAGTTTTTCATTTAGACTTATGCAATTTCCGATCGGGCTCTTTGGCGTTGCCATCGGCACGGCGGCGATTCCGGCTCTCTCGCGGCTGGCGGCGGAGGAAAATATCGTCAAGTTTCGCTCGACGCTCTCGGACGCGATGAAGCTCGTCTTCCTGCTCACCGTGCCGGCCGCCTGCGGGCTTATCGTGCTCGGCGAACCCATAGTCGCACTCATATATCAAGGCGGGCCGTTCCGGGCATTCGATACCAATATGGTCGCCTGGGCACTCGCGGCATATTCGATCGGGCTTGCGGGCTATGCGGCGATCAAGGTGCTTTCGCCTTCCTTCTACGCGCTCGACGACGCAAAGACGCCGATGTACGTCAGCCTGGCGTCGGTGCTGATCCACGCTCCGGTCAGCTACGGGATGATGGTCTTTCTCTCCGGAATAGGCGTGACGCCCGAGCGGCCGAACGGCTTTGGCCACGTCGGCGTTGCCCTTGCCACCTCGACCGTCGCGCTCGTAAATTTCATTGCGCTAACGGTGATGATGCGCCGCAAGATCGGCCGGCTCAATGGCCGCGACATCGCGGCGGCATTCGTCAAGATCGCCGTCGCATCGGCGGCAATGTCAGCCGTTTGCTACTTCAGCTATCGTTACATTGCAGGGCTTTTCGTCGCCGAAACGCTTGTCTCGCGGCTCCTTGAGGCCTTCATCCCGATCGGCCTCGGCGGCGTAACGTTCCTCGTCGCGGCCAAGCTTCTCCGGATCGGCGAGGTCGAGCAGGTGGTTGCGATGGTTCGAAGGAAGATCGGTAAAAGTTAAAACAATGGTTAGAGAATTCAACGGTACCGCTCCGAAGATCGACCCGACAGCGTTTATTGCCGATGATGCCATCGTTATCGGCGATGTCGAGATCGGCGAGGATGCGAGCATCTGGTTCGGGTCCATCGTCCGCGGCGATGTGAATTTGATACGCATCGGCGCAAGGACGAACATCCAGGACGCAACCGTCATCCACGTCAGCTCAAAGACGCACTCGACCATCTTGGAGCATGAAGTGACGGTCGGCCACCGCGTGACGCTCCATGGCTGCTATGTCGAAACGGGCTGCTTGATCGGCATCGGGGCGATCTTGCTGGATGGCGTCCGGGTCGGGGCAAATTCGCTGGTCGCGGCCGGCTCGCTGCTGACGCCGGGTACCGAGATACCGACGGGCTCGCTCGTCATGGGCTCACCCGCCCGAGTCAAACGCCCGCTGACCGAGGCCGAACTCGCCGACCTTCCACGCTTCTGGCAAAACTACGTCGAACTAAAGCAGCACTACAGATGAACCGCCGAGACGCGGAGACGCAGAGTTTCTCCCTCGATCTTCCTCTGCGTCTTTGCGTCTCTGCGGTAAACTATCCCCTATGAGCAAGACCAATCCGGCGCGCGGAATGCGCGATTTTCTGCCCGCCGATGTCCGCAAGCGCGAATACGTTATCGGCATCATCAAAGAGGTTTACGAAAGCTACGGCTTCGAACCGCTCGAAACCCCTGCGGTCGAAAACCTCGAGACCCTCATGGGCAAGTACGGCGAGGAAGGCAATCAGCTTATCTTCAAGATACTGAAGCGCGGCGAAAAGCTGGCCGACGTTGCGAAGTTGCGAAGTTCCGAAGTTGATGAACTTCCGCAACATCGCAACTTTGAAACTTCGCAACTCTCTGATTTGGCCCTGCGTTACGATCTGACCGTTCCGCTTGCCCGCGTCGTCGCTCATCACCGGAACGACCTGCCGAAGTTCTTCAAACGCTATCAGATACAGCCCGTCTGGCGTGCCGACCGCCCCGCCCGCGGCCGCTTTCGCGAATTCTATCAATGCGACGTTGACGCCATCGGCTCGACCTCTGTCGTCGTCGAGGCCGAGTTGATCTCAGCCGTGTGCGAGATCCTCAAGCGGCTCGGATTCGCAGATTTCGTGGTTCGGATCAACCATCGTCAACTTCTTGCCAAGCTGGTTTCCGACGCCGGCATCACTAACGAATCGGACGCTCTCGTCGCTCTCGATAAACTCGACAAGATCGGCTCCGAGGGTGTTCGCAAGGAACTGCTCGAACGCGGCATCGCGGTGACTTCAGCCGATAGTTTTCTCTCGGCAGTTGCCGGAGACATTTCAAACGACGACCTCGACCGGATCCTTGCTTTGTGCGACCGACTGCCCGTGACGATCGATCCGACGCTCGCCCGCGGACTTTCTTATTACACCGGAGCGATCTTCGAGATAACGGTTCCGGACCTCGCCGGAAGCCTCGGCGGCGGCGGCCGTTACGACGGGCTGATCGGAATGTTTGGCAAAGAGCAGATACCCGCCTGCGGATTCTCGCTCGGGCTCGAACGCATTTTGGTCGTGATGGAAGAACGCGGGATGTTCCCGCCGGAGATCGCCGAATCGGCGCCTGCGGACGTAATGGTCACCATCTGGAGCGAAGAGACCGTCGCCGAATCGCTGAAGCTCGCCGCCGAACTCCGCTCCACCGGCCTTCGCGTCACCGTCTATCCCGAAGCCGATAAATTCGGCAAACAAATGAAATACGCCGACCAGATCAAGGTCCCATACGTCGCCGTCCTCGGCGAAACCGAGATCGCCGAAGGCAAAGTGACGCTAAAGAATATGAAAACCGGCAACCAAGA